>CAYZHY010000233.1:0-2616 GCA_964477525.1 uncultured Geitlerinema sp. | reverse complement strand
AACGATAAATTAACAGCTAACCAAGGATCTTTCGGCAACATGCAGACCTAGCAACGATAGACGATATGTCGCTTTGACACTCCCACGGCTCTGCTTACGCTAAAGCCGTGGGATTCTCACGTTTGAAGGAGAGACTAGACAAAGCCGAAACCTCATCCCCGCAACGGGGCTTACAAGGTGCGGAAATGAATTCCGCACACAGCCCCTCCTCTTTCCCCTCGGTGAGCTTTCTTCGCGTCTGCCCGACGCTACTTTCTCCTCGTTTTTTAACAACCATCGCTGCTGAAACATCTCGCGAGGCTTGAAACCCGCAATCAGAGCAATGATGCACTCGTTGAGAGAGTGTCTTCTTGCCACAGTTGACACCGCATTCAGGACAAATCTGACTCGTGCCGTTGGCATCAACCTTGGCGAAATAAACTCCCCGTTTCCAACAGACATAAGAGAGGATATCGACAAACGCTCCCCAAGACGCATCGAGACAGGCTTTTCTTAATGCTGAACGCCCCAATGCCTTGAGGTTGAAATCTTCTACAAAAATCATCCCTGCTCGATCGCATAGATGGTGCGCTGTCTTGTAGAAGAAGTCTTTACGGGCGTTGGTTATCTTTTCGTGGACTCTAGCAATGCGACGGTTAATCTCCTTCCAGCGTCGGGAACCTTTCTTCTTATTCTTGAGCTTTCGTTGCAGCACTTTCAGCCAGCCTTCCGATTGCTTCAAGAACTTATGACCTTTAATGATTTCCCCCTCGCTGGTTGCCAGGAACTTTTCCAAGCCGAGGTCAATCCCAATTGGATACCCTTGAGGAGGGACATCAGGAACAGAAACATCACAGGTACAACCGACCCTGATATAGTATCCGCTTGCTTTTTTGATGACTCTGACCTGTTTGGGGATCAACCCTTCGGGTATCGGACGAGATTTCCAAAATCGCATTTTCCCTAGCTTGGGAAGCGCGATCGTATGACCTTGAATAAGGTCGGGTTGAACCTGTGGAAATACAAATGACCGCATCCTCTTCTTAAAGCGAGGGAAGCCCAATCCTCGTTCCCACATATTCACAAAGGCGGTTTCCAATTGTTTGAGAGTTTGTTGAAGAACCTGAGACTGTGGGATTTTTAGGTTAGGGTTCTCTTTCTTCGCCTGAGACAGCGACTTGCACTGACTAGCGTAAGTCGGTCGCTTGCTATCGGCAGGCACAATATACTCTGATTCAAGAGAACACCGGTCGATAGGGCATTTTCTAGCCTTAACCCAGTCCTTCCGTTCCCGAAGCGCATAGTTATACACCGTTCGGCAGACATCAAGCCATTGGTCGATGGCAGAAGCCTGTCGCTGGTTAACTTTTAGCTTGTACTGGAAATTAAGGGTGAACATTTAGAAAACTTGACCTGACTTTATAAATCATAGTACCAACTTGTGGAGTTTGTTCGTTTTCGGGATATCGAATCCCTCAATTCACCGCCTTATATCCCACGGCTCAAAGCACGTGGGCTTTACGGCGATTTCTGTAAGTACAACCATCTTATCAAGAATTTGTGGGTCTAAGAGCTGATTCCTAAAGAAAAAATAAAAAATGCAGGGATCCTATGAAAAAAGCAGATAACCTGGTCATAACCAAAATGATGAAAGCAGTTACAGACCCATGAGCCGTTTACCAGAAGTAGCCTATCCATGCCGCAAACTATATCAAGCGTGACTTAAGCGACTGTGAGTGGCAAATTATCAAACCCTTACTTCCAGGTGCCAAAGGATTCGTCGACCTCCCACAGTAGACCAAAGAGAAATCCTAAATGCAATTTTCTACGTGCAACGCACCGGTTGTCAGTGGGAAATGCTACCTCACGACTTTCCTCATTATGGCACCGTTGACAAGTACTTTCGCAAATGGCAACGTCAAGGGATTTGGCAAAAAATCCAACAGCATCTGCGCTATCAGCTACGGCAAAAATTAGGAAGGAATGAGAAATCTACCGTCGCCATCGCTGATTCGCAATCAGTAGAAACGACGGAAAAAAGGGAGAAGTATAC
Organism: uncultured Geitlerinema sp.; assembly: GCA_964477525.1. Taxonomy (GTDB): domain Bacteria; phylum Cyanobacteriota; class Cyanobacteriia; order Cyanobacteriales; family PCC-9228; genus PCC-9228. The sequence continues at coordinate 584 of CAYZHY010000233.1, read as the reverse complement.
GGCTACGACGGCGGTAAGAAAGTAAAAGGTCGCAAACGCCATTTGCTCGTGGATTCCCAAGGCTTTGCTCTGGGAATCTTAGTTACGGAAGGAAATGCCTCAGAGCGTCTCGGAGCTGCTACAGTTATTTTCTATCATCAACAAGAACTTTCTGAGACAGAACTCATTTGGGTGGATGGAGGATATTCCGGTCAAAATTTTGCTCGGGCGGTGCGAAAACCCTTCGGCAGGCTCAGGGCAGCGCTTTGTGGAGCTGGTGTGGAAGTCGTCAAGCGCCTAAGTGATACCTTTGAGGTTTTACCCAAAAGATGGGTTATTGAGCGAACCCTTCGGCAAGCTCAGGGCAAGCTTTTGGTTGGCTCAATCGCTATCGCCGTCTCAGTAAAGATTATGAAATGCATGTTGAAAATAGTGAGGCCACGATCTATGGTTCTTTGATTCGTTTGATGATTCGTCGATTGGCTTCTTAAGATTTCCTTCAGGAATCAGCTCTAAAGGCGTCTCCTGGTGGCTTTGTTGCCATAGTATGGTTTTCAAGAAATCGGCATCAGCTATCATGGCCTGCAAGAACGTTTGCAGGAGGC
>CAYZHY010000232.1:0-2651 GCA_964477525.1 uncultured Geitlerinema sp. | reverse complement strand
TAAACGAAGGCATTCGTGCCTGGATGGCACCTCAAGACCAACCACACCAACAGTTCGAGTTCCCAGAGGAGGTATTGCCACGTGGTAACGCTCTCTAGTAACAACAACATCATGATGGGAGGCCGGGATCTGCAATCCACCGGGTTTTCCTGGTGGGCAGGAAACGCCCGTCTCATCAACCTATCCGGAAAACTGCTTGGCGCTCACGTAGCCCACGCGGGGCTAATCGTGTTCTGGGCTGGTGCCATGACTCTATTTGAGGTGGCACACTTCGTTCCCGAAAAGCCCCTGTACGAGCAAGGGGCGATTTTGCTTCCCCACCTGGCAACCCTCGGTTGGGGAGTTGGTCCTGGTGGTGAAATCGTAGACACCTTCCCTTACTTTGTGGTCGGCGTACTGCACTTGATTTCCTCCGCCGTCCTAGGTCTGGGTGGTGTTTACCACGCCATTCGCGGACCAGAAACCCTAGAAGAATATTCTTCTTTCTTCGGATACGATTGGAAAGATAAAAACCAAATGACCAACATTATCGGGTACCACCTGATTATTTTGGGAATTGGTGCCTTGTTGTTGGTCTTTAAGGCTATGTTCTTTGGCGGTGTCTACGATACGTGGGCACCCGGTGGTGGTGACGTTCGCGTTATCAACAACCCCACCTTGAACCCAGCTGTCATTTTTGGCTATCTTCTGAAATCTCCCTTTGGCGGTGACGGCTGGATCGTCAGCGTCAACAACATGGAAGATATCATCGGCGGACATATCTGGATTGGTTTGATTTGCATCGTCGGTGGTGTTTGGCACATTCTCACCAAGCCCTTTGGCTGGGTACGCCGTGCCTTCATTTGGTCTGGCGAAGCCTATCTTTCCTATAGCTTGGGTGCCCTGGCTCTGATGGGCTTTATTGCTTCCTTCTTCGTTTGGTTTAACAATACAGCTTATCCCAGCGAATTTTACGGTCCCACCGGTCCGGAAGCTTCTCAAGCACAAGCGTTTACCTTCTTGGTACGCGACCAACGCCTGGGTGCCAACATCGGTTCTTCCCAAGGTCCCACCGGTCTTGGTAAGTATCTGATGCGCTCTCCGACTGGGGAAATCATCTTCGGCGGCGAAACCATGCGTTTCTGGGACTTCCGCGGTCCTTGGCTGGAACCCTTGCGCGGACCCAACGGTTTGGATCTGAACAAGCTGAAAAATGACATTCAGCCTTGGCAGATTCGCCGTGCTGCTGAATACATGACCCACGCACCGCTTGGTTCCATCAACTCTGTTGGCGGCGTGGCTACGGAAATTAACTCCTTTAATTACGTGTCGCCTCGTGCTTGGTTGGCTACCTCTCACTTTGTCCTAGGGTTCTTCTTGTTGGTTGGACACCTATGGCACGCTGGTCGCGCTCGTGCTGCCGCTGCCGGCTTTGAAAAAGGGATCGAGCGCGAAACCGAACCCGTGCTTTCCATGAAAGATATCGACTAGGAGATTTTGGCGGTCCCATTGGTTGGGTTCTTTTCCCCAACCAAGCCCAAAAATTTTGCGAACCCCCTGTGCGATCGCATAGGGGGTTTTTGTATGGACAATTATTGCGGGACTGGAGAAAATAAAATAAAGGATCTGTCGAGTTGGGGATAATTTATGAACTTTAGTGATTTTAATAGCGAACTAACCTGGACCCCGGAAGCCAGGGCGAAACTGAAAAATATTCCCTATTTTGTGCGATCGCAAGCCAGACAGCGAATCGAACAAGTGGCTTTGGAAGAAGAAATGGAAGAGGTCACCGCCGAAATTGTAGAACGCACCCGTTTGGAATTTGGTCAGTAGCGCGAACAAGCTCAAGCTCTGAGGCGGGGGAGAGCAAGCGAGTGGGAGAACTTGCCGCATGCACGCTCTTAGGCGCAACATTTTGGCGGTCTTATCGGGGCTTTTGTTAGCGGCTGCCTTGCATGGAGGCAGCCAATTGCTGCTGTTGGAAAAGGCATCTGCATCTACACCTTGGGAATCTTTTCTGGAACCTTCCTGGGAAATCGGCAATTCGTTAGCTACCCAAGTGTTTGTCTCTGGGAAGTTCCTAGAAACGCAAGACAACCGCCAAATTCAAAAAGGAAAACGAGCTTACTGGCAAGGACAGTTTGCTGTGGCTTTGCAATTGCTGCAACAGGGCAAGCGATCGCAATGCCAGCAACAGAACTGGCTGGACGCTGCTCGAACGCAAAGCTGGGTAGCCTTGACCTACCAGCAGTTGGGAAATACAGAAGCTGCCCAAGACGCGATCGCTGAAGCCATCCAATTAATGGAACGATCGCCAGCCAGCGATGAAGCCAACCGAGTATACGCGCGCATTTTCAACGTTCGCGGACAAATTCAACGCCACGCAGGAATCCCCCAGGCAGCGTTGGCTTCTTGGCAGCAAGCAACGGTCTGTTACCAGCAATTGGGGGATGTCTGGGGAAACTTGATGGGTCAGTTGAACCAGGCACAAGCTTTGTATGCCCTGCAACAAAAGCCCCAAGCAGCGGATATTTTAGCTCGGGTCTGGGATTCGCTGGAAGAACAACCGGATATCCCCCTCAAAATTCAACTGTGGTACTGGATGGGCCATTGGTGGCAGCAAACTGGCTACCTATCCCAGGGGAAACAAGCCTTAGAACGCGCCCTCGTTA
>CAYZHY010000231.1:0-2652 GCA_964477525.1 uncultured Geitlerinema sp. | reverse complement strand
AGAAAACTCTACGCACTGACGCAACAAACCTTCAATACCAGTAACCGGTAAAATATGCGTCTTCAACTCGCAAGCCACCTCCAATACCGTCATATCATCCAAAAACACCGTATCATCATTTTTCAGCAGTAGCGAAGGCAACAAAATTGCATCTCCCAAATCCTTCCCTGACAAACCACGCAACAAATCTTGCCCTGTCAGCAATCCCGTCACCGCAATATCAATGCCCCAATACCAACTCGGCAACGCCACCATCTCTACCGTCAATCCTTCTACCTGGTTGAGACGCTGGCAAATGGGTTGAAATGCTTTTTCCACAGCATTGCCCACTACCCAACTCAACCGTCGCGGCGTTTCTACTCGCGTGGGTAAATTCTGGGCGGCTGTTTCAAACTCCGATAAGAACAAACGAATGGAACCAACCCCATTGCCTAGTTGGGGATAGTCTTCGTAGTGAGATTCGGGGGGCAAGTCTTCCCCAGCAATCAAAAACCATTCGTCAGCCAGCCACGCAAAACGAGAATTGATGTCTGGATCTGCTAAAAACTCGTTTTGTAATTTCTGTACTTGCCCCACCACTTCTTTGGCTTTGGCGGGTTTAACTGGTACCAGTTCGTCGTCGCTGGGGCGAAATTGCGTCAATCCCACTGGAACCACGGCTACCGATGCCACTGCTGGAATCTCGCCGCCACCAAACTGTGCCAAATCTCGCAGGGTGCGTTCTAAATGTTCGCCGTCGTTGATGCCGGGGCAAACTACTACTTGAGCGTGAATTTGCAAGCGGCGATCGCGAAACCACTGGAGCTGTTCTAAAATTCTACCAGCACGAGGATTTTTTAACAGGCGGCTGCGTACTTCCGGTTCAGTGGCGTGAACGGAAACATACAAAGGAGACAAACGCAACCGGGCCATTCGTTCCCATTCTTGCGGCAGTAAATTGGTGAGGGTGAGATAGGAACCGTAGAGAAAACTGAGGCGGTAATCGTCGTCTTTGAGATATAGGGTTTCCCGCTTGCCTGGGGGTTGTTGGTCGATGAAGCAAAAGGGGCAGGCGTTGTTGCACTGCATCAAACCATCGAACAGGGCGGTTTCAAATTCTAAGCCCAAGTCTTCATCGACTTCTTTCTCGATTTCAAGATAGTGGCGATCGCCTTGTTGGTCAACAACCTCCAGTTCCAAATATTCGTCGGCACACAAAAATTGATAGTCAATCAAATCCCGGGGTGATTCGCCGTTTATTTTGGCAATGGCATCCCCCACTTCAAACCCCATTTCAGCGGCGATGGAATCTGGTAAAACTTTGCTAATTTTCGCTGGCTTTACGTTCATTTTTGGTCTTTACTTACGTTCGATTTGATTGACAATAAAAGCAAAATATGCTATGCATTTGCTGTCCAAGGCAGCTGCGCCCAAATCGCGAGCAAAATAGCCACGCCAAAAATCAGGCGATACCAGATAAACGCCCACGTATTCTGGGTTTGCAAGTAGCGAATCAACCACGCGATCGCTAAATACGAAAATACCGTCGCCGAAATTAATCCTATCAGCATGGCTCCAACACCCACGTTCGAGGTAGAGGTGTTAAAAATTTCCGGCAGTTCTACCAATCCTGCCAAGGTAATCGCCGGAATGCCCAATAAAAACGAAAATCGAGCTGCGGTGGCTCGCTGCAATCCCAAATACAAACCGGCGGTAATGGTTGCCCCCGACCGGGATACGCCAGGAATCAAAGCCAACGATTGCGCTATGCCGGTCCAAATGCCATCGTTTCTTCCCAGGGTATCGAACCCGCGCTTGTGGGCGCTACCTACTTCCGCGATCGCCATAAACAGCGACATGAAAATAGAAGCCAACGCGATCGCGGTCAAACTCCGTAAGGGAGAGTTTTCATAATCAATAACAATTCCCGATTTTAGCAGTAACCCCAAAATCACAATGGGAATTGTACCCACGGCAATCCCCACCGCAATCCGAAACTCCTGTGCCTGATAATTTCGCCATCGAATGGCCCGCAGGCTACCTTGGGTTAACTCTGATAAATCTTTCCAAAAATACCACAACACCGCTGCAATACTTCCCAATTGAATCACAGCGGTAAAGGATACCCCCGGGTCGCCCCATCCCAACGCTACGGGCACCACTTTTAAATGAGCCGTACTGCTAATGGGCAGAAATTCTGTCAATCCCTGCACCATCCCCAATACAGCCGCTTGAAACCAACTCATCGAAGATGTGGCATCGGTTGCCTCGGTGGTAGCGGCGGCTTGAGAAACCAAAAACGGCAAACCAAATCCCAAACTACCCCAACCAATCCAACGCCACGCTGCGGAACGGCCCAGCGATCGCCATCTTGCCATGTTTCTCGATCCTTCGTCTCCTCCCGTTTGTACCACTTTATAGCACGGCAACAGGAATTATCGCATGGGAGCGTGGGAGATAAGGGAATCGGAGATCCGAAAAAGAAAAACCACAAATTTTTAGTAGGGGCAACCACGCCGGTGTTGACCTTTTTCTGTAGTTCCGCTTTTCCCGTAGTTTCCTATCATTCGCCACCTGAGTAAAAAGCGATAAGCGATCGCATATAGTGTTTCCAAATTAAACGTCAATAGTGCATGGCTGAAAGATTTTATACGAAATCCGTACTGCGAAGAC
>CAYZHY010000230.1:0-2661 GCA_964477525.1 uncultured Geitlerinema sp. | reverse complement strand
GAGGTTGTATGTCCTTAGGTGAAATGAATATTTATTTTTTAGAAAAGCGATCGCTGAAAAAATGTAATTGAACGCCGAATCTTCCCATGATATTGTCCAAAGTTCGAGCCTAGATTCCCTACGATGAGTGTTTTTCTTCCGAGCGATCGAGATAAATATTTCACCAATCATCCTCCCACCGATCGCGCCAATCATTATCCACATCATTCCCCGTCGGTTCCGAAAACCTATCCCCAGATTCCTCCTTCTCTTCTTCTGACTCCCCAGCAGAACGCTGCAACGGATCTACTACCTGCGACATGGCATCCTGTACAAACGCCCTCACAAACTCCTCCTTGCGGTTGAGTTCAAACTGACGCTGGACTACCTCCGAAATCCCACCATCGCCCCAATCTTGGTCGTTGCGAAAATATTCAATAAAACTTTTGCCAGCAATACGCGTCAAATAAGCCGCCGTTCCCCCTTGAATCGCACGACTCACCAACGCCGTTCCCGGATGCACCTGCATGGTGGTACTCATGAGATCCCACGCACCTTTGATAATTCCCAAACTCGCCAACGTTCTCGCCAGGGAAAAAGCCAGTTCCTTGCCTCGGTCAAAATCTATATTGCATCCGTAAACCCTGCCAATTTCCACCACCATTTGCGCATTCACAGCCGCCGTTCCCAACATATCCACCATGGGAATCGGCATAAACGCGATCGCGGCAGCACCATACCACTGAAAACGTTCGATAATTTTTTCCGCTTGTTCCTGCCGTTGCTTATCAATCGCCGCACGCGCCTGTTCCCCCAACCGGGCCGATTGTAGCAGCAAATTGTCCGCCATCAGACTATCCCCTTCCGCTCTCACCACCGCTGCCAAACGCCGCACCAGCGGGGTAATTTCCACCTGGGGAGTCACCTGGGTGCCATCGGGGAGGGTGACTTGTCTGGGATTGGCAGCCACGGCAATAACGTCTTTTTCGGCTACCACCGAAGCCAGTCGCTGTTTCAGTTGGTTGAGAATAGCGGTTTGTTCTTCTTCTGGATACAAATCCGTTTTGTTGAACACTACCAGCGATCGCTTGCCAATCGCCGCCAACGCTTGCAGCATTTGCCATTCCGAAGCCGTTAGATCGTTGTCAATGACAAACAGTAGCAAATCAGCCTCCGTAGCCAGCGCGCGCGCCATGTTTTCCCGCTGGGTTCCCGCTACTCCCGGTTCCAAAATTCCCGGTGTATCGGTAATAAAAATCTTGCGGTCAATTCCCGGAAGCTGCAACGTATAAGTTTCAAAGGTTTCTGTCGTTCCCATGGGGGCCGCGCGATCGCCCACCATCTCTCCCATTAAAGCATTGGTTACCGAGGTTTTGCCCGCCGATCCGGTACCAAAAACCACCACCTGTAAACTCCGCTGCTTTAGGTTTTCCTCAATTTCCTGCGATCGCTGTTCTAACGCCTGACGCGCCACCTCATCCTGAATTTGTTCGATTTGCTGGCGAATCGCCTGTAACGTCTGGGAAGCCGCTTCCGTTTTATCTTCCGAAACCTTGACCTTGGAACGACGGCGGCGTTTTTTGTGGCGTCGTGCAGATTTGGGTCGGACAATATAAGTAATTAAAAAATACAATCCCACTGCTAGGATAACCAGCAGCAGGATCGCCAACAGCCCCACGAGCAAATTTCCCAGAAACGGCGCACTCCAAGAAATTTGCACGTACAGGCTGTAAATAGAGTTCACCAGCCACAGCATCATCATCAAAATGATGACAATCCCCAGAATTAGCAGAACCCACTGCATGCGACGCATAATTTTAGCCGCTAGGTAGAAAAAATGTTTGCCTGGGAGTAGGTGGGTGGCAAACCCAGGGACTTATCTCAATCAATCATCGTCCAGGGGAATACCAAACCGTACCTTCCCTTTTCCAAAATAACGTCCAAATTGGAGATCGTAGACTTCGTCTTCGTCTTGGGTTTCCAACACCAAATCGGAACGGGGATAGCCAACGCAGATGAGAGAGTAGCCTTGACGGCGCAAATCCGACGACAATCCCATGGCTTCCGGTTGGTAAATTTCTCCGGAAACCACCCGTACCGCGCAAGTTGTGCAAGCACCATTGCGGCACAAAAAAGGCAGTTTCCCATGTTGTTTTTCGGCTGTTTCGAGAATGTACTGGTCTTCCGGTACTTGTACGGTATACCACTCGTCGTTAAAGCGATTGTGAATTTGAACGGTATAGACTTTTTTGTCGTTCATGGAGAAGATCCTAAGGTTGAAAAAATCGTTCCTCGATCGCGTGCTTTTTTAGAGCGTACGACAAATCTTGCCTTCGATCTACCCGATGGCTGGGTTTTGACAAGCGATCGCTTCTCCATCATTTCCCGCCAATTGGCAGATTTGGCGAGCAGCCAGAAAAATCACCAGAAATATTGGACAACCAGAAAATTTTTGCTACAATTATATCCCTGTGGGAAAAAATAAATGGTTTCCATGCACCTGGAGAGGTGGCCGAGTGGTTTAAGGCGCAGCACTGGAAATGCTGTTTGGGGGCAACCCCAACGAGGGTTCGAATCCCTCCCTCTCCGCTGAAAAAACAAAAAAAACAATGAAGGTGGCCGCAGATGCCACCTTTTTTCTTTTCCAAAACGATTTATCCAGTTTTTTGATCAAATGCCCCA
>CAYZHY010000229.1:0-2680 GCA_964477525.1 uncultured Geitlerinema sp. | reverse complement strand
GAGGGGGAGAGTAGAAATGTATAGTGAATTGTTTTCTCCCACACTCGGTATGCTCGATCGCAACTACCAACCTAACAATTGGTCGGCTTGCTTGGCGGTTTCAAAGAAAAAGGCGACGTTTTCTTCTGGGGTGGGGGGTAAAACGCCGTGACCCAGGTTGAGGATGTGACCGCTTTTGCCGGCTTTGCGGATGGTGTCCAACATGCGATCGCGAATGGTATCTTGAGTACCAAATAGCACGCAAGGATCGACATTGCCTTGTACGGTGAGATTGCCCAATCGCTGTCTGGCTTCTGCCATATCCACGGTCCAATCCAAACTGATGATATCCACGCCGGTTTTGGCCATGCGTTCTAGCAAGCCAGCGCTGTTGTTAATATAGAGAATTAAGGGTGTGTCGGGGTGGGTGGCTTTGACTTGTTGGACGACCCGTTGCTGGTAGGGCAGGGCAAAGGTTTCGTAGTCTTGCGGACTAAGCTGACCTGCCCAAGAGTCGAACAGTTGCACCATTTGGGCACCAGAATCGATCTGATAGCGAACGTAAACGGCGATCGCATCGGCTAGCTTGCCTAAAAACTTGTGCAAAATATCCGGTTCGCTAAAGGCCATGCTTTTAATGGTACGATAATCTTTGGAAGTTTTGCCTTCGATGGCATAGGCAGCGAGGGTCCAAGGAGCGCCCACAAAGCCCAAAACTGCTGCGCGATCGCCCACTTCCTGACGTAAAGTTGTTAAAATTTTCCCCACAAACGGCAAAGAGGCTTCTGGATCCAGTTCGTGGAGGTTCTGGATTTGTTCTTGCGTGCGAATGGGGGGGTCAATGACCGGTCCTTTGTTTTCCACAATATCGAAGGAAATCCCAATGCCGGGCAGCGGCGTTAGAATATCGGAGAACAAAATCACGCCATCTGGATGAAACGCATGGAACGGTTGCAAGGAGATTTCCACCGCCAAATCCACGTTTTCCGAACGTTCCCGAAACGAAGGATATTTCTGACGCAATTCCCGATAGTTTTTCATATACCGCCCTGCCTGACGCATCATCCACACGGGAGGACGGCTGAGGGTCTCGCCACGCGCCGCTCTGAGCAAATAAGGAGTTTGATTGGACTCTGCCATAAATCGGTTTCCCTTAATGACTTGTTAAACACCTATTTGAGCTTATCAGAAATTGGCTCGAAAACCTTGCTATTGGCGCATGCATTGCTGTTGTTTTCTGGGGATGGGGCAATCGTCTCAACATGTTGAAAAATTTGATTTTATTGACTTATACAAGATTTTCCCCGATTTTGCGTTGCTTTGAAACCAAAAGAACCCTGCCTTACAATCCCTAATTAACACGTATTGAAGGTCTTTATAAGGGTTCCCATGAAACTACGCTCGATTGAAACTACGCCCAGTCCCAATTGCATGAAGCTCAACCTCGACGAGCAATTGGCATCCAAATCCATTACCCTATCCCCAGGGGATGACACCAGCAACGTACCAGAACCCATTGGTCAGTTACTCGACATCGATGGCGTGCGATCGCTATTTCTAATTCAAGATTTTATTACCCTAACGCGAGAAGGCAGTGCCGATTGGGAGTCTATTCTAGCGGCAGCTGGTGACGTATTGGGAGTGGCTGAAGGCTCGGAAGATGTGTTGAATTCTTCGTCGAACCAGGAAACTTCCCAAGAAACACCATCCCAAGAGCAACCCAAGGAAAATTTGGGACAAGTAGAAGTCGCCATCCAGACATTTCGCGATATTCCCATACAAGTGCGGGCAAACGGCAGCGATGGCGAAGAAGCCAGGGCAGCGTTACCGGACCGGTTTTCCCAAGCTTTGCAACGGGCAGTTACCGAAACCGGGGCTGACTATATTATGGAACGGTATTGGAAGCCGTATATGGTGGACTTTGGCGACCCGCAAGAAGTAGCGCAATCCACTGCCGATGAGATTGCCAGTTTGATCGACGATGAAGAGTTACGTCAAATCGAACAAAGAGCGATCGCGCCTGACGCAAACAACGCCCAAACGACGGCCAGCTTGCCCCAGTCAGCCTTATTGGAAGAACTAAAACATCAAAACTGGAAGCGGCGACTGAAAGCACTGCAACAACTGGAAGCCAACCAAGAAACGTTTAATGCGATCGCAGCAGCTTTAACCGACGAACGCTCCACCATCCGCCGCTGGTCAGCCGCCATTCTGGGTGCCAGCGAAAGTGCCGATGCCCTCGAACCCCTCGCACGCACCGTCCTCTCCGACAAATCCCCCGTGGTGCGGCGTACCGCCGGCGATGCCCTCAGCGACCTCGCCAATCCCAAAGCCATTCCCACCATGTGCCAAGCCTTGCAGGATAGTTCCAAACTGGTCCGCTGGCGGGCTGCCCGTTTCCTCAACGAAATCGGCGACGAAAGTGCCCTAGATACCCTGCGTCAAACCGCCGAAACCGAACCAGAATTTGACGTACGAGTAGAAATCAACGCCGCGATCGAACGTATCGAAGGCGGTGGCGACAAGCAAATGCCCATGTGGATGCGTCTGGCAGGAGTGGACACCAGCGAGAGTAAGAGCTAGAAATAATATTATCAAAAATCTCGTCAGGGCAAGCACACTGGCTTGCCCAATTTCTCCATAAATCTTGATACGGAATCCGAAATGCAAAGACCCGAAAAATAAATCCTTCGACAGGCTC
>CAYZHY010000228.1:0-2704 GCA_964477525.1 uncultured Geitlerinema sp. | reverse complement strand
CACTCCTCCCCCTCATCCCACTCCTCCCCCTCCTCCTCTGGCAAATATAATTTTCCCTTCTCAGATTTAGTGTCAAAAACTTTCGTACTGGACGGTATCGCAGCGTAGCTGACCGATAATTTCTGCTTGGTTGTTTGTATTTTCGAGGGAAACTTGTTCGATGGTGCAATTTTTGACCCAAGCATAACCTTTACCAGACGCATTGGGTCCTTGCCAGGTAGCTTGTAGTTTGATTTGATAATTGTTGTTGACTTTTTGTGCTGATATTTGAGGCAACCAATATTCACGGCTGCGCTTATCTGGTAGCAGAGTTTGGAGTTGGGAATCTTGTTTGAGTTGGTTTGTTTTCGTGCGAACTTGAGAAATCCAGGATTGGACTTGCGACCAAGGTTGGCCGTTGGCTCGATCTTGCGCGATCGCTTCCAGGCGACCTAAAATGATGGTGGGGACGAGGCTAGGAACTTTTTCGTCGCCGATTCTCACAACGAAAGCACTGCGGTATACATTGATATTGGTAAGGGCAGGATATTCGTTTATCCAAGATTGGAAAACATGATAGCTTTGAAACCAACAGCCAACGAGCAAATTTCCGCTTATTAACAGCGCCATTTCCCGATAAAAATCAACAGAAGCTTGGCGCCATTGAAATTGAATTTCTCTCAGTTTGTATGTAGCGGCGGTGGCTAATGAGGCTAGCAACCAACCGAACCAATACACAAAGGGAGACACTTGGGGAAAGTAGGAAAATAGCAACAATCCGACCAGGGCAAAGAGTAAATAAGGATATAAAATAACGCCTAAAAATCGCAGGTTATTTTGCCGCAACCACCAAGAAATGCCAAATAAAATACTGCCCCAGCCAAGTAAGTTAAAAACGTGATAAACGAGAGAGCGATCGTCGAGACTTTCTTGCAAAAACAAAGAAAGAGCCAGAAAAAACAGACCGATAGCCAGGAAACTTCTCCAAGAAGGTTTGGGACTTGTTGTTGGAATTTTCAAGCTGTGGTGTTCCTCTTGCGTATTGGCTACATTTGCGATTGGCGCAATAGCAATAATAGCAGAACGATGCTGTTGCTGGTGGAATGAGCGTACAGAAGAAATTTGCCTTGGTGTTCTTTAATTTTTTTTCTGGTTATGTGCAATTCTTCTTGACGGATTAAGGGCGGATTGGGGTCGGGTCGGTCTAGGGTCAAAGGCGCTTCTCGTTCGCGTATGGCTCGTTCGATTTCTTGCAATATTTGATAGAGATAAAATTTTAAGAAGAAATTGGCAAGGAAGGCAAAAAAACAGAAGAAAATTAATAAAAATTGGACTTGCGATGGCTTCCAGTTGTTGCCCAAAAACAAGCGATCGAAGAAAACGTAGCTAATCAATTGTTCGCGCAAGCCGGTGGGAATCCCCGCTTGAACGGCAAAGAAAAACAGCCACCCCACCACGGCAACAGCGATATTTCCCAAGGCAGCTTGTTTGAGGCTTTGGCGGCGGTTTAAGGGCAAGCCACGGAATAGGATGGGGGTTTCGATCGCTGTTGCGATCGCGGTGAGTAAGATTTGCAATAAGACCGCGCGCAAGGGCAAAATCATGGGACCGGGAAAGCTGGGAAAATAGGCGTATTGGGAGGTACTATAGCAGATGTTGTTGCAAAAATGTGTTAAAGCTGGGGTGGAAAAAGCGATAGCGGGGTTCGCCGGTGGTGGTATCGGTCAGTAGAAAGGAAATCCAGCGATCGAGGATAGTTTGTACGTCAAACTCGTCCGCATCCAGGGTTTGCGCGATCGCTTCTGGGGATTGGGGTTGTTGCAGCAGTTGAGCGAGGATGGCAGCGGCGAGGTCATCGAAACCGGTAGCGGTCATGGTTTGCCAGTATTCGGCGTACCGCACCGTGAGGCTGGGGGGCAGTTCGCCATTGGGGGAGAGGTCCGTACCTTGGCGCAGGTCGTGGAGAACGTGGCTGGCTACGGCAAAATTGCCCTGGCAGTAGGCAGAAAGGCGATCGCTGGCGGTTTCTGGGGTTAGCTGGTGTTGTTGCAGCCAAGCGGGCAAGGAGTTGTCGCTGTTGGTTTTTTGCAGTTCGTTGTGGAAATACCGGCGTACGTCGGCGTGGCAGCGTTGGGGATATTGGGACAAATCCAGCGTTTCGGCAGGAGTTTCCACCAGCAATCCCGTCAGTTCTTGCGGTTGCGGGCGGCGGGAAACCAGCACAAAAATGCCCGGCGGTAAGTAGCGCGGCAGGTAGAGGCGATTGGATCCGGGAGGTTGTTGGTGGGTTTCAATGGCATCGATGGCATCCACCACCAGCAGCAGCCGTTCCCCTGGTTGCAAGTGGCGGCTGGCGAGTTGCAGGTAGGGAAACAGGGCGTTGCTGTCGTCGGATTCGGTATCGCTGAGGGGACGGAGGTAGTCTAGCAGGGTGCCATGGGCGAAGGCCAGTTTGTCGGTTTCGGGGAATTGGGCGCAATAGTACAGGGTATGGGGTTGGGTGTTGGCGATGTGGGCGAGGAGGGCGGTTTTGCCGCTGCCTGGCGGGCCGACCAAGGTGAAGTAGCCGCTTTCCCTGCCCTGTTGCCAAAAGCGGGCTATCTGTTGGGTAAGCCAAGGACGGCTGACAAAGCGATTCTCCTGGGCAGCCAGAAAGGTGGCAAACGTGTCTGGAGGTGGCAGCAGGGTTTTGATAGGCATATCTACAGCCCCTCCAGGTGCAGAA
>CAYZHY010000227.1:0-2748 GCA_964477525.1 uncultured Geitlerinema sp. | reverse complement strand
AACGAGTCTCTGAAATAGGAACGATTGCCGCCACAATAGCGATCGCTTTTTCAATCTTATCTCGATTGTTCCTTGGCTATCCCTTTTTGGTAAGTTCGGTGGCTAAATTTAGAATTTGATAGGAACTTAACAACATCGCCACCACCGTAGCGTAGATTTCATCGATGCGAACGATTTCATTGTCTGCAAATTGTCTTTCATTCGACCTTCCCGTAGGATTTTCGGGATTGATTTTTGCTTTCATTTTGATGGCATTGTCTTTCACTTGAAAATTTTTACAGGTGGTATTTGGGGGAAGCGCGATCGCATTTCTAGCATCTTCCTGCAACACTTGGATGCCACCGTATCGCTTTCGAGAAAATTTTAAATGCAAAAATACTTCCGTCGCTTTCCATTTGACTTTACTTTTAAACTTGCGTTTGCCGCTACGGCTGCGTTTCCAACCGGCGGCTTGACGCAAACAATCTTTCATTGCTAAGGAAAAATTCGTTCCATCGCTAAATTCGCCGCTAAGTCGCAACCATTCGTGTTCGTAAAATTTGAGTTTCCAGCCGGTTTTATAGGGATGGGGATGGATTTGGGTTTGGTGATGTTTGCGAACCACTGGCTGAAAGGATAAATTGATTTGCAGTTGGCTATTTTCTTGGCGATCGCGATTAATCAATTCTAACAGTTTTTGGGTAAACTGGTAGCGGCGATCGCTTAGGTGCAATCTGCCATACTTGCCGATATACAAAAAGCTAAGAATAACAATAGAAACGAGCGATAGTAAGAATAAGGGAATCCCCACAATGGGAATCACGAAGAATAAAAAGAAAGCTACGACGGCAATAGCGATAGAGGTAAACAACCATTTTTGAAGTTTTTTATACGTTTGCTCTAACCATTGGTCAATGGCAGCAATTTGTTGCACGTCGCTGACGATTTCTTTGTAAAAGCCTTCTCGGTTATAGGCGCGGGTTTTCTTCAGTTGTTGCCAGGTTATTGGCATAATAATTGATTTCCTAAAGGGAATTCTTTTAGCAAAAGGCTTGACTTTTGCACGGGGTTGACAGTACAATTCTTACATAATGGAATAGACGCGATTTTCAAATTTAAGCACATATTTCCATTATGTAGAATATGCTAGCAAAGCAATCGGGGAAAGTCAATAGATTTCCAGCCAAAAATTTATTTTTCCGAAAGCGATTGCTTTCGGGGGATAGGTAGCCAGATAGAAATAGAGAAATTTTTCTGTTGCCTACCCCAACCGGGAATCTTCCATAACGATCGCTTTTTGTATTGTTCTGCTAACTGTCTATTCCCTTTCCTATATAGTTCTATCTTGTAGGTGAAATTTTTTTTGGCAAAAGGCTTGACTTTTGCACGGGGTTGACAGTACAATTCTTACATAATGGAATAGACGCGATTTTCAAATTTAAGCACATATTTCCATTATGTAGAATATGCTAGCAAAGCAATCGGGGAAAGTCAATAGATTTCCAGCCAAAAATTTCACGATTGAGAGCAAAAAAACCGTTGAAAAACTGTGTTCGGTAAAATAGCGATCGCCTGCCAGCAAATAAGAAGATCGAGCATCTCTTTATTTCATGCCATCTTTACAGCTTGCCTATATTTCGTTTGATATTGTTCCCGATCGCAAAGGGTCTGCTACCCACATTCAAGCCTTTGCCGAAACCTTGGGAAATACCTTTGGTACTTTACAATTGGTTACAGTATCGCCAACCGACAAAACCATTTCTCCTCAAGAAATTGGCAATAATGTTATCCAAACGCAACTGCCTGCTATTGGCGAAAATCTCATCCAGCGAGTTCAATATTTTCGGAGTATGCTGGGGAAATGGTGGCAGGGAAAATATTTCGATATCGTACAATTTCGTTCTATCTACGAAGGCTTTCCCATTGCTTGCCGCAAAGAAGACCTATGTCGCTATCTGATTTTTGAAGTAAACGGCTTGCCTTCCATTGAGTTAAAATATCGCTATCCGAAAGTGGCAAGCGATCGCGAACTTTTGTACAAACTCCACCGCCAGGAACAAATTTGTCTGGAAACCGCCGACTGGATTGTCACTCCCAGCCAAGTTACCAAAAATTACCTGCAAAACCGCCATATTTCCCCGGAGAAAATTCGCGTCATTCCCAACGGTGTGGATTTGGAAACTTTTTCCTACGCTTCTCCACCGCCAGCTAGCAACAGTTTGCGGCTGTTATATTTTGGAACTTTGGCAGCTTGGCAAGGGGTGAAAACGGCTGTCGATGCGATCGCTTTAGCAAAATCAGAAATTCCAGTTTCGTTGCAAATTATTGGCAAATATCGTTCCCGCCAGTTGCGAGAGTTGCAAAAACGCATCCGCAAACGCCAAGTTCGAGAATCGGTGAGGATTTCTCCTTCCGTATCCCCATTGGAATTGGTTGAATGGTTGCATGGGGTGGATGCGACGATTGTTCCTTTAACAGCTTGCGATCGCAATACAACCCAAGGATGCTGTCCTTTAAAAATTTTAGAAGCAATGGCAGCGGGAACGCCAGTAATTGCAAGCAATTTGGCGGTGGTTCGGGAGTTGGGAAGTCACGATGAAGCGTTTCTGTTGGTCAAGCCGGGTTCGGCGAAAGATATGAAAGAGGCGATGCTGCGGCTGTATGGAGAGGCAGGTTTGCGGGAACGTTTGGCGAAAAATGCCAGAAAGCGAGTAGAAGATAAATATACCTGGCAGCAGGCAGGAGAGAAACTCGTTGAAGTTTACCGTC
>CAYZHY010000226.1:0-2790 GCA_964477525.1 uncultured Geitlerinema sp. | reverse complement strand
GCTGACTCGGATATCCCGGTTGCGCATTCTCTCAATAGCTTCTTGCAGAAACCAAACCAGGACCAAAAAATTAAGCAAAATACGCAGTTATTTCTGACAAAGCCTATTATATAGATATTACCTTTAGCCCTTACGGTCAAGCGATCGCCGGAACTAGCTATGGAGCGATAACCTTGTGGAAAGCATGGCAAGCAGATGCTCTAGCACAGCAGGGATGTCAGTGCTTGCAAACCTATACCCATCCCAACAAACTAGAAGAACTATCCATTTGCCATGCTCTGCTATTCAAACTATCTACAAACCAGCGATCGTCCCCTGACAAATAAACTAACAGCTAACTTGATGGTGGGGATGGGAATCAAAAATTCCCATTTAGGGTAGAGCGAGAGCGATCGGTGGTAAAGTAAATGTGACCCGTGGTTTCCCCTTGGTAGATGCGTTTGGTAAAGCGCCACTGCGGGTTTAGGTGAATTTTCATGGGTCCGTCCGCCAAGCCGTTGGTGCTACCAATTTCAAATTCCGTACCGTCAAAAGCACGTCCTAGCAAGACAACTTCGTGTTCCCGTTTTTGCAGCCGCAACCTATACCGCATACCAATATCTTGACCGCCAGCTCGGATAGAATAACCGTTGGAATCGGTACTGCGCCTGCAAATATCGGTAAAGTCAAAATTGAGCAGCAGCAAATTCACGCGCGTGGGATTGGAACTAAAGGTATCCCAACAATCCCGGTTACGGGAAATTTGTTCGATGACCACAAGTTTGTAGCTATTCCCCATGGCCAAGGGAGTGGCTACAGCAATAAAATCATCTTGATTGACTTCTCTTTGTCCGAAGCTAGACGCTAAGCTTGGAGCAACCAAGCCTGCTGTAATTAAACCAGTGGCAGCAATTCGAGCGATTAGATTTTTGAATACAGATTTCATTTTTGTCCTCAAAACTTACATAGATTGCATTTTTTGCCTATCCTCAATCGGAATTTAGAAAAATAGTATAAGGAGTCGGCATAAATTTGACTAGGTTTAGCCACAATCGTCTTTCAGAATAAGGTTTTATCTCCTCCTTACGTTCAACATAGATCTGGCAAAAACAAACTTCAATCGCTTTCAGTGCCCTGTTTGGCTTATAGATATGCGATATATCCCGAAACCATCCAGGGAAAAATAGGAGTTACAAAAAGTAAAATTGATGATTTTCATCAATTTGATTTACTTTGTTATTCCTTTATTCATGTCGAAACTATAATTGTGAAGGAAGATTGCAAATAAAATTTATGTTTTATTTTATTACTTAACAATAACGTTACTTTTTTTAACATTTTATCCAAAAATATTCAATGCCATTTGACAGATTCAAAAAGTATCAAATGTTTCCGAAAAAATACGTACACAAAAGCTACTAGTGGCGATTCTTTGTATAAAAAACTACCATAAATGAGCAATATAGTGTTTCCAAATCAAACGTCAATAGTGCATGGCTGCAAGATTTTATACGAAATCCGTACTGCGAAGACCCGAAAAATTCTCCCACTTCACTACCTGCAGTCTTCATCCCCCTCTATATAAAAGGCGTTCTGTACACATATCATATAAAAATACTATATACGTAAGTATTTTCTCCAGAAACAGTTGTCCGAGCCACTTCATTCGCAGTTATATGGCAACAATGGCAAGTTCCTAAAGTTTTATGCAATTTTCTTAAAGTTTTTCAAGAGATCGTTAGGGCGTTTTTGTAGGGACGCTTACGCGTTGCGCCCCTACCAAGGCAATTGGAAAATTTAAGACAATTATTATTTTTTAGAAATGGTATTACGTCCACTATCTAGCTAGCGTTTTTGTTCCATCCAAGCCACGCATTGCTGCATTTGTTTTGCCATCGTTTTGCGATCGCTATGAAAGCGACGACCGTGACCGGGTAACACCCACTCAAAAGAATAGTCGGCAAGTTTGCGCATAGAGGCAATTTGTTTTTCCCAGGAATACCAGCAAAGGCGCCGGAAAGCAAAGAGATTTTCCAAAGTTGGTGACCAGGCTAAATGGTCTCCCGAAAACAGAAATTTATTGTTGTAGAGTAAAACTGTATGTCCCCGCGTGTGTCCGGGAACGGGTAAAATAAATAAATCCGATGCTAGTTGAATGGGTTCGCTACCCGACAGAGGAATCTCCACATCGCTGGTATTGGTTGTGATATCGTCTTGGTGGAGAATGCGATCGCAGCCAAAGCAATCGTGAAATTTGCGATGGTCCGCCACATCATCGCGATGGGTTAAGTACAAATACTGAACCCCTCCCAAAGCTTCCAAACGTTTGACCAAAGGGGCAGCAAATCGCGGCGAATCCACCAAAATATTACCTTGTTCCCGCCGAATCAAATAACTTGCTGCTCCAAACGAAGATTCGGCATGATATCCACAATGGTACACATTCTCAGCAACGGGCAACGGAAATTCTTGCTGAATTTTTTTTATATCCGCAGGTGGTTCCACCGTACCAATAGATGCTGTAGGACAGGATAGCAGAGCTTCCACAGCCGCTTTGCGTTCTTCCTCTGTTTCCGGTTGGTGGTAAACTGCAGACTGGTCGCCGTCTTGATAGAATACACTGGGTGCCATCCACCGACAAGTATCGCAGTCGATGCAAGTGGAATCCACGTAAAAATCGCCTTCTACGTTTTCCGAACGCCGTCGTTTTAAAGTAGCCATATTTCAAACTGGGCTTTCAACAGGATATTTTCATTGTTACAGAATTTAGAGCAAAGCCCACCTTTTCTAAAGGTGGGATGTAGCGAAGAC
>CAYZHY010000225.1:0-2839 GCA_964477525.1 uncultured Geitlerinema sp. | reverse complement strand
GTTACAGAATTTAGAGCAAAGCCCACCTTTTCTAAAGGTGGGATGTAGCGAAGACGGCTTCAGCCGTCGTGAAACAAAACGTGTTAAACTTTTAGAAAGTTGCTCGCCCTTTTGTAACGTGTTGACCCTCAGCTACGAGTTCCGCCTCAAACCGACAGCCAGCCAAGCTGGAGCGCTCGAGTCGTGGTTGGAAATTTGTCGGCGAGCTTGGAACCACGCGCTGAGAGAGAGGAAAGACTGGGTGAACTCTCGGAAATCGCCCATGAACGCGTGCAGTTTGGTGAGCGAGTACATCATCCCAGCCGACGCGCCTCGACCCACCTACGCCAGCCAGTGCAAGGCGCTAACCAAGGCGAAGAGGGAATATCCCCACCTCAAGATTCCCCAAGCTCAAGTTCTCCAACAAACGCTCAAATGCTTGGAGACAGCGTGGGTGGATATGTACCGGCGGGGATTCGGCTTCCCGAGGTTCAAAAAAGTGGGGAGGTTCCGCTCTTTCGTCTTTCCGCAACTGAAAGGGAACGTGGTCGAGGATGGGAGAGTCGCCCTTCCCAAAATCGGGAGAGTGAAGTTTTTCCAATCCCGCCCCATCCCCGACGGTTTCGCGGTCAAGCAGGCGAGAGTGGTGAAGCGGGCGAGCGGGTACTACGTTGTCTTATCCCTACAGGCGGACGTACAGGTGCCTGACCCGCCATTTCGCGGACACGCTTTGGGGTTGGATGTCGGGCTGGAAAGCTATTTGGCGACCAGCGACGGTGAGTTGGTCTCTAACCCTCGATTCTTCACGACAGCCGCAGGCAAGCTGAAATCGCTGCAACAACGGCTGAAAGGGAAGAGAAAAGGCTCGAGACGTTGGGAGTCCATCAAGCGCCGAGTTGCCAAACTGCACGAGCGTGTCTCGAGGGCGAGACGAGACTTCTTTTTCAAGCTCGCCCACCACCTGTGCGACCAAGCCGACAGTATCTTCGCCGAATCGCTGAACTTGAAAGCGCTCGGGCGAGGGATGCTAGCCAAGCACTGTCTCGACGCCGCTTGGGGCGAGTTCCTGTCCATCCTGTCTTGGGTGTGCTGGAAGCGAGGGAAGTACTTCGCCCAAGTGGACGCCAAGCGAACGAGTCAAACTTGCCCGAGTTGTGGCGTCCACACCGGGAAAAAGCCACTTTCGCTCAGGAAGCATCTCTGCCCGAGTTGCGGGTACGAGACACACCGAGATGTGGCGGCCGCGCAGGTGGTATTGCAACGAGGCATCGAGGATCGTACGTCCGGGCGGGGCGGAACAACGCTCGCGGAGGGCAATGTGTCCGGGGACGAGTTTGACTCGTCTAGGCACACCCGATGAGGCGAGAATCCCGCCCTTTTTAAGGGCGGGAGCGTCAAAATAGGACGCTGTACGGAAAAAGCGATCGCGTAATTCCAACCTATAAAATAACCAGTAGCAATCCCCTACGGATACAAAGGCAAACTCAAACAAAATCCCGGTACAACATTTTCACCGGATAGTTCCGCCGGCAAATCTCGCACTTCCACACCTGTTTCCGAACGGTAAATTTCCACTTGTTGCTGTTGGGGATTGATGAGCCATGCCAACTTGACCCCAGCATCGAGGTATTCTGCCATTTTCTCGCGCAACATCGCCAAATCGTCGCTTGCCGATCGCAATTCCATGACAAAATCCGGAGCAATGGGTGGAAACTTTTGTTTTTGTTCGGGGGTCAGTGCTTCCCAACGCTGCTTTTCAATCCAAGCCACATCGGGAGAACGAGCCGCGCCATTTGGGAGTTTAAAGATGGTGGAAGAACTGAACGTATAACCCAGTTGGGTTTGCCGATTCCACAAAACCAAATCTGCAATTAAATCGGCTTCTCGATGACCGCTTTCTCCTCCCACAGGGGGCATAATTAGTAAATCTCCCTTGGCAGTTCGCTCAAATCGCAACTCCTGGTTGTTCTGACATAGTTGCTCGAATTGTTCGTCTGTCAGATGAACCGTATCTACGTGTAATGTCAAAGTCTCCATCAGCTATTTCCGAAAAAACAACAGCAACGGGAGAATCATTTACGGCGGACAACAAACATTTTACGATCGCTTATTTTCAATTGTACCGGATAACTCGCCATTAACCCCCCAAACAGACCGGTTCCAATACCTTTCCAGGGGTCGCCGACAAGTGGCGTACTTGCTATACTGGCTACAAGTCAAATTTTCCATTTCCCATGAGCCAGGACCAACGGAACCAGCTAGAGAATATTTCAGTAGATGGCAGCGGTAACACCATTACCTTTGCCCCCATGCAAACCACCATCGAAACCCAAATCCTGCAAATATCGGCACAGGAAATCACCCAGCGAGAACTCATTTGGCGATCGCCCTATCAAGGACTGAGACGCTTCAACACCAGAGACCGCGACGCTTTTTTGGAAGAGATAAGCTCATACAAACCATTTTAGAAGCCATCAATAGCAACCAACTAACCCTGGTAACGGGAGCTTCCGGCAGCGGCAAATCCTCGGTCGTCAGAGCTGGTGCCATCCCAGAATTGCGGAAATCCTTGGGAAACCAGCCATTTGACGATTTTATTTTTACCCCAGGAGAAGACCCATTTGCCTCCTTGTATCGATGCCTGCTAAACGAAGAAAAAGACTATCAATTTAGCGAATCCGAAGCCAAAATCGCCTTATAGTGTTTCCAAATCAAACGTCAATAGTGCATGGCTGAAAGATTTTATACGAAATCCGTACTGCGAAGACCCAAAAAATTCTCCCACTTCACCACCTGCAGTCTTCATCCCCCTCTTCCCCCTCCTCCCCATATAAAAGGCGATTTGTACACATCTCATATA
>CAYZHY010000224.1:0-2855 GCA_964477525.1 uncultured Geitlerinema sp. | reverse complement strand
TGACTAATATAAATATCCGTAATATCGCGATAGGAAAATCCTTGGGCATGCAAAGACCAACGGATATCGCTACCGCAATCCAACAATAATTTATTGTCGCGATCGTCAACTAACAATAAATTGGATTGAAAATTATCGCCAATAGTGAAAGCCGAACCAGAACCTAAAAACAATAGTTTCATTGTTAAATATTAATCTTTTTGAACAGAGTGATACAAAGCCATCAATTTGATATGGATTTCTTTGGGGTTGGCAGTAAAGCGAATGTGAAATCTGGGGGGAGTTTTGGCATTGGTAGCCTGGATATTGCTAGCCAAAACTTTGGCATAAACATCGTATTGGGGGGTTTCTCCATCATTAGCAAAAAAGAAATTGATTTTGATATTTTTTAACGGCGATGGAATGCAAGTTTGGAAATCGGGATCTATGGCAATTTCTGCTTCTTTTTTGGAAAGTTTGACCAAACGACCCCAATAGCAAGTCTTGCTAACGTGTTTGCCATCTAGAATAGAATATTGTAGGGGAATCGCTTCGCGAATCCAGTATAATTTTTCTTGTTCTTTTGTCAGTGAAAGATGGTATTTTCCTTGAATACTGCTAACTTCATAAACGGTAACAGGTGTTTGTACGCCTTTGAAATAAACTTGTTCCATGCGTCGGACGCTGGCAATATCCGCTACTTCTTGCCAAGTAGATTCGGAAATTAAAATTTGACCGCCTACTGTATAGGATTCGATACGAAAAGCTAAATTTACTTGACTTCCGACAATGCTATATTTGGCCCGTTTTTCCGAACCAATATTGCCGACGATCGCCTCTCCAGTATTAATCCCCACTCCCATTTCCAAGTTAGGCAATCCCCAAGTTTGCATTTGAGTATTTACTTTTTCCATGGCTAACTGCATTGCCACCGCACAAGCAACAGCACGTTCGGCATCGTCGTGAAAACTCGTAGGAGCGCCGAATAGGACAAGAATGCCATCTCCCATAAATTCATCGATGGTCCCTTTATAGTTATATATAACCTCTGCCATACAAGATAAATAGAGGTTTAAAACTTGAATAACTTGCTCCGGGGATAACTTTTCTGAAAGGAGCGTAAACCCTCGCAAATCGGAAGTTAAAATGGTTACGCGGCGGCGTTCTCCTCCTAATTTTCTTTTTTCTGGGTTTTCTAATAAAGTTGCAACCACCTCATCGCTGAGATAACGTCCGAAGGTTTTGCGAATTTCCTTAGCCCAATGAGCAATATATCCCGTAACAGCGATCCCCGACCCCGCAAAAGCCAAAAACGGCGGTACTACAGGAATCCACCATCCCGCTACCCAAGCACCATAAGTACTTCCTACTAAGATACTACCAGCAAGCAAGTTACCAACCATTCTTATCAAAGGAACCCATTTGTTGTGGGGGGACAATCGCCCGATCCAAGCCAAGGTAGCACCAATTCCCGACCAAAAAAGAATCCATAGCCACTCTGCAGGTTCCGACCAAGTTTTGATTAAAGGGCGACCGTCAAGGGCAGCACTAACAATTTGACTGGTGATATTGGCATGGATTTCCACGCCTGACATGCGTTCGGATAGGGTCAGCAAACCGCTACTGAGGGGGGTAAAGAAAGCATCCTGAAAGCTTTCTCCCACGCGACCAATCAAGACAATGCGGTCGGTTGCCCAATCGGAAGGGATACGTCCTTCTAAGACATCGGTGAGGGATACGGTGTCGAAAAACTTCGTAGAATCCCGGTATTTGATTAAGATTTGATAGCCACCGGTATCGGCACGCACGTAACCGCCGTCGTTGGGCTGCAAGGGCTGAAAAACTTGTTTGCCTAACTTCCATTTGTTGCTTCCGGGGATGGTTTCTGGTTGAATATTTTCTTCTTGTAAATACAAGAAAGCTAGGTAGAGGGCTAAACTGATAACTCTGTTTCCTTCGTCATCTTTGAGGTACAAAAGTCCCCGACGTACCCGGTCGTCAGCATCGATGACGAGGTCGTTGGCTCCTACTTGGTCTTTTTCTTTTAAGATAGGCGGTGGGGCAACGGCTTCGGTTTCGCGATCGCCGACGACTTTTTGAATGCCAATTAAGTTGTCGGTATTTTGAAATATTTTGGTTAGTTCTTGCTGACCGGGAGAAACGCGTACATCTCGGTAAATATCCAAACCAATAGCTCTGGGGTTTTGAGCTTTTAAGCGTCGCAATACTTTGGCGTAGGTGCGATCGGAAAGAATGGACTGCCCGAGACGCCGAACATCTCGTTCGCCAATTCCGACAATGGCAACGCGACTGCGGTGTTCGGTGGGTAACTCTTCGCGAACGTTGGTTTCGATGGGTTGCCAGTGCATGTAGCGATCGTAGGCAGCCCATTCCCAAGATTGCAACCATCCTCCCACACGCAAGCCAATAACGATGGCAGCTATGCTAGGTGCAGTCAGCCAAATACCGATTTGACGACGACCAAACTTACCAATCTGTTTCCACTTCCACATTCAAAGGCGTTGGTGAGATGTTTGAAATCGGACAACAAGTATTAGCTATCCCTCACAGAGACGGTTGGGTGGCGCACCACATCGAGACGTTCTTGTCGTTACTGAGAGGGAGACTACGTAGAAGACTGGAATACTCGGAGTTTCCTGCCAAAATAAGAACGCGAGCATAGATGGTTGCCGGTTCGGGAATTAAGTATTGGCTAGTTACTCTTGCGCTTGTTGGTTTTATTTTACCCTTTCCTCCAAATCCATATAAAGTTCGGGTGGTTTGATTTCAATGTTTTCCCAAGTTTTATCTTAGCACTTGCCATATAGTGTTTCCAAATCAAACGTCAATAGTGCATGGCTGAAAGATTTTATACG
>CAYZHY010000223.1:0-2905 GCA_964477525.1 uncultured Geitlerinema sp. | reverse complement strand
TTTTTTGTAGGGTGGAAATTGCCCACCCTACTCCTGCGATCGGAAACTTGATTTAAAATCGAACTATTGTATAGAGAAAATGCAAATTCTTTCAGCTATTGCCCTTGGGTTGGGCACCAAAATGTTCCACTAACAAATCTGTGAGAACTGATTTTAAATCTTCGCAAGGAACGCTTTTTTGTACGCGATCGCCCAATTGGGCATCTTTGCCCACTTTGCCACCCATTAAAATATCTACACCTTCCACCACCTCACCATTTTTGCGGGCTTTGGTGCCTATCAAACCAATATCGGCTACTTGGGGTTGACCGCAAGAATTGGGACAACCCGTCCAGTGAATGCGAACCCAGTTGGGAATATCCAATTCCTGTTCCAATTCTTTTACCATTGCCCAAGCCCGTTGTTTGGTTTCAATTAAGGCAAAATTGCAGAATCTTGACCCCGTACAAGAAACCAGCGATCGCGTCAAATGACCGGGAGAAATGGTAAATTTTTCCAGTAACGGATCGGATAAAAAGGCATCCAAGCGATCGCTAGGAATTCCAGCAAAAAGAACATTTTGTTCTACTGTTAATCGAATTTCCCCGTCACCATAAACATCTGTCAAACGGGCAAATTCAAACAGATCGTTGGCCGTTAAACGACCCACCGGAACGTGCAATCCCACAAAATGCAATCCCGGCTGTTTCTGTTCGTGTACGCCAATAAAATCGCGCTTATCCCAATCAATTTCGTCCTTTTCCGCCGCTTCTAGCAACGAGTAACCCAATTCTTCCTCAACAGCAGCACGGAATTTTTCCATGCCCCAAGCTTCGATCAGCCACATCAACCGAGATTTTTGGCGATTGGCGCGCAAGCCATGGTCGCGAAATACTCGTAAAATAGAGCAGCAAAGCTGCACGACATCTTCGTTATGGGGAGGAATCCAAGCATTGAGAGGAACTGCTGGTTCGGAACGCTTTGCCGAAAAGAAGCCACCCACCAAGACATTAAAGCCAAGTTCGCCATTTTTGTATGCTGGAACCAAGGCAATATCGTTAATTTCCGCGTGAACGGAATTGTCTCTACCCCCTTCAATGGCAATATTAAACTTGCGGGGTAGATTGGTAAACTCGAAGTTGCCCTCACCGTTGTTGGTAATGGCATCTTGCACCTTTTTGGTAAATTCCCGCGTATCGATAACCTCATTCGCATCAATACCAGCCACCGGCGATCCGGTGATGTTGCGAACGTTATCCATACCCGACTGCACCGAAGTCAAGCCCACCTGATGCAAGCGATGGAAAATTTCGGGGATATCTTCCAAACGAATTCCCCGCAATTGCATGTTTTGGCGGGTGGTGATATCAGCGCTACCGTCTTCGCCATATCGCTGCACGATTTCTGCCAAAACCCGGGCTTGCTCGCTGGTGAGCGTGCCGTTGGGAACCCGCAAGCGGAGCATAAATTTGCCGGGAGTAACGGGGCGATAAAAAATCCCCAACCACTTCAACCGTTGTTCGAGATCGGTTTTGTCGATGGCTTCCCACCCCATGCGGGCGAACTCTTCTAGTTCTTCTCTGACAGCTAGACCGTCTTTTTCGGCTTTGAATTTTTCAAATTTATTTAATTTGCCTTGGGAAGTTTTATTAGGAGAGGTTGCGACCATCGGTCCTCCTTTTTCTAAGCGATCGCGCGGTTCGACTACTCTCACCGCAAGCTGTTTGAATTTGCCAAGATATTGCTGCAAGCGAATTCAAGTTGCAGCGAGTCGTGGGACTTTTCTATTTTGAGTTCTTACTGTAGCAACGGAAATTGGGGACCAATGTATAATTTGGTACCAAATCGCGATCGCTTATCGAACAACGACATAAATCAAATGCAAAAGCTGCATAAAACCAAAAAGTTTTTAGGGTTTCTCCCTCAAAGCCGTTTCCAAGCCGGCAAAAGTTGCCAGCAATTCCTCCCTCGCCACCACCAAACTGGGATAGGAAACTCGGGTATAGTCTTTTCCAGGCGTTAGGGGAAACAACGGTTCCGAACGCAGGGGCTTCCAAACCACCCCCGCCGCTTGCAAAATGGGAATCGTTCCTGCCAAATCCCAAACCTTGGGCGTAGCTTCCACAGCGCCTAATGTAGAACCAATGGCGACGGTAAGCAAGTTGTAGCTAGCCACCCCCAACATGCGCACTTTGCAAGGGAAGGGTGGTTGGTAAAAATCGATACTGCGGGAACAAAAACTAAAGAAATGATTGTTGGTTAGTTGGTCTTGGCTGGGTTGGAGTGGCTGACCGTTTATGGTTGCTTCCTGGTGTTGGTCGGTGTAGATGCCTTGTAGAGTTTGCTGGATGGGCGGAAAATAGACGTGACCGAAAACCGGATTTCCCCAGTGCAACAATCCCAAAGAAACCCCCCAAATAGGGATGCCGCGCGCAAAATTGGTGGTGCCGTCGAGGGGATCGATAACCCAACACCATTCGCAGTTGGGAAAGGTCCGGGTTTGCTCTTCCGTGAGGATACCATGGTCGGGAAAGGTTTCGGCGATCGCGTTTTGCAAGGTGCGATCGGACCATTCATCCGCTTGCGTCACTAGGCTACCGTCGGCTTTTTCCCGACTTGGTACTTTGCCAAATTCTTTCAGCAGCTGCTGGCCGATGTGGTAGGCGTTGGTTTCGGCGAAGGTTTGTATTTGATTCCAGAAATCGCTCATGGTCTAAAAAATAAAATGGGGCAGTTGCCGTTTATTGTGCCAGAGAAGGGGGTCACCATAGGAGATGGCTTCTAGCACTGGAAATGCCCCATAAATGGGCCTACTAGGATTTGAACCTAGAACCGACGGATTAAGAGTCCGGTGCTCTACCGTTGAGCTACAGGCCCTTTTTTTTATTGTATTAAACGATTCTCAATAAATGTCAAATGCGATCGC
>CAYZHY010000222.1:0-3035 GCA_964477525.1 uncultured Geitlerinema sp. | reverse complement strand
TTAGCAAATGCCTAGCAACCATGGATAGCACCTTGCTTCTGAGCGAACTACATCCCAATGGCATGGAAATGTTTCATCCTTTGAAGCAAGCACATGATTGGTTTCAACTTTTCTCAGCCGACGATTTGATAGAATGGATAGGCAAACCGATATCGTTTCCAGATGCGATCGCACTTATTCAAAAACGAGCAGCAGAACGAGGATTAAATCTCGTCGTTCGCGACTGGGCACATCTTGATTTTACTGGCGTTCCTTTTATTTCCCAACCGTCCTATCGCCTGGAAACAGCAGAAGTTCTGGCAGACAAGTTTCGCCTCGTACAAATAGCTGTTGTCAGGCATCCTATCGACCAATGGTTGAGTGTCAGCACTCGCACAGTTGCTCGCGACCAACTATCTGTGGAAGAATTTCTACGGGGATATTTGGAATTTGCGCGTCAGTGTCGCGATATTGGCTTTATCCGCTACGAAGACTTCACCCACGATCCCGATGCTCAGCTTCAGACTTTATGCCAAAAGTTGGAATTGACCTTCGATCCCGAATATAAAAATCGCTGGATGCATTACGATAAAATAACAGGCGATCGCTCCACTGCAACTACAATAGAACCACGCCAGCGAAAAGAGGAGGTAGACCCAGAGTTACTAGCACAATTTGAAAATAACGAACACTATCAAGAAGCCATTCAGCTTTTAGGATATACACACCTAGAATAGAAGGTAATAACAATATAATAACGCCCTGCTATCTGCATTTCATATTTCGTCAGGGTCTATACCAAGTTCGCGCAACCGTGCAGCCATTTTTTCCGCTTTTTGCTGTTCGGCCAATCTTGCTTCCTCTAGTTCTTGGGGAGTTCGCAATATTTCGCTCGTTGCAGGGTCATAAAATCGCATTGCGCCATCGGCATACGTTCGTAACTCCAACCCCAAAGTTTCTGAAAAAATAGCAAGACCTGTTTTCGTTTCCCGAGCAGCAATGGGAAAATAATTTCCCTCCACCAAATGCAATCCTTGTAAGGGTGGTTGCAAGTAATCGGAAGTGGGGTCGTATTGAAAATACTCTTTGACCCCTAGATAGGCATAAAGTCCTTTTTTGATGCCTTGGTCTTCACTTACCGTCCTCTTGGAGGTAATCTCTAAAATAAAATCGGGAATTTTGTGGTTTTCCTCCCAAACTTTGTAGGAAACGCGCTTTTTATTTTCAACACCAAAAATGACAAATACGTCTGGCGCAATAACTGCTTTGGGATTGCCCTGTTCGTAATAGAGAAGTAAATTGCCAGAAACGTAAACATCCCAACGATTTTGAAAGTAAATTCTCAATCCTTCAATAGCATAAATCAAATATTCTCTCGCTGCATCGCTTTCCGCCATCGGCCAACCATCGCTATCTGGATATTCGAGATTAGATATTATTTCTCTAAGAGAATTTGACATGTGGAATCCTCCCAATTTCTATCATTATTTTACGAGAAACATACTAAGCATGGTTTGCTATTGACTCAATCCATCGATATACTTCTGCCACATTTGCTGGTAAGCTGCTTCCATATCGCGGGTAAATTGCTTGGCATTCCACAAAGGTGCCGATTTTTTCGACTGTTTCAGTTTCCAAGAAACTTCTTGGCGTAACTGCGGTTCTTTCCCCAGACGAATTCCCCATTCCACATATTCTTCATCCGTCCAGGCAATCCCTTCTTCAATCCCTGCATTCACCATCATGGCATAGCTATTGCGAGCAGCAAATTGTTCTCCCACTCTGGTGACGATGGGTACTTCCATCCATAGGGTTTCCATAGTCGTTGTAGCGCCATTGTAGGGATAGGTATCCAATACTGCATCTACTGTACAGATATGATATTATATTTCAAATATAGAAACGGTACCTAGGAAACTAATCCCATTTTCCCTATCAAACTCCTGAATATAGATACATGCCCAACCGCTCGCTAGATTGGTTTCGACAAGCAAACCGCGATCTTGAGCAAGCTAAATCCTCTGGTTCGGAGGGAAGGCACGAATGGGCTTGTTTTGCAGCGCATCAGGCTGCCGAAAAAGCAGTTAAAGCACTACACCTATATTACCTTCAAGAGGCTTGGGGACATTTGGTAGCACGTTTGCTAAATGAGTTACCTCATACCGTAGAGCTTCCCGATTTACTGCTCGAACAAGCTAAAGTCCTCGATAATTTTTATATTCCTACACGTTACCCTGATAGCCATCCAGAAGGTTCTCCATTCGACCACTATGGTTCTTTGCAAAGTGAGGAGGCAATTCGTTATGCCAGTGCGATTATTGAATTCGTCAGTCGCGCGATGGCCCAATCGGAATGAAGTAGATAGAGCTCTTCGCCAGTGGTTGTGCAATCTTTTAAATACCAACCAAGATAATATCGTTGCCTTGGGTTATTTTGGCTCCTATGCACGGGGAGATGCTGGGTTTGGCAGCGATTTAGATGTAGTCGTTATTGTAACCGAGAGCGATTTGCCATTTGAACGTAGAGCCAGCGTTTGGGATTTTTTCTCGATTCCTGTACCGGTAGAGGCTAGCGTGTATACCTTTACTGAGTGGCAGGAATTACCGGAAAAGCAACCTCGCTTTTATCAAACGCTAGTCCGAGAAACTGTGTGGCTAAAAGAGTTACCAGAAAGCATCTGAGCGATTAGCGAGATCGATTTTCCGTGTGTTTGGCTATTGACTCGATTCCTCGATATACTTCTGCCACATTTGCTGGTAAGCTGCTTCCATATCGCGGGTAAATTGCTTGGCATTCCACAAAGGTGCCGATTTTTTCGACTGTTTCAGTTTCCAAGAAACTTCTTGGCGTAACTGCGGTTCTTTCCCCAGACGAATTCCCCATTCCACATATTCTTCATCCGTCCAGGCAATCCCTTCTTCAATCCCTGCATTCACCATCATGGCATAGCTATTGCGAGCAGCAAATTGTTCTCCCACTCTGGTGACGATGGGTACTTCCATCCATAGGGTTTCCATAGTCGTTGTAGCGCCATTGTAGGGATAGGTATCCAAAAC
>CAYZHY010000221.1:0-3053 GCA_964477525.1 uncultured Geitlerinema sp. | reverse complement strand
CCAACAGGCTATAAAGCTAAATCCCGATAATTTTTTGGCTTATGCAAATCTTGGAATTGTTCGTTCTTTGCAAGGCAACCAGTCAGAAGCTCACGAACTGTGGCGTAAAAGCCTAGAACGTTGCCCTGGCAATACTCCTGACGAACAATTAGACCAACTTGTTATCCGCATCGCCTTAGAAGAAGTTACCGATATAGCCGCAGAAACGCAAGCCATCGTCGAACAGCAACAATCGGCGAAAGGATTATTACAAGGAGCAAAAGACGACCTGGAACAGCTAGCAAAATCGCCACAACCCCCGCAAGGCGTAGAAATCGCTTTAGAAATCCTGCAAAACGCTACAGCAGAATGAACTTTCAGCAATACATTTGACAACCATACCTTACCCATTTCCCCCAAGCACCCAAGCACCCACGCCCCCACGCTCCCACACCCAAAACAAAACCTGCCCCAACATGATATGCTACCAACGCACCATTCCTGTTGCCCCCATCACCTATGTCGCCTAGCAACGTTCCCCGCCTGCATCCAGACACCATCGAAGCCGTCAACCAACACGCAGACATCGTCGATATTGTCTCCGAACACGTCGTATTGCGCAAACAGGGGAAAGATTACGCTGGATTGTGCCCGTTTCACGAAGAAAAAACCCCCAGTTTTACCGTTAGCCCCAGCAAACAGATGTTTTACTGCTTTGGCTGCGGCATGGGTGGCAACGCCGTCAAATTTTTGATGGAAACGACCAAACAGTCGTTTGCCGAAGTGGTGCTGGATTTGGCACAACGCTACCAAGTGCCTATCAAAACCCTCGATCCCGAACAGCGACAGGAAATCCAGCGCCAGCTTTCCCAACAAGAAAAATATTACGAGATAATGGCGATCGCGGCTAGCTTTTTTCAACATGCCTTATACCAACCCCAAGGCAAAGCCGCCCTAGACTACCTACAAAACCAGCGCCAACTCAGCGAAACCACCATCCAAAAATTCCAACTGGGATATGCCCCCGCCGGCTGGGAAACTCTCTACCGCTACCTGGTGGAACAAAAACGCTTTCCCGTAGAATGGGTAGAGGAAATGGGATTGATTGCCCCCCGCAAATCCGGCAACGGCTACTACGACCGTTTTCGCGATCGCTTGATGATTCCCATTTGCGATGTCAAAGGGCGCGTGATTGCTTTTGGCGGTCGCACCTTGAAAGACGAAGAACCCAAATACCTCAATTCCCCAGAAACTTCTTTGTTTCAAAAGGGCAATACCCTATTTGCCTTGGATAAAGCACGTGGTGCCATTAGCAAACAAGACCGTGCTGTGGTTGTGGAAGGCTATTTTGACGCGATCGCCTTGCATGCTGCTTCCATAGAAAACGTGGTTGCTTGTTTGGGAACCGCCCTCAGCCAAAACCAACTGTACCAACTGCTGCGCTACACCGAATCCAAACAAGTGATTTTCAACTTCGATGCCGACCGTTCCGGCACCACCGCCGCCCAACGCGCGATCGGTCAAATTGCCCATTTAGCCTACCAAGGAGACGTGCAGCTGCGCGTGCTGACCATGCCCGACGGCAAAGATGCCGACGAATTTCTCAAATCCCACCAAAGCGCCGAACCCTACCGCCAGTTACTCGACGAAGCCCCCCTGTGGGTTGACTGGCAAATCCAGCAAATTGTCGCCGATAAAAATTTAAACCAAGCCGACGACTTCCAAACTGCCTCCAACGAGTTGGTCGAACTTTTACAAAAAATCACTAACAGCAATGCCCGCACCCATTACATCAGCCAATGCGCCGAACTCCTCAGCCAAGGCGATACCCGTTTGGTACCCCTGTATGCGGATAATTTACGCCGCCAACTGCGATTTCCCCGCCAGAAATCTCCTTCTAAAAAGAATGATACAAATAATGATTCTACGCTAGGCGATTGGAAATTTTTAGAACGGGCAGAAGCCTTACTGCTGCGACTTTACATCCATTGCCCGCAAGCACGTGCCACCGTTTTGGAAGCTTTGCAACATTTAGACGAACAAGGAGCGGATTTTAGCCTATCCCACCATCGCTTTTTGTGGCAGCAAATTTTATCTCTATCGGAGAAAAACCACGACAGCGACACCATTGTCGAAAAATTGCAAACCCAATGTATGGAATTTCCCGATAAAATGGAGCAAGTTGCCCATTTATTTTACCTCGACGAAAACCACGAAATCGAAATGCAGCGCATTCCGCTGGTTGTGCGTGCTGCCAGTGCCTATATCGAACGAGTCATGTGCCAAAAACGCCGTCACTATTTGTTAGAACGATGGCAAGAAGCGATCGCATCTGCCAACCACGAGGAAGCGTCGTGGATTCAAGAACAAATTTACACGGAAACCCGTCGCTTGCAAGAACTAGACCAACAACGCTGCGTTCGTTTCGACGATTTGCTACAATTTTCCTAGGTTTTTGACGGGTGGTTTTTAAAAACTTGCCCATCCTGGTGTTAAGAATTGTGAAGCGATCGCACGGTTGAGAAAAAAGCGATCGCTCATAACAAATCATTTCTAGCTATCTTCCCGCGAAGGCAACAATTCTCCAAATTCCGCCAAAGAATTGACAGTAATTGCCTGCCGCAACAACTGTTTAAGAACATCTACATCGTCAATATTTTGCAAACGCTGATTATATTCGGTGGGAACTTCTTCAAAACGAACTTGCAAAATTTCTAGAAGATTTTCCTTAGCTGTTTGCAAGCTACCTTCTTGCCTACCTTCTTGCCTGCCTTCTTGCCTGCCTTCTTCTTTTCCCCGTTCCATCCCACGGCGTTCGATACTGGTAATATAGGGCATACGTTGTTCCTCCTCGTAATTGGTTAGCTGTTGGTCAAACTCCTGTGCCAAGGCTTCGGGTAACGACAACACCCAGTCAATCAGTCGAAATAATTCCAGGATTTGTTCTCTAGTATAGTGTTTCCAAATCAAACGTCAATAGTGCATGGCTGAAAGATTTTATACGAACTTCGTACTGCGAAGACCCAAAAAATTCTCCCACTTCACCACCTGCAGTTTTCATCCCCCTCCTCCCC
>CAYZHY010000220.1:0-3075 GCA_964477525.1 uncultured Geitlerinema sp. | reverse complement strand
TATATCTGCAATGCTACGGTATTGTCACGGCGATAGTGCTTTTCACGATCTTCCCAAATCCAAGCCACTCCGATAATAAACACTCAGGAAAACTGCCCCTCAGATGGGTATTGGTTGTTCCTTTTGTGTTGGAAATTTTTGCTGCTGTGGGGTTAACTGGATGGCTGGCTTTACGCAACGGTCAAAAAGCAGTTGACCAACTGGCTACGCAGATGCAACAGGAATTGCAGATGCGTATTGAAGAACGCCTGCAAAGTTATTTAGAAGTTCCCCATATTGTTAACCAATTAAATGCCAATGCTTTGGATTTGCAAGAGTTGGATGTGAATAATTTAAGGAGTTTGGAACGCCACTTTTGGCACCAAATTCAGCTATTTGATAACATTAGTTATATCCAATTTGGCGATCGCCGAGGGGAATTTGTGGGTATTGCCGTCAACGACAACGGTAGCCTCAACTATCAAGTCACGGAATTTTCCAACTCCCTACGCAGCTACAGTATCGATCCTGTTGGATATCGCGACGAACTATTACGAACGTCTCCAGGATACGACCCGCGAGAACGTCCTTGGTATAAAATAGCCAAACAGGCAGATGCTCCAGCTTGGACCCCCGTCTATGCTTGGGTAAGTGTGCCCACACCAACGCTAGCGATTACCCTAGGAGAACCCTACTACGACCCCAAAGGCAGGTTTCGCGGCATTTTGGCAACCGACTTCACCATCGCCCAAATTGGAGAATTTTTGCAGACGCTGGATATTGGTAAAACAGGAGAAGTCTTTATTATCGAACCTTCGGGTAAGTTAGTTGCTACTTCTACTAAAAACAAACCTTTTACAATTGAGAACCAGCAAGCAAAACGTTTGCCAGCTACCCGGGCCGGCGATCGCTTAATTGCCGAAACTGCCCAACAATTGTATCAAGAATTTCAGAATTTAGCCCAACTCGATGAAAGCAAACAGTTGAAATGGGAATTATCCGGAGAACGGCATTATACCCGCATTACTCCTTTTCAAGATCGGTTTGGTTTGAATTGGCAGGTCGTTATGGTAATTCCCGAATCGGATTTCATGGCCCAAATCAATGCCAACCGGCGTACGACTATTTTCATGTGTTTTTTGGCATTATTGGTAGCCACAGGATTGGGCATTTTAACCGCACGTTGGATTGCGCAACCGATTTTACGCCTAAAAGATGCCAGTCAAGCGATCGCTGCCGGAGAACTAAACCAACAAATTTCAGTAAAAGGTATCAGAGAAATCCAGACTTTAGCTAATACATTCAATAAAATGGCCAGCCAACTCCGCGCCTCTTTTGGCACCTTAGAACAACAGGTACAACAACGTACGGAAGCGTTGCATGTCAGCGAAGAACGGTTTCAGTTGGTGGTACAAAGCATCAACGACGGCATTTGGGATTGGTACATTCCCAACAACCAAGTGTATTTTTCGCCTCAGTGGAAAAGCATGTTGGGATACGAAGACTGGGAACTTCCCAATGAATTTTATGTTTGGGAAAATTTGTTGCATCCCGACGACATCGCCATAGCCAAAACCACCCTCAGCGAGTATCTTGCTGGAAAAAGCGAAAACTGGCAAATGGAATTTCGTATGCGGACCAAAAATGCTTCCTATCGTTGGATTCTCAGTCGTGCCAAAATTGTAGAGCGCGATGCCGCAGGTCAACCCATACGAATGGTGGGCGCGCATACTGATATTACCAAACGTAAAGAAATAGAAGCTGCTTTGCGAGAAGCTAAAAAACAAGCCGACGCTGCCAATCAAGCGAAGAGTAAGTTTTTGGCAGCGATGAGCCACGAACTGCGTACTCCCCTGAATGGGGTTTTGGGATACGCTCAAATTTTACAGCGTTCCCAAGACATAAGCGATCGCCATCGGCACTATGTCAGTATTATCAGCGAATGCGGTTCTCACTTGCTAACGCTGGTTAACGAAGTTTTGGATTTATCCAAAATTGAAGCCCAGAAAATGACCTTGCATCCGGAACCCTTTCATTTACCCACTTTCCTCACTGGCGTTACCCAAATGTGTCGTATCAAAGCACAGCAAAAAGGCATTGCTTTTAGCTACCAAAACGACCCAGATTTACCAGAAATTGTCTTAGCTGATGAAAAAAGATTGCGACAAGTATTAATTAATTTATTAGGCAATGCTGTAAAATTTACTGAAGAAGGGAGCGTTACTTTTAGTGCAGCGGTTTTGGAAGCACCCACCGAAGGAAGCAACCAAAGAACGTTCCAGATTCGCTTTCAAGTAGAAGATACGGGAACGGGAATTTCTAGCGAACAATTAGAGCGTATTTTCCGCCCATTCGAACAAGCGGGATCGGCCAAATATCAAAAGCAAGGAACGGGATTGGGATTGTCTCTCAGTCAAGAGATTGTACGTTTGATGGGAGGAGAAATTCAAGTTAACAGCATTCCCCATCATGGCAGCATTTTTTGGTTCGATCTGAATCTGGAAAACGCTCGTCAGAACCTGCAACAAAGCAGTGCCAATTTTTCAGGAAAAATTGTGGGCTACGAAGGCGAAATCAAACGCTTGTTGGTCGTAGACGATCGCTGGGAAAATCGCACCGTTCTCAAGAATTTATTGCAACCGTTGGGATTTGACATTGAAACAGTGGAAAGCGGCTATATGGGATGGGAAAAAATCGAACAATGGGTTCCCGATTTGATGGTAACCGATTTATATTTGTCTGACTGGAATGGATGGGAATTCATACAAAATTTACAACAAAGCGATCGCCTCCACAACGTTCCCATTATTGCTTCTTCAGCCAGTGCTAGGTCAAGCGATCGCGATCGGGCATTTCAAGCTGGTGCCAACGATTTTCTACCCAAACCAGTAGAAGCTTGGCGGTTGTTTAATATACTCCAAAAACATCTCAATTTGACTTGGATTTACGAACAACATCAATCCCAAACAGAAACAGAACCAGCAGACGTTGACGAAGACAGTATTACACCACCATCAAAAGAAGAAATAGAATTTTTGTACCACCTTGCTTTTATCGGTAGTTTCAAGAAAATTCAAAAACGAATAACCAACAGCC
>CAYZHY010000219.1:0-3084 GCA_964477525.1 uncultured Geitlerinema sp. | reverse complement strand
CAAGCCATTGCCATCAATCCCGACTTTCCCAACGCCTACAACAGTTTGGGAAAAGTTTTCGCCTCGCAACAACAATGGGAAAAAGCGGCAGACTGCTACCAGCAAGCCATCGCCAAAAACTTAGCCACCTTTGCCGTATATTTGAATTTAGGAAAAGCCTTAGAAAATCTGGGAGACTCCCAAGCTGCCATCGACGCTTACCAAAAAGCCTACTCCCTCAATCCCCAATCCGCCGATGTTTGCATTCGTTTGGGAAACTTGCAGCTACAGAAAGAAAACTACGACGCCGCTATTTCCCGCTACCTGGAAGCTATTCGATGGCAACCGAAAAATGTGGCTTTGTATGTAAAGCTACGCCATTTACCCATGTACAAGCAAGTCACCTTTTCGGCTTCCCA
This sequence comes from uncultured Geitlerinema sp., assembly GCA_964477525.1. Taxonomy (GTDB): domain Bacteria; phylum Cyanobacteriota; class Cyanobacteriia; order Cyanobacteriales; family PCC-9228; genus PCC-9228. Next base: position 2,686 of record CAYZHY010000219.1, on the reverse strand, counting down.
GATTGAAAAAATGATAGATACCTACAACCAGGTAATCGTCAATATCCCTGATTTTCCCGAATCCTATGTCAATTTGGGAGACTTGTTCACCCAACAAGGAGAAATCGAAAAAGCGATCGCTACTTATCAAAAAGGCATCCATCATTATACCCTATCCCATTACCCCGACTTTGCCAATAGCAACGCCCTCACCACCAAAACCCAACCCGACTTCCTCATCATCGGCGTTATGAAATCGGGAACCACTTCCCTGTATAAATACCTAACCCAACACCCGCAAATCCTCCCCTGCCTGCAAAAAGAAATCCACTTCTTCGACTGGCAATTTGACCTGGGATTGGATTGGTATCTTTCCCAATTTCCTCCCCATCCCCAAAACCAACAATACCTCAGCGGCGAAGCCACCCCCGGCTATTTATTCAACCGCTTCGCCAGCCAAAATATTTACCAATCCTTCCCTCAAACCAAACTTATCCTCATCCTCCGCAACCCCATCGATAGAACCATTTCCCACTACTACGACCAAGTAAACTGGATCCACATCGAACAGCGAGACCTACAAGCCGCCTTAGCCAAAGAAATCGAAACCCTGCAGCGAGTCATGGCAGAAAACGACGTCACCCAAACCCCCTGGAAAATGCGGTATGGCTACGTCAGCCGTAGTTTGTATGTCTACTTTTTGCAAAAATGGTTGGAACTATTTCCCAGAGAACAACTATTAATTTTACGTAGCGAAGACCTCTACACCAACCCCCAAGCCACCATGCGTCAAGTCTTCGAGTTTCTCAACTTGCCAGACTACCAACTTCCCCACTATCCTCAATACGTAGCGGGTTCTTACAATCAGGTCAATCCCCAAATCCGACAAATGCTAGCAGACTTTTTCCAACCCCATACCCGCAAACTAGAGGAAACCTTGGGGAAATCCATGGATTGGCAGCAATAGCTTCTTGACTTCATGACTTCCAACTCCCTAGAAGAAATAAAAAACAAAATCCTTCACCTCCACCAGCAAGCCGAAAACCACCTCGGCAAAGGAGAATGGGAAGCAGCAATTGCCTGCTACCGCCAAGCCATTACCCTATCTCCCAACACCTGGCAGCTACACTTTAAATTGGGAGAAATCTATCGCCAACAACAAAACTGGCAAGCCGCCGCCGCCTGCTACCAACAAGCCATCCAACGCAACCCCCAGAGTTTCTGGTCTCACCACCACCTCGGCGACAGTCTCTTAAAACAAAATCAATGGCAAGCCGCCATTCCCATCTACCAAAAAGCCATCCAACTCAATCCCAACTATTCCTGGTCGTACAATAATTTAGGCGTTGCCTTGATGCAATGCCAACAGTGGGAAGCCGCCGCCGACGCATTTCGCCAAGCCATTGCCTTAAAACCCGACTATCCCTGGTCGTATAGCAGTTTGGGAGAAGTATTGTTAAAACTGCATCGCTACCAAGAAGCGGTGGAAGTTTTGCAAACGGCTACAAAATTAAATCCCGACTATCCCTGGTCGTATAACAGTTTGGGAAATGCATTGCTACAGCTGCATCGCTACGAAGAGGCAGTGACAGCATTGCAAACCGCAACCCAATTAAACCCCGACTATCCCTGGTCTTACTACAATTTAGGACAAGCGTTGATGGCACTGCAACGCTGGCAAGAAGCCATCACTGCCTTTCATTACAGCATCCAATACAACCGGGATTTCCGTTGGTCTTACAACCATATTAAAAATATTCTGTTTCGGCAGGGAAAGCTGGAAGAGGCAATTGCGTTTTTCCAACAGCTAACCCAAGAATCTCCCCAAACCTTCTGGTCGCATTTTTATCTGAAATGGCTAATTCTCAAACAAGGGGAAGCGGCGAGGGAAGCTGGCAACGAAGCGGCAGCCACAGAAAAATTCCAAACTGCTAAAAATATCCAACTGGTTGACCCAGCAGCCAATGTATCCGGTGAAGATATCTCTAGATTTGGCAATCCCCAACCCGATTTTCTCATTTTAGGAACGCAAAAAGGCGGTACGAGTTCCCTTTACCACTATCTCGCCACCCACCCACAGGTATTGCCAGCGGTAGAGAAAGAGATAGATTTCTGGGGATGGAACTATACCCGAGGAATTGATTGGTATCTCGCTCATTTTTCCCCGATTCCGTCGGATAGTAACAAAATTACCGGGGAAGCGACGCCACAATATTTGGAATACACCCACGCCGCCACGCAAATTTCCCAGCATTTTCCCGATATAAAGTTTTTGATTTTGCTGCGAAATCCCGCAGACCGGACGATATCTCAATACTATCACTGGGTGGGAGAAGGTAGCGAAACCCGACCTTTGTCTGAGGTGGTGGATTCGGAGATTGCGTTGCTGCAGCAACAACCCGAGGATGTAATTGGCAATAAGACGTATTGGGATTTGCCGATTAAATATTTAGGTCGCAGCGTCTATATCGAGTTTCTCCGCCGCTGGATGCAGGTTTTTTCCCGAGACCAGTTTTTGATTGTTCGCAGTGAAGATTTTTTCCAAAACCCGGATGCGACGTTGCAGGAGGTTTGCCGCTTTCTGGGTTTGTCGGAACACCATCTTTCCCACTACGAACAACACAATCGCGGCTGCTATGATGGGGTGGATGCTTCTGCCAGGCAGCGATTGCTGGATTTCTTTGATGGTTACAACCGCCAGTTGGAG
>CAYZHY010000218.1:0-3092 GCA_964477525.1 uncultured Geitlerinema sp. | reverse complement strand
AAGGGAATTCCCACATCATCTGGCGTAAGTTTATCTAAATGCAGGCGGATGCGATGTTGAATTAAACCGCGATAGGAGATTTCAAAATTGCTGAGAATCTGAAACCCCAATTTGAGCTTTTCCAAATTATCGGGAATTCGTTCGGCAATTTCATCGAGCAATCGGTAATCTTCATAAGAACTAAGCGATTTCAAACGTGCTTTTTCTGCCAAAACTTGGGCAACTTGCGACTTAACATTTGACAAAGACCGCTTCAACCCTTCATCTAAAGAGAGAAAATGCTGCGATAGGTAGGCACGAATTTCGTTTAAATATTGATAGTAAGCATTGGGATAACCACCCAATTCATCTCGCCGACGGTCAATTTCCTCCTGACTTTGAGGCAATCCCGTATCTTGGCGACAATTTTCTAATGCTTTTTCTACTTGTTCTTTAAATATATTGTCCGTATCATCGCGTTTTGCCCTCAAATCTCGCAACATTCCCTCTAGACTAGTGGTCATCTCTTTCCACAATTGAGAAAATAGTTCCAAAAAGCGAGGAAAATCTTCATTGCTTCCTGTGGTTTGACCCAAGGCATTTTTAGCTTTTTCTAGTTCGGCATTTACCGAACCTTGGAGTTGCTGCAAGCGTTCTTGACATGCCGAGGCAGATTTGCGGTCTAATTCCGTCATGGAATTGGTAAGATATTCTAAAGTGCGATCGAGAATTTCGTTGGCTTCTTCTTGATGGGAACAATTTTTAATCGAACAATCCACCACATCAATATGTTGCTGCCCGATCGCGTTGTATAATTGCTGGCAATTTTTGTAATTATCGCCCATACTCGAACCTTTATCGGTCCGATTGAGAACCATAAACGACCATTCGCTCAATGGTACATCTTTTAACGCATTGGCTACAATATCGTACAGCCGCACATCCACATCTGCCCAATAATCCCCAGATGGTTTCGGCATCCGAACAAATAACACCACATCTACATCGTTGCCAATGGTTTTGACCAATCGCTCTTCGTCGCCAATGCCAGTGTCTCCCAACCCAGGGGTATCCACCAAGGCAATTTGACCGACTTCGGGATTGGGAAAGTTGCAGACAATTTTGACTTCCCGCACTGCCATGTAGTTGTAAATGCGATCGCCTTCTGGGGTATCCTGAGCTACATAGTTGCGAATTTCTTCTTTAGGAATACGAAGGGGAGAGGATTGACGCAAGAAGTGACCGTATTTATCGAAATGTTCCTGATAGCGGCACAGGTGTTCGTATTTTGCCTTGGCTTCTGCAGCTTGAACTGTTTCTGGTAATGGAGGCAGGGGATTTTGTACGAATTCGCTGACTGTTTTGGGAGGTCTGCCTAAATGTAAGTGTTCGTAATAGGGAGAAATCACTTCATTGAGAAACGATTGCTCGGTGTAAAACCAAACTTCGCCGTAGGTTTCTACATTCGGACTGTGGTAGATTGTACTGCGAACGCCGGTACAATGTTGTAAGTCGCCATCGGGAATTTCTGCGGTCGTTAGTCCGCTCAAACTTTGCAAAAACCGACTTTTGCCTTGCCTAGCTCTTCCTACGACACCAATATTGAGGGTATGGCGGGCAAAACGCGATCGCAATTTTGCCAAAGGATCGAGTTCGGCGGTAATCTGTTCTTGCAATCTGCTTAAATTCAACTCCTGCAACCGACCAACTACCGTGGCATCTTCTTCAAGTTCCCCTAGCAAGCGATCGCGATGGCTTTCTAAGTTTCGCAATTTTTCTGCTAGTGTGGTTATGTTGGTTTCCACCTGTTTGACTCGTTCGGCAAGGGGATGGCGTTTTTCAATAATTTGGCGAATTTGGCTGGTTCTACTCACGATTTTAGATTTTCCTGTACGACCGATACTGGCTTTTGAACGGAGTTTGTGCTTTTTCTGAGTTCTAGAAAAAGTAAAATAGCTACAAATTAACTGTATTGTAGTATATCAATCCAACAATAGCTCGTTGGTTGGCACTGACAAAGCTATTGATATCTCTAAATTCCCAGTTTTTTGTAGGGAACCATGCCAAGCTAAAATCGGACAAACCAACCCAGCTTCCCATTATACTGGTGAAGCACAAGCTAGGTTGCTATAACCAACCCATGGTTTTCAAGACGACATCCAATCTGTAGATAATCCATAAAAGGAACAAAAACGCCTGGCTAGCGATCGCTATTCCAGGTTTCCCATCTTTTTGTGAGGAGTGATATATTAATGCAAAAAAGCAAACGTTCAAAAATTTCCCGGTCGTGGTTGCTGGTTGGCACTTTTGCTGTGCTTTTCCTGTCATTTATTACGATCGTATTTTTTTCTACACCAGTTTCCATGCAAGTTGGCCAACCAGCTGCCGCACAAGAACCTACCGAACGCACCATTACTGCTAGTGGCGAAGGCACCGTTGCTATTTCTACAACCCAGACCCAAGTGCGGTTGGGGGTCGAGGTGCAGGGAAAAACTGCCAATGAAGTACAGCAAGAAGTCGCCAAGCGATCGCAAGCTGTGGTTTCCCGGTTGCAAGAACGCAATGTGGAAAAGTTAGAAACCACTGGTATTCGCCTCAATCCCAATTACAACTATCAGAACAACCAGCGTCGCCTGGTGGGATACGTCGGTGTCAATACGGTGAGTTTTAAAATTCCCACCCAGCAAGCGGGTTCGATTTTAGATGAAGCGGTCAATGCTGGGGCGACACGAATCGATGGAGTGAGCTTTACCGCCACCGAAGATGCGATCGCGCAGGCACGCCAACAAGCTTTACGCGCAGCTACCCAAGATGCAAAAAATCAAGCGGAAACGGTTTTAAATACGTTGGAACTTGCTTCTCAAGAAATTGTTAGCATTCAAATCAATTCGGCTTCCCCACCATCACCAAAACCTTTCCAGGCTGAATCTGCTAGGGCTGCAACCGATTCTAGTACGCCAGTTATGGGTGGAGAACAGGAAGTACGGGCTTCTGTAACTTTAAAAATCCGTTACTAAATTCTTACTTTGAGAAGAGCGATCGCCGTATAATTCATGGTCAAAGTTCTTTATTACCTATTTTTTGGTTGGGAAGGTGAGTTGCGATCGCTTTTT
>CAYZHY010000217.1:0-3167 GCA_964477525.1 uncultured Geitlerinema sp. | reverse complement strand
ACCTATTTGTCAAGATTTCGTCCAACCCAATTAACATTTCAATCAACCAAATCGTGCTGAATAGCAAAACGTACCAACTCAGCTCGCTTGCTAGTATTGGTTTTGCGGAGCAAACTGCTAACATATTTTTCAATCGTACGGGGACTTAAATGCAAGCGATCGCCAATTTGGGGATTGGAAAGTCCCTGTACCAACCAAGACAAAACCTGACGTTCGCGATCGCTCAGCTCGCATTCTGCTGCCAACGAACCATTGTGAGTTTTGGCGTAATGTTTGGTTTCTGCTTCCAAACCTTCCCAGGATTCAGATACATGAGATTGAGAAGAAACATCTAGAGAGGGATCGGGAGAGTCTACCTCGGATTGGTGACCCATTTGCGAAGCTTGAGACATGAGCGTGTAGCGTTCCAGCAAACTGCGAACCACTACCCCCAACTCTTCTAACTCAAATGGTTTGGGGAGATAAATATCGCATCCCAACTCGTAGCCACGGATTCGTTCTTCCGTTTTGGCACGTGCCGATAGAAAAATAACCGGTAGCAAACGAAACTCTGGTTTCTGACGAATGCGGCGCACCAACTCATATCCATCCATCTCTGGCATCAAAATATCAGCCACAATCAGTTGGGGTTGGTACTGCACCAACAAAGAGAGAGCCTCTTGACCGTTATTCGCCGCAATTACCGAATAACCTAATGCTTCTAAGTAATCACTAATAGCCAAACGGGTGGCCAAATCGTCATCAACTACTAATACTGATAATCGCATAAGGTACGATCTGCTGCATAGGTTGGGAAATAGTTTTGTTTGGTCTCGTGAAGGTCATCTCCCCCGGAGCAGGGGGAGACGACATAGCATTTCAAAAACAGGGATTCAACGAGAACCCCCTGGTAGAGGTTCCCCCATGGTTCGTTATTTGAAATTGCGGAAAACGAAAAGTCGCTGAAAGTCCCTAATTGCTGAGTGTAAACTTAAAATTTGTCCGTTACGATGACACAGACACTTTCAGAGTATCTGGTTGGCCAAGATCCCCTTCTAACACAATACCAAAGCGTCGGTTCGCATGTAGGTGCCGCACAATAATATAGATGGATTCTATATCTTCTCTAGCATTCATCTTGTCAGCCAGCTCTGATAAAGACAAGGGGGCTTTTTCCTGCTGCAATACTTGTAGCAACTGCTGTTGCAATTTCAAAACGGCCGCTGCTGCTTTCTTACCAGCTTCCACACCAGGCTGGTGGTAGGCGTTGACATTAATCAAAGAAGCATACAATCCTACTGCTCGTTCGTAAAGAGCGATTAAAGCACCAACAGTACGCGGCATGACACAAGGAATGGTAACAGTAATGGAATGGCGTTGGTTTTCGTACAGTGCTTTGCGAGTTCCCTGCATCAATCCCGAGAGATAATCCCCGGAGGTGACTTGCGGTTCGATTTCGGAGGAATTCCCCTTGCGGTCTTGCAGAACTTCAATGAAAGTAACAAAAAAGTTCCGAACCCCTTCGCGCAACTGCTGAACGTAGGCGTGTTGGTCGGTGGAGCCCTTGTTGCCGTAAACAGCAATGCCTTGGTGAACGGTATTGCCGTCGAGGTCTTTTTCTTTGCCGAGAGATTCCATGATTAGCTGCTGCAAGTAACGGCTAAACAGCAGCAGGCTGTCTTTGTAAGGCAAGACCACCATGTCTTTTTCTCCCCGACCGTTGCCTTCAAAATACCAAGCCATGGCTAGTAAGGCGGCGGGATTGTTTTTGAGGTTGGGTTGGCGGGTGGCTTCATCCATGTGTTTGGCACCGAGAAGCATTTCTTGGATATCGATGCCTTGCAAAGCAGCGGGTAACAAGCCAACAGCCGACATTTCCGAGGTACGACCACCAATCCAATCGTGCATGGGGAAGGTTTCCAGCCAGCCTTCGGAGTTGGCTTGCTGTTCTAGTTTGCTGCCATAGCCAGTTACCGCGATCGCATGTTTGGGAAAATCCAGGTTTTGTGCCTCGAAAGCCTTTTGCACTTCCACCATGCCGTTGCGGGTTTCGGGAGTACCGCCGGATTTAGAAATCACGATAACCAAGGAAGTGGCTAAGCGCGCGCCAAGTTTTTTCAACAAGCGATCGATGCCGGCGGGGTCGGTGTTGTCAATAAAATGAATGTCAAGCGGCGGGTTTTCCTGTGCCAAGGCTTGAGCAACAAATTGCGGTCCTAAAGCCGATCCGCCGATACCAATGGAAATAATATCGGTAAATTTCTCGGCTTGAGGAGGTTTAATTTGGCCGCCGCGCACTTCGCTAGCAAAATTTTTAATTTTGTCGAGAGTGTCGGTAATTTCCTGTTTGATTTCGTTATCGGGAGCTCGTTCCGGATCTCGCAACCAGTAGTGACCGACCATGCGGTTTTCGTCGGGATTGGCAATTGCACCGTTTTCTAAAGCCTCCATATCCCGAAACGCACGGTCGAATTGGGGATGCAGGGATTCTACAAAACTGTCATCAAAAGGGATTCTGCTGATATCGACGTAAAGTTGCAATCCTTCGTGGTAGTACAGCCAATCTTGGTATTTTTTCCAGAGTGCTGCTGCATCCATAAACAAACTTCTCCACAGATGAACGCTTTCCTACCTTTCCATCTTATAGTTTTGCCAGAAGCATGGTTAGCGATGGTCCGCAGGATCGGTACCATAGGCACCATCTTGTAGGGGGTTGGTTGGTTCGCCGTAGAGTTCTTCTGCTGTTGGCTTGGGCAAAATTCGTACCAATTTCACGATTTCACCAACCAATTCCGTTCCTACTACGTAGCCATCCAGGGTAAATCGATAGAACATACCACTGGTGTCAATTTGGCGCAATTGGGGCAATCCCCGCAAGCGATCGCGTTTGGGCAGTTTGACCAACAAAATCGATACGAGTTGCTCGTAGGTAGCCCCATCATGTTGGCGAATCAAACACAAATCCAACAGAAACGACCTTGTGTAGCGGATTTCTAAAGTCACGGAAACAGGTTACCAAAACTGGCTTTGCTGGCAGGGATGGCAATGAAATCGTTACCAATGAATTTTTTCAGGTGGCTGTTGTAAAAACTGCTTGGCTTCATCCCAAGTAAGCGTATCTCCAGGTCGGAGGCGTTGTTGAGCTGCTTCAATTTTGCTTAACATCCAGACATCACAAGCAACTTCTT
>CAYZHY010000216.1:0-3231 GCA_964477525.1 uncultured Geitlerinema sp. | reverse complement strand
AAAGAAGCTGAGGCGTTTCGCGGTCAAATTGAAGAGTTTCTATAAAAATTTGAATTTGACAGAGCGTCAAACTGGCGTATCGTTCTAGCGTACAGACGTTTGCTATGGGGATATTGGAAGGTGTATTTCCCGGCTGGTGCGGGATAAAGAAGGGAAACTTTTTTGAATACCCCAGTTCAAATTCTCTTTATAATAGAGAATGTAGTTTTGCATTGGAAGCAAACGATGATGGCGACATCCCAACATGACGGTATCTCTCTCGCAGTTTCCCGCCAGCAGACCACGCAAGGATTGCCCTACCAACTGCTGGAAATCGAACTCACAAAACGCGATCGCGTTATTTATCCGCAAGCACTGGCGAACTTGCAGCTGCCCCCGGAAATTGATACAACAGTAGGTGTTGTAGTATCCGGACGTGCGCCTGTTTGGCTGTACGGCTATCTCGCTCACGAACTCCATCCCACCGCCTGGGTGGCTTTTTACGAACCCCGGATGCATGCTGCCATTGTGGTTTCTACCCACAGCCGTTTGGTGAATGTGGGTCAAGCGATTTCTTTGCCATCGATGGCTAACAAGAACTTGTGTGCGGCTGTGATGGTGGTAGGTCCGCCGGATAGTGGCAAAAGCGTGTTCTCCCATGCGTTATTTCAAGCTTTATTGCCAGAAATTCCCAACATTTACCTGCAACGCGCCAATTGGGATGGGGAAGGTAACTATATTTTGGAATTACCCAAGGAAGCTGACGGGGAAACCTTCAAACGACAACAAAAAGGCGAACTGACCGAAGAATTTTTCCCCTACCACGCACAAGCGATTTTACAGCTACGACGGCAAAAATCGCTGGTTATTGTTGATGTGGGAGGCATGGTACAGCCGGAGAAAAAGCCAATTTTGGAATCTTGCTCTCACTATATCATTATTAGTTCCGACCCAGAGCAGGTGGATGTCTGGCACGAGTTCTGTCGCGATCGCGGCAATCTCTCCCCTATTGCTGTCATCCATAGCACCCTTTCCGAAACAGAAACCATTCATCCCACCAAAGAACCTTATTTGGAAATTACCTGCGGTCCTTGGATTCGTTCGGCAGCAACAGCCGTCCCCAAAATCTTATTAGAAAAGATTCGCAATTTAGCCATTGTTCGGTAAAAGCTGCTTTGTGGGAACTAGAAAAAACAGAGATGAGAGAATTGCTTGTTTTGGTGGTGATGGTTTTGTGTTGGGTGGCATGGCAAATTTGGCGACGGGGTGGCAAGAAAAGACAGCGGTGGCGTTCCCCAAAGCGATCGCAAATGGCTTTGAAAGGGTTTATCCAAGCTCTCAAAAACAATCGAAAGACTGACAGCAACCCCCGCCAGTGGGCATTAATTGCCAGATTTGAAGCAATTTCAGGGAAACGCGGTCAAGCGATCGCGTATTTCACCAAAGCTATTTCCCGGAACCCAAATCATGCTACCCTCTACTTTTACCGCGGTCAAGTCCTATATGAAATTGGGGATTTGCGTGCGGCGTATCGCGATTATTGCCAAAGTGTTAAACTAGCTCCAGATTATGCTGATGCGTACGTGGCTTTGGGTTGTTTGTTTTTAGATGTGGGAGAGGCTTATCAAGCGATCGCTTCCTGTACTCAAGCTTTGAGTTTCGATGAAAACCATGCATTGGCATACGCTATCCGGGGAGAAGCTTATTTGAAGCTAGAAAATCCCCAAGCTGCCGCCACCGACTGCGATCGCGCTTTGGCTTGCCAGGAAAACCATCCTCAAGCCAGGCGTTTGCAGCAACAACTCAGTCAGGTTTTTAAAAACTAGTACGGTTAAGGGGATTTTCTGATGATTTGTAAACAGTTGGCCAACAAAATGCTATCATGGTCGTATTTTGATACAATCTTCCGTTTTCTTTTACCAGCGATCGCGAATACCAGGAATCACTTCCGTATATAAATGAGCCTTGCCTAGATAGTTTCTTCCCAGAACCACCGCCAGACTGGCAGCCAAAACCGTCAGCAAATCCATCATCGCCGAAATATCGACTCCCGTTTCCCAAGGATAGGGAAAATTGGTCATCCAATGGAACAGAAACGCCAACAGCAGACTGCCACCCGTGGCATTGTAAACCACCGTCATGACCATCGCCGTCGCGATGAACCCCAAAAACAACTGTAGCAGAACCAAAACCAGATTGCCTTGGGTACCGCCGCCTAACTCCCTGCCGAGAGAAATTGCCGGAACGTGCCACAATCCCCAAATCAAACCTAAAATAACAGAAGCTTGCCAACCGCTGCAGCGTCGCTGTAGCAGAGGTAGTGCCAATCCCCGCCAGCCAAGTTCTTCCAATGGTCCTTCCGTGAGTCGCAGCCAAGCAGCGACCAACAAACCACTGGCGGAAACCGTTGGTACCATGAGAGCATTTTTGCCGGTGACTTCCGTGAAAGCGGCGGCTAGGAAATTAAGGAAAGGAATTCCCAGGAGAATGCCTGCATACCATCCCCAATAGACGCGCCAAAATAGCAACCGTCGCAGGTATTGGCGCAAACCCAACCATCCTTGGGTGGTGGTAACGATTATCATAGCAGCGATCGCGGGAGACCAGACAGCCAGATAAGAAATAGGAGAATATTCTTCTATAGAAAAGCCACCGTTTCCCCAGCTAGCCAGTAGCAGCAGCAATCCGGGAATTCCCCAAGAAATCGCAAACGTCAGCAGGAAAAAGGCAAGCAGCGGATGCCGTTTGACCATGGTTCCATGTTGTAGCAGCAACATCTTTTTCTAAGATACCGGCAAAAGATGCCGCCGACAGCCATCCATCAACAACGTTGCTGACCGATATCTTCAAACCACAGATTCGGCTGTAACTCAATAAAATCCTTCATCAATTCGATACAATCCGGGTCGTTGAGAACCTCCACGCGAACCCCGCGACGTTTCAGCAGGTCTTCTTCCCCTTGAAAGTTATCGTTTTCGCCAATGACCACATGGGGAATTTTATACAACAGGATAGCACCGGCACACATGCTGCAAGGGGAGAGGGTGGTATACAAAGTTGCTTCTTGATAAAAAGAGGCTGGTTGCCTGCCGGTATTTTCCAAAGCATCCATTTCCGCATGGAGAATGGCACTCCCTTGCTGAACCCGGCGATTGCGACCGCGACCCACAATTTCCCGGTTGCGAACAATGACCGAACCAATGGGGATGCCTCCTTCATCGCAGCCGGTTTTCGCTTCTTGCCATGCGGCTA
>CAYZHY010000215.1:0-3386 GCA_964477525.1 uncultured Geitlerinema sp. | reverse complement strand
CTCATCCCACTCTTCCCCCTCCTTTTATAGAAAATTACGTGTCAGATTTGCTATCAGTTGGTTCGGCTAGCTGTTCCATTGGCGGCGCATCGCATTGATAATACTTGCCATCGCTGCCACCATCCAACATTGGCATCGTACCAAAAATAGCAGCAGCGCCAAGACCAGCAGCAATTCCTGCTATTGGATTGACGGTAACAATGGCAGTACCAATCCCAGCCACCAAACCAGCGCCGACAATGGGAAACCAAGGGATGGAAGGTGGTTGCTTTGCCATTCCGGTTTGAACGGGAATGCTATCTTGCAAGCGGGGATAGTTGTCTACCTGTTCTTCTGGTAAAGTAGCCGCGATCGCAGCTTGCGTGTTATCTTTATGAGCGCAGACAAGGCCATTTTGAACGCTTACCTCCCGGGATTGATTGGATAGCCAATTTACTTGTTTGTTATCCAGGGGTTCGCCATTTAAAGTGACTGTGAGTTGTTTGGCTTTTCCCGGTTCGAGAAACAACTGGCTGGGATTGATATGAAAAACTTCCCGGGGATTGAGAACTTCTATGGTTTGGCTGTCGCTTTGGTTGGGATTTTGATAGGATTTGGCAGTCACCACTACTTCCCCCGGTTGGCTGGCTGTCAGAGTGACTCGGTCGGGTTGGGTGTTGGTGGTAGCTACTTGCGGGTTGCTAGAATACCAAGTAACGTTGCGATCGAAGTCTCCCTCGCCGAAAACATTTGCTGCTAAATCGAAGGTTTGTCCGGGAAAAACTTGGTTGTTGGGAATTTGGGAGGTAATGTCTACATTCGCAACCAGGGAGGGATTCTTCCGAACTCTGACAGGAATTTCTTGTTTTACCTGGTAAGTCTCATCTGGCAATTCCAAAGTTATCGTGGTATCGCCAATTTGATTGGCAGTTACCTTGCCATTGCCATCCACTGTCGCAATTTCCGGATTTTCCACAGACCACTTCAGCTTGCTTCCACCAAAAAGTTTTTGAATAGTTTCTAGAGGTGTAGCGCCAAAATCAGCATTCAGCGTTGTTTGGTCGCCAACTTTCATAGCCAGGGATTTGGGTTCTACTTCCAGTTTGGGAGTCACCCTCACCGCAACTTCTGCCTGGGGAAGTTCCGTATCCAATTGGCTATCCAAATTGGGGATTTTTTCGGGGTTGAGGGTGGTGGAGAGGGTGGTTTCGCCAGGGGTGTTGGCAGTCAGGATACCAACTTCTTTGCTAAATTGGCTAACTTGGAGATTGGCAATCGTTCTATCTTCTACCTTCCATACCAGGGGAGGAACGTTGGCAAAATAATTTTCTACTTTGGCGGTAAAACCATAAGAATCTCTCACTTGCAAGGCTACCGACGATGGCGGTTCCATGGAAATTTGCCAGCAAGCGGGGTTGGTTCCTTGTTGCCACCAAAGCATGGGATGGCAGGATGTTTGTATAAGTCCCGTCCAAATAAATAAAATAGGAGTTGATATGGCGAAGATAATACCTAAAATGGTTTTTAAAGACACCGGATGGGGTAGATAAAGATATTGTAATATAGACGTTTGTAAAGACATGGCCGGCTTTTTACGTGCAGGGAATAGAGACAGAGTGGCAAGCAAATTCCAAATTTTAGTATAACACCCGTTTTTGTTTGACGGGACGTGAATCCCGATAAATTATGAATTTTCGATCGCTTTGACTGCGTTTTCCGCACCATCTAAGGGGATTTGACTTACTTGCTGGCAAGATTGCTGTAAATACAAGCTAACATATGCGATCGCTTTTTCCACCTGCGTCGCCGATGCCAAACGATCGCGAAATTGAGACTTGGCTTGCTGGATGCGATAGTCTTGACGGTCGTAGCGGCGGGGAAATGGCGTTGCCACCCACGGAACTCCCACTGCCAAACATTCAAAACTGCTATTGTAACCGCCACCCACCACTGCCACATCCGCTGCTGGCAAACATTCTATGCCGGGAAAGTGAAAACACCAGCGACGATCGTTGCTAGAATGGGGAGAATTTGCCGACAAACAGCGAACCTCTGCGTGGGGGAAGGCTTGGCAAAGACCGTCGCATAGCTGCGCATACCAAGACAACTCTTGCGGTTTTCCCGATGCGATCGCTACAATAACTGGCGAACGGCTATTGCTGGGAATATGTAATAGTTTTCTAGCTTGTTCGCGATATGGAAGTTCTTGCGGATGTCGCAGCAACCAGGGAGAGGTATATGCCGTTTGCGGTAGGTGAGAGAGGTGAAGGTTTCCCAGTTCTCCAGGAATCAAGATGCGATCGTACAATTGCTGGCTAAACGCTACAATTTGTTTGGCTGCCACGTAGCGGGGATGGAGATGGCGGTGAACCAAAATTTTAGTGGCTTTCATATCTGGTAAAATATCGACCAATTCTCCCAGCAACCCTCTTGGAAATGTATCGACAATAATGACTTCTGGGAATTGCTGCTGCAGGAAAGTTCGAACGTAAGCTTGGGTTTGTAGCTTTCCCCAATCGGCAGGAATGGAAACAATCTGGCAACCTTCTAGTATGGGATGCTGGGAATTGCTGCCAACGTAACGCAAGGCTGTGGGAATATAGCGGCTGTTGCATAAAATGGTCACCGGTCGTTTTCGCGAAGCCACCCTTCCCAACGCCAAACTGCGTATACAATGACCCCATCCGCCTCCCAAAGCATAAATCAACCAACCCATAAACGTTCGATTTAGCTGGCTTCTACTTCTTCTTCAAAGGCTTCGTCGCTTTCTTCGCCAGCTTCTTCCGACAAGGCTTCTGCATCCCCTTCGGTAAAATCAACTTCTCCCTTCTCGCTGTCGTAAAAATAGAGATGGCGGTTGGTATAAGCTTGCCACCCCCAGCTGTCGTAACGACCGAAACCGGGATAGTAGGCGTAGTCTTGGTGGTAAGGATTCTCTGAGTTGCAATACCAACAACCGGTAGGGTCGATTCGACCGCAACGGCGTTTGAAAAGAAATCCTACCTGTCGGTTGCAACCTGGCATAGCCGAACCCAATTTTACCTGAAATTGATAGTCGCCAATTTGAACGCGATCGCTATCTATAATAGTACTGCTTGGCAACCAGGTATCGTTAATTTGGATGCTGGAAGTGGTCTGGCAACAACGAATTAGCAGTTCGCCGTTGTTTTCTTCGATGGTGGCGTGGTAGCCATCGATGTTTTCGCCGTTAAGCAGGAAGTGGGAAACCGGTTTGCCGCCGATGGTTTTCGGCATTTCGTCGGCATTGCTACCCAAAGCTACTGGGGGTTGCAAGGTGGTTTGTTGTGGTTGGCTGGTTTTGGGGTCTTTCCAGGTTATATGGATTTGCATAAACGAGTCTCTGAAATAGGAACGATTGCCGCCACAATAGCGATCGCTTTTTCAAT
>CAYZHY010000214.1:0-3450 GCA_964477525.1 uncultured Geitlerinema sp. | reverse complement strand
CTCCCCCTCTATATAAAAGGCGATCTGTACACATCTCATATAAAAATACTATATAGTCAATCTATAGTTGAACACTATATTTCGTGGCAATCGGAGAAATTGCCGAACAGAAATTCGTCCTTTTTGAAAAGTTAAATAATAGCAATTGATATCCCATCTGTACGATCGAAAGCATACACCAAGAATGAAGTTGGTAGTATTTTTTATCTAGAAATAAGGTTTCCAAGTAGATGTATTCCTGAAAACGGATAGCAGTAGTCGCATTTCATAGATTATAGATAGTTGTAGCTATTATTTTGATGGAGATGGGATTATTTAAACGGACTTTTTTTGTTTGTAAATTATTATAAACTGCATTTTATTTGAATTTGAAATTGCTATAGAAGTTCTCTCGATATTCACCAAAATTGCATTTCCAGATATAGAAAAACAATGTACACAAAGTTTGATATGTTACCAAGTAACATTTTTGTATTCAAAACTACAAATATTGCAGGTTTGTGAAGGCTTTCAATAAATCAAAAAAATTAATTTGAGAGCTACCCATTATCGGTTTGAAAACTTAAAATGGATAGAAAGAATATGGTATCTATGACGGCTATCCAACAATCAAAACATCATTATTGGGCGATCGCCACCTTCAAAAAGAATTTGGGGGATTGGCTTTTCCAAACGGATCCTGACTTAGGGCGGATCCTTAGAAAGATCTAAAAACGTCCGAACTTTTCCCAAAACGGTAGTTTTCTGCTCCCTTTTTTATGAACTATCATACATCGGTATGTTAAAAGATAAATTTCTGTTATCAACCTACATTACCCTACGTCGCCAGTGGCGAAGAATTGATTACAACCAACGCCGGTGGATTTTTCTGGTGCTAGCAGCCGCTATCTACGCAGTCGTTGTCAATTCGCCATTTCCGGGAGTAACAGCAGAAGGCAAAAAAGCGATCGCAGTATTCGGCGTTGCGGCCTTTTTATGGGGAACCAGTGCGTTACCCCTAGCCGTTACTGGGATTCTTATTCTCTTCTTGCTCCCCTTTAGCGGGGCCCTTTCTGCAGAAAGTACCTATGCCCATTTTGGCAACCGAGCTGTATTTTTTATCCTCGGTGCTTTCATTTTGTCCAGTCCTATTATGCGTTCCGGATTGAGTACCCGAGTGGCGTTAGGCGTCGTAACGCGATTTGGACGTTCCTTGCCGACCCTGCTCGCTTCCATTTTGCTGTTAGCAGCTATTTTATCTTGTTTTATCAGCGCCCATGCCGTGGCTGCCATGCTTTTCCCAATTATTTTAGAAGTAGTGCGTGCAGCGGGTGCTAAGCCGGGAAGTCGATTTGGATTGGCCGCTTTTTTATCCATGTCATGGGGAGTGATCATTGGTTCCAATACTACCTTACTGGGTGGTGCCAGAGGCCCCTTAGCTTTGGGGATTTTACAGGAGGGAACACCAGGAAACAACAACATTGGATTTGTCGAGTGGATTGTCTGGATGTTTCCGATTGTACTCGTATTGTTGGTGGTTGCATTTGCCATTTTGCAACGCATTGATGTGGGAGAAGATATTTCCTTAATCTCGGCCAGGGAATTTTTACAAACACGCAACCAGCAGCTTGGTCAAATTTCCCGTCGGGAACTAGCAACGAGTGGCATCATGGTATTGACCATTCTACTGTGGATTTTTCAAGGAGATGAATGGGGCCTGGATGTGGTAGCCTTTCTGGGAGTTTCCTTAGCCTTTATCATTGGCATCGCCAAATGGCGGGAAGTAGAAGAAGATGTAAACTGGGGCGTTTTTCTCATGTACGGTAGTGCCATTCCCCTGAGTGCCGCCTTAGAAGAAACTGGTGCTGCCACAGCCATTACCCAGAACCTTCTTTCTACAGATCTGGCATCGCCGCTCCCCATCTTTATGGGAATCGTCTTATTGGCTACACTATTAACGGAATTTATGAGCAATTCTGCAGCAGTAGCCGTTCTCATGCCTGTAGCTCTAGCGATCGCGCAAAAATACGGTATCGATCCTCGCACCATAACCATGGGGGTTGTCTTACCGGCCGGGTTAAGCTTTATGCTACCTGTCAGTACCCCTGCCATTGCCATCTCCATTAGCAGCGGTTACGTGCGACCTTTCGACGTATTTCGATGGGGGATTTGGCTAGATGTGTTGGGATATTTAGGAGTATTTTTGCTTAGCCAACT
The DNA here is from genome assembly GCA_964477525.1 of uncultured Geitlerinema sp. GTDB lineage: Bacteria > Cyanobacteriota > Cyanobacteriia > Cyanobacteriales > PCC-9228 > PCC-9228. The sequence goes on along the minus strand of CAYZHY010000214.1, from coordinate 1,254 downwards.
GTACTGGCCTCTCGTTGGGTTAGGGAAAATAGGATGAAAGAACTTTGGTTAGTACTTACCAATCCCTACACATACAAAAAGGCACGTGACTTTGCCATCAAACAAGTTCGACACCTCCAACCCACCAAAATCGAAGTCGTATATGTGGTGTTTCTCATCGATGCGCACACCATCGAAAATATGGTGCGGGATTTGTGCGATCGAGGATGGTTGGGAGCTAGTTCCTTGCATAACTTGGAAAGTTCCATGCTCGAAGGATATCGCGCTCTAGCTCAAGATGTTTTGCAAGAAACCCGCCAAGAATTTGAAGTTTTTTCTATTGAGGTAAAAACCTCCGTCGTTTCGGCTTCCCTGCGCCAGTACGTAGAGGAATTGTTGGGCGATGGAGAGCGCCAAATTATTGTGAGCTATGGAGGAGCCATGCCTACTTGGATGGTTTCCCATCAAGACCAAGTCAGCTTTATAGAAGAAGGTTGACTAACAGATAGGGAAGAAGCTGTTAAAGAAATTGCAAATTTTCCGAAATTATGTAGGCAACCATGAAGTGTAAATGGTAAGACAGGTAAGGATTATCACCCAGGAGAAATTGAAGCATGCAGCAAAAAGGCGTAACCATTTGGTTTACAGGATTGAGCGGTGCTGGGAAAACCACAATTAGCCGTTTGGTTTTCGATAAACTGCGATCGCGTGGTTTGCGAGTAGAACTGCTCGACGGAGACATCGTCCGGCAAAATTTAACCAAAGGGCTAGGATTTAGTAAAAAAGACCGAGACGAAAATATTCGCCGTATTGGTTTTGTTGCTCACTTGTTAACCCGCAACGGTATCATCGTTTTAGTTTCTGCCATTTCTCCCTACCGAGAAATTCGCGACGAAGTGCGCCAGCGTATAGGAGACTTTATTGAAGTATATGTCAATGCTCCTCTAAACGTTTGTGAAAGCCGCGATGTCAAAGGACTTTATGCCAAAGCTAGAGAAGGCGCAATCACGAATTTTACGGGGATTGACGATCCCTACGAAACTCCTAACAACCCCGAAGTAGAATGCCACACCGATCGAGAAAAAATTGAAGAAAGTGCTTCTAAAGTAATTCAGCAGTTAGAGTTGAAAGGTTATTTTTGAACATTAGAAAACAAAAGCTCTCTCCGCTGTTTTTCTTCTAACTATAGAAACGATTGCATAAATCCCAATTTTGGTTCTGTCCAGATTGGGATTTTTTCTAGATTTTTCGATCCCTGTTTTGGAGTGTAGCCAG
>CAYZHY010000213.1:0-3496 GCA_964477525.1 uncultured Geitlerinema sp. | reverse complement strand
TATTCGTGGGAGTGTCAATACCAAATCCTAACCAAACTTATGGAGATTGGGAAGTACCAGAGACCAGCTGAATCCTAGGTTCATCGGGATTTCGCAGATCGATATAGGCAATTTCGCCTTGGGGCATTTGGTTGGGCAACCGGCGCAAACGTTCTAATTGCTGCAGTTGTTGGCGAAACTGTTTTTGAAAGGGTCCTAAATGAACGGTTCCTATTTCGGTTTTGAGGATAATATTGTTGGGATTTTGCCAGTTAATTTCATGTACGGTAAAGGGAGCTTCGGCGATCGCTTGATAGACTTGTTGCCATTGGGAACGATAGACGCTTGGAAAACCAATTGTGGTTAAATCGGGCAATTCCTTTGCATCGGCTGACAGGCCTTTTAGAGGAAACCACCGACCTTCCGCATCGAGCACACCTATGGACTGAGAAACAGAGGCAGCAGGGGCTTTCGATGCCGAGTTGGGAATTTTGGCGACAGCGACTGGCTGGCGTTCGGTGACCTGAATGGCAATGGCTGGGGGAAATAATTCCCGAGATACGCTGGCTTGTGCGATTAAGGGATTTTTTTCGATTTTGTCTGCGATCGTTTCTGGTGACAGCCGCAAAATAGATTGGGGATACGACAAAGAGGCTAGTTCCCGAATATCGGTCGTACTGAGCAAGTGATTGCCGCGAATTTGCACTTGTTGGGGGGTTTGTACCATCCAGTTGGGCAAAGTAGCTGCCCAAACCGAACCGGCAGCCAGCCCCATCGATACCAATAACCGCCAACTAGCTTGCAACCACTGGCGACGCCGCCGATCGCGCAGTCTTTTCCTCTTACGCATAAGCCGTCGCTGTCGAACCGATGCAATGCTAGCCATCCTCACCTCTCACCGCTATCTATCTTCTATTGGCTTTTGGCATACAAGGATGCTATTATAGGCAGTTTTGCTACAACCGCAGCGCAATCTGAAAATTTTTCTCAGCCATTCCCCAACAAAAACCGATTGATTGGCTACGGTCAAGGAAAAATATCTAGTTACAAGTCCAATCGGGCGTTTTTTTCCTCTCTTCCCTTATTGAAGCATCTCTTGCACGCGATGGTACCAAAAACACCGCTGTTTGTACTTGTCGCTATTTGAATTGAACCTGGGTAGGATCGACGATCTAGTTTGTACCATTTCTAAAAAAACAACAAACAATTGCCTTGAATTTGTCCAATTTCCCGGTAGGGGCGCAATGCGTAAGCGCCTACAAAAACACTCTGGATATTTATCACACAATTTTAAGAAAATGGTATTCGCCGTTTCCATGAAATGGAAATGCTCCCCCTACTCAAAAATGTTCTGAATTTTTATAAAAATGCTATGGGAATCTTCTCTATTTCCCACTTCCAAGCTTTCTATAAGAAATTTTGATAGCTACCCGCGATCGTTGCTAAAAAACAAAAAGGGGTACCCCACCAAGTACCCCAATCTTTTGAGAAAAATCGTGAATTGCTATTTTCTTTAAGCAATTTGAAGAAAACGCTCTATGCGGCGTACCGCTTCTTCTAAAACTTCTGTATTTTGCACCAAGGCAAAACGTACGTATCCTTCGCCGCTGGGTCCATATCCGGAACCAGCAGCTGCCGCTACACCAACCTTTTCTACCATTTTGATGGTAAATCCCATAGAATCGTTTTGCCAGCGTTCGGGCAGTTTCGCCCAAACGTACATGGTGGCAGCAGGTTTGGGCACTGGCCAGCCCATCCGGTTCATGGCATCGACGAAGACATCGCGACGTTGCCGAAAGGTATTGACCGTTTTGGGAATGATGTCTTGAGAACCGGTCAAAGCCGCGATCGCACCATTGATAATGCCGCGATACTGGTTAAAATCAATGACTGCTTTGATCTGCCGCAAAGCCAAAATCAATTCCCGATTGCCAATGGCGTAGGCAACGCGAAATCCTCCCATGTTATAAGATTTGGACATGGTAAAGAATTCAATGGAAACACTTTTATCCTGGTCGGCTTGCAAAATAGACGGAATTTCCACTTCCCCAAATCCCATATCCGCATAGGGAAAGTCGTGAATTAAAGCCAAGTCGTTTTCTTGGCAAAACCGCACTGCCTTTTCAAAGAAAGACAAAGGAGCAATTCCGGTGGTAGGATTATGAGGATAGCTCAAAACCATCATTTTGGCTTGCGAGAGAATTTCTTGGGGAATATCCTCCAACACTGGCAAAAATTGGTTTTCTTCCAGCGTCGGCATGGGATATACTCGACCGCTGGCCAGATAAACGCCACCGTAGTGGGAAGGATACCCTGGGTCTTGTAACAGGGCATAATCTCCCGGATTTAATAAGGCCAGGGGCAAATGACCGGTTCCTTCCTGGCAGCCAATCAACGGCATAATTTCGGTTTCGGGGTCTACCCCAACGCCGTATTTTTGGGTGTACCACTTGGCAATGGTTTCCCGAAATTCTTTGGTACTGTGAAACAGGGTGTAACCGTGGGTGCTGGGATCGTCAAGCGATCGCGCGATCGTATCGGTGACGTGGCTGGCGGCTGGCAAATCGGACGATCCCAAACTGAGGTCAATAATATCCATGCCGGCAGCTCGCGCTCTGGCTTTGGCATTGTCCATGTCGGCATAGACGTTGGAACGCAAGGGTTCTATCCGTTTGGCGAATTGCATGGTTGGGTTCGTTAAGATGTTAGTGGCTGGTCAGATTTGAGAATGGGGAGTGTGGAGCGTACCGAGCGTACCGAACTTGGGACATACGATCGATTGTTTGTACTGATGCTTACAAATTTGAAGCAAGCCAATCGGCAACTTGTTGTTTGGGCATGGCTCCTTCCCAAGAAGCTACAACTTCCGAATTTTTAACGAGTTTCAATGCTGGAATGCCTTCAATTTCACAGGCTTTCACGGTGTTGGGATTGGGATCGACTTCCATTTTGGCTACCTTGAGGCGATCGCCATATTCGCTATCAATTTGCTCCATAATCGGAGACATGAGACGGCAAGGACCGCACCAAGATGCCCAAAAGTAGACCAGTACGGGTTGGTCGGCTTTTAATACTTCTTGTTCAAAATCGGTGTCGTTAATTGTAATCATAGTAAAACAAAAAATCTGAAGCTTCTCCCGAGCGGCTATGAAAGCTAGCTATCAATTTTATGAATATTGACACTCCCACGAATAGAATTCGTGGGATTCTTGGTTCAGCCACACAACTTACCAGGCAAGCTCTCGCCCAACTGACAGAGGTTGTCGTGTCCCCAAGCGTGAATTCCCCCATGCCCTGGGGTACTCAATCCTTTTCTCAAGATGGTAAAGTTGCTCGGCAGACCTACTTTTTGGAAACCACTCAGGCACGCCAAGCAATAGTTAATCTTGCTATAATATCACAAACAATAAAACGGAGCAACCAAAACGCGCTACCCACTGGTATTTACCGGTACGCCAACTCAAAGCGCCCCTCCATTCCAGCTACCATGGTTTCTTTTCCTAAAAAACCTTATACC
>CAYZHY010000212.1:0-3517 GCA_964477525.1 uncultured Geitlerinema sp. | reverse complement strand
GGCGTTGGCGACGGTTGAATTTTGGGAGAATTGCTAATCTCTGGCGAAGGTTTCGTTTGTGGATTTTCTGGATGTTCAGCAGAAGGCGAAGGCGTTGGCGAAGGTTTGGCTGCTGGAATTTCAGGTTTGGTAGCTACACTCGTATTATTCGCTTCCGAATCGGGAGAAGGTATTGGCGAAGTAGCTGGCTGGGGAGTTTCTTTCCTTGTTTCTGGCGATGAATTCGTAGATGGCGAATCCGAACTAGAGGATGTTGGTGTATTTGGTTTCGTTTCTACCAACTTGAAAGATATATGGCTTTGGCTGGTAGAAGTAGACGTAGGTTGGGAAGCTACAATCAAACTATCTCGCAACATCCATAAAGCGATCGCGTGTAAAGCCAAAGAAGTGAAAACCGCCGCCAGCCAAAAACTGGGAGAATTGCGGCGAAAATCGGATAAAGACCAATGCTGCATTTGGTTTTGCTGCTGCCATCAAAATTTCTACTAAACCACCATTCGCCTATTCATTCAAAGAACTGGAAAATAGAACAATTCCCATAGAAACCAAACTCAGAATCGCCACCAAGAAAAAAGCCAAACCATCCTTACCCATTTGAACTGCTTCATATATCGCCATCGGCATGGTCTGAGTTCTACCAGGAATATTCCCAGCTACCATTAACGTAGCACCAAATTCTCCCAAACAGCGGGCAAAACTCAACACTACCCCTGCCAAAATCCCTTTCCAAGCCAAAGGCAACCAAACGCGAAACAAAACCGCCATTGGCGATTGACCCAACGTTGCTGCTGCTTGCAGATACACCGAATCGACGCTTTCCAAAGCAGCTTTGGTGGTTTTGGTCATAAGCGGCAATGCCATAATGGTAGCGGCTACCACGGCGCCTTGCCAGGTAAACACCAAACTCCAGCCAGTCAAATCGTATAAAGGTTTTCCCAAAATACCATTTTGACCGAACAGCCACAGTAAATAAAATCCCACCACCACCGGTGGTAAAGTTAGGGGAAGGGTGACGATCGCTTCTACCCATTTTTTCCCAGCAAAACGTGCTTTGGCTAACCAATATCCCAAACCGCCACCCACCAAAGTCACGCAAACCGTCGCTAGTAGAGAAACTTGCAAAGAAAGGCGCAAAGCATTACCAACATCAATAGTAGCTAAGGAAACCATACCACTCAGGCTTTCAAACATCGCTATATTTGCGATCGCAGAAATTTCTCCAATCGATCCATTCCTTTTTCAATAGTTTCCCTATCCGTCGCATAAGACAGGCGAATTGCCTTATTGTCGCCAAAAGCCACCCCCGGAATCGCCGCTACCTGTTGGCTATCCAAAAGTTTTTGGCAAAAATCCAGCGAATTTTGACCGGTTTGGCGAATATCCACAAAAAAGTAAAAAGCACCGTAGGGCATGCTAACCTGAATACCAGGCATCGCCTGCAAGCGATCGCCCATCAATTTCCGACGTTCGGCAAACGCTTGGCGCATTTCTTCCACGCAATCTTGGGAAGATTCCAAAGCTGCGATCGCACCGTACTGCGCAAACGTACACACGTTTGATGTACTATGGCTTTGGATGGAACTAACGGCTTTGATTAACTCCGCATTGCCTGCCAAATATCCCAACCGCCACCCAGTCATAGAATACGCCTTGGCAAAACCGCTGCTAACAACAGTTCGTTCAAAAACTGCCTGGGAAACTGCGCCAATACTCAAATGCTGCGCGCCGTCGTAAAGAATTTTCTCGTAAATCTCATCCGAAACCACCCAAATATCCGCCTCGGCAACCACTTCTGCCAACGCGCGAATTTCTGCTGGTGAATACACGCTACCGGTGGGATTGGAAGGAGAGTTAAGAACCAACAGCCGCGTTTTCTCGGTAATTGCCGAACGCAGTGCTTGGGGGGTAATTTTATAATCGTTATCAGCGGAAGCAGGTAAAAATACTGGTTTTCCCGACGCCAGCTTCACCATTTCCGGGTAACTCACCCAGTAGGGAACCGGTACAATCACCTCATCTCCCGGATCCAAAAGCGCTACCATTAAATTATATAGGGAATGTTTGCCGCCGTTGGTGACAATGACATTTTCGGCTGTACAATCAAGCTGGTTGTCGTGTTTTAATTTTTTCGCGATCGCTTCGCGCAAAGCCGGTTCCCCAGCTACTGGACCGTATTTGGTTTTTCCCGCATCTAGTGCTTCTTTGGCAGCCGCTTTAATATGTTCCGGCGTATCGAAATCCGGTTCTCCGGCGCTAAAACTGCATACATCCTTCCCGTCGGCTTTCATAGCTTTTGCCTTCGCCGAAATCGCCAGGGTTAGGGAAGGAGTCACTTGAGAAACTCTTGCTGACAGCTTCACCATCGACCTCCATCGAATGTGGAAATCTTTGTTTCCATGTTGCCTGTTGTTTGCCATCCGTCGATTTGCCTATTTTACTGCAATTGGCAAACAACAAAATGAGAAAATTTCACCAATTGCTGACATTCTCCCACTTCAGCAACAATAGCTGCCTATACGATCGCTTGGAGGCGAATTTGTCTAGGATAGAGAATATATAAGCGTAGTAAAATTTCGGAATTTTTTTAGGTTTTCCCCATGAAAATTGCCATCACAGGCGCAACGGGATTTGTTGGTTCTCGTCTAGTACAAAAGCTACACCAACACCAACATTCGTTGTTAGTATTAACCCGTTCTTCCCAAAAAGCCAAACGCATGTTTCCCCCGTCGGCGTTTGCCAATTTAGAAGTAGTCACCTACACGCCAACCCAATCGGGAGAATGGCAAAATGCACTTTCTGGCTGCGATGGGGTCGTAAATTTAGCCGGAACGCCAATTGCTGACGAACGATGGACTCCCCAACGACAACAATCTATTTTAGACAGCCGCCAGTTGGGAACGCAAAAAATTGTGGAAGCAATCGCCAACGCCAATCCCCAGCCTGCCGTGTTGGTCAATCCTTCCGCCGTCGGCTACTACGGAACCAGCGAAACCGATACTTTCGACGAAACTAGTTCTCCCGGTAACGATTTTCTAGCACAGGTTTGCCAAAAATGGGAAGCTGCCGCCGAACAAGTAAAAAATAACGGTACTCGCCTGGTGATTTTCCGGTTTGGTATTGTGGTTGGACCCGGTGGCGCTGTGGATAAAATGTTGCTACCGTTTAAATTATTTATGGGCGGTCCTTTGGGAGACGGCAATCAGTGGTTTTCTTGGATCCATCGGGAAGATTTGGTGGATTTTATTATCCGCGCTTTGCAAGACCCACAAGTTGCCGGTACGTTTAATGCCACCACACCCAATCCGGTCAGGATGAAAGAGTTATGTCAGGTTTTGGGGGAAGTTATGAACCGACCTTCCTGGTTGCCGGTTCCCAGTTTTGCTTTGGAATTGCTGTTAGGAGATGCCGCCAAAGTAGTGTTGGAAGGGCAAAAAGTTCTCCCCAAACGAACGCAACAAGCGGGTTTTGAATATCAATATCCCGATATCAAATCGGCGTTGAAAGCAACCCTAGAGTC
>CAYZHY010000211.1:0-3518 GCA_964477525.1 uncultured Geitlerinema sp. | reverse complement strand
TAAACGAAGGCATTCGTGCCTGGATGGCACCTCAAGACCAACCACACCAACAGTTTGAATTCCCTGAAGAGGTACTACCTCGCGGTAATGCCCTGTAAAATCTCCTAGGTTTGCAGAAGTTCCTTCACTGTTATAGATAAGACCCCCCCCTGCCAAGGCAGGGGGGGATTATTTGTTAGGAATGATTCCGATTCTGTCAAATTGGGAACGCCCTCAAATACATCCACCACCCACGGCGCTATAAAAAAGCCTGGAAGCGAACTTCCAGACAAACAGTTGATTTGGTTGAAAACATTTTGTTTTTCAAAACTGGGGCGGAAGGATTCGAACCTCCGAATGGCGGGACCAAAACCCGCTGCCTTACCGCTTGGCTACGCCCCATTGTTGGCTGTAAAGAAGTTTAATGGCTGGGGCGGAAGGATTCGAACCTCCGAATGGCGGGACCAAAACCCGCTGCCTTACCGCTTGGCTACGCCCCATTGCGCTTTCACCACAATATCTTATTGTAACAGATGGCTATAGCTTGTCAAGAAAAGCAGCAAATTTTTTAGCCCATGTGCTAGCTCGAGAAACGCTGGAGGGGAATGTCAATAATAAATTCCGCCCCTTGACCGCGTTGCGAAGTACATTGAATGTCGCCTTTATGTTTGTCTACCACAATTTGGTAGCTGATAGACAGTCCCAAACCAGTGCCTTTGCCGACGGGTTTGGTGGTAAAGAATGGGTCGAATAAATGTTTTTGCACTTGGTCGCTAATACCAGGACCGTTGTCGCGAATGCGAATCCGAGCGCGATCGCCATTTTGCTCGGTGCTAATAACAATTTTACGCGGATCTGGCTGTTTTTCCAAAGCATCGAGGGCATTGCTGATAATATTCATAAACACTTGATTCAGCTGCCCGGGATAGCAATCCACCTTGGGCAAATCTCCGTATTCTTTCACCACTTCAATGCCCGGTTGCCCTTTCTTGGCTTTTAACCGACTGGTCAAAATCATTAAGGTATTGTCGATGCCTTCGTGAATGTTGGCTGGTTTCATTTCCGCTTCATCCAGGCGGGAGAAGTTGCGCAACGAAAGCACAATTTGCCGAATGCGTTCCGTTCCCACCTTCATGGATTCCACAATTTTGGGCAAGTCGGTTTCCACAAATTCCAGATCCACTTCTTCGGCCAAGTCTTGGATTTCCTCTGCTGGTTCTGGATAGTACTTGCGATACATATTCAGCATTTCCAGCAAGTCGTGGATGTAGGTTTCCATATGGGATAAGTTCCCGGTAATGAAGTTCACGGGATTGTTGATTTCGTGGGCAATACCAGCCACCATTTGCCCCAAACCGGACATTTTTTCGTTTTGAATTAGCTGCGCCTCTTTTTGTTTGAGGTTGTGCAGGGCTTCGCTCAATTGTTGTGCCTGGGTTTGAGCGGCTAAAGCTGCGGCACGGGTTTGGGCATAGGCTTCCGCTTGATCGATGCCAATAGCTAGTTGATCGACAACACCTTGCAACAGTTCGATTTCCCGTTGCCCCCAAGGGCGCGTTTGTTGATTGTTGCTGCACGCAACGGCACCAAATTGACCGGAACGGGTGGATAAAGGCAATATCAGTTGCGAGGCAATGCCCATATCTTGCAGTAGCTGGCGGGTGATGTCGTCTAGCTGCGTATCTTCAGCAACGCTGTCAATACAGATTGTCTCTTGACTTTGAATTTTGTCGCCCATCCACTTCATTTGCGATAGGGTGTCGTCATCGACAGAGCCTAGTTCCTCGGATTTTTTGGATTCGTGGCTGACGGTGAGCAGGAGTTGACCGTTCTTATTTGCTGGTTCGGGCAAACACCATAAAAAACTGCAAGAGTCTACTTGCAACAACTGTCGGATTTCGGTAACGGCGGTGTTGAGAATGGTGTTTAAGTCTAGGGATTGGCGAATTTGATTGGCTAAGCGGAACAGCAACGCTTCTCGACGAACCGAAAGAGCTTCCCGCGCCCAGTTTCGGTCTACTGAAACGGCAATGCCAGTGGCTACCCAACTGAGGAGTAAGTGTACGGTATCTGGAATGGGTTGCTGGCTGAACAGGGCTAATACGCCTACCAAACGCCCATCTACCAGTAAGGGATAGCCGCCAAAGGCAGTAATGTTTTGTTCGGTTAGCCAAGATGTGGCTTCTTGGGAGGCACCGTCGGTAAATTCTGGGTGCCAGAGGCGGTTTTGGATGTGGTTGTCTAGGTAAGGATATTGATGCCGTGCGATCGCAGCAATGGCAGAATTGGGAAAGGAAAGGGATTCGCTAGATTGGATATCTAGTTGAGCAGTAAAAAGGGATTCGGGCACCATTTGCGGGGCTGCTGCTTGTAGGTGCAATTTCCCGGTGGGGGATTGAAAGTCGTTTTCCCGGCTGAGGTTGGGTTTGGGGGTGGTCCAAATGCAAGCACTCACCATGTCTAAATGGTCGAGATGCTGTACGATCGCTTCTAGACTATCGGCGAGTAATTGCGATAGTTTGCCTCCCTGACACAGAGCAATGCCTACGCTGCCAATTAGGGTAAAGAGGTTGGTTCGTTCCGATTCCATGACTTCCGCCTGTTTTTGGGCGGTTATGTCTTGGATATATATCCAAATTTCATCCTTGTGAGAGCAAATGCGACCGCGCCACCATTGAGAATGCCAGGGATAAAACTGCTCGAAGGTTTGGGTTTTTACTGTTTCTAGCACTTTTTGAAATCCGGTGCTTAAGGGGGTATTGGCTAAAAGAGGGCAGGCTTGCCACAAACACTGACCTAATAAATTTTCTTGGGAAATCCCCAGGATGTTATTGGTTTGCTGGTTGCAATAGGTAACGCGCCCTCGAACGTCTAAAATCAAGAAGGCATCGGATACGTTTTCCAGAATTTCGATGGTTTCCTCAGACATGGTGGTCGCCTTTGGATTGGGAGAATCTCGAGAAATCTCAGTGGTGGTTCTGGAGTTAGAGTAGGCTGTGGAATGAAAGGTTGGCGATATCATTGGTGGAACTTGTTGGTTAACGATAGCAAAGCTTGACGCTGTTTGGTAGATGGCGATCGCGGTTGGCGTTATATGGGTGAGGCGGTTGAAGCTAGATTGGTTTTGGTCGCAGGGTCACCGAACCAGAAATAAAAGCGCTACAAACTGGTAGATGCTACGAATTGAGAAACAATTTTTCTATGTTCTAAAAAACTAAGTAGAAACTTTTTTATCTGGTTATTTTGGGGGATAGTTTGCTAGTTTTTCTTTTCCTTGCCATAAAATTTTGGTTGATAGTTTTGGTTGAAGGAGAAAGAAGATATATTGTCACTAGCGAAGAAATGGCCATTCAGGAAGATCTTTGTTTGGTACAACCAATCTCAGCATAGGATCCCTTCAAAGTGGATCGGCCAAGGGAAATGTTTCCACAAGAAAGTTACAACGACCCACATTCATGTCTATATTTTAATCTTTATTTTACTTTGATTTCAAAATTTTTTGAGGAAATATCTAAATTGTTAATTAATTTTTACAAAAA
>CAYZHY010000210.1:0-3569 GCA_964477525.1 uncultured Geitlerinema sp. | reverse complement strand
TATATTAAAAAGTATTTTTTAGCTACATTGAAGGAATTTACGTATTTTTTAAGTAAAACCATTACAGACCAATGCAAATGGTGGCAGCATATAGGAGTTGTTGGTCGTTGCTTTTTCTGGCAAAGCCTTCACGATTTTTATGAAAACGCTACAACAATACGGGCAAGAATCTAAAAAACTTTATTTATTATAATCGTATTTTCCACAATTGTCACCAATATTGCACGCCAATTTCCTTTGTGTGCTGGAAACCTGCGGCTTTTTGTTTTTTTGTTAAAATCCCAGTAGCAGATGATACAACAACACGCGAGCTGATTATGGAATATACGAACATCGATCCCCTCAACAAATCGGTCTCCCGCGTCGGTTTGGGAACCTGGGCCATTGGTGGCTGGATGTGGGGTGGTACTGAAGAAAAGCAATCCATTGATGCGATTCTCTCTGCACTGGATCGCGGTATTACGCTTGTAGATACGGCCCCCATTTATGGTTTTGGTCGTTCTGAGGAAATTGTGGGCAAAGCGATCGCAGAATCTGGCAAACGAGATAGCATTGTGCTAGCAACCAAGGTCGGTTTGGAGAAAAACGACGACGGTATCTTTCGTAAGTGTACTCGCGATCGCATTTTCCAAGAAATCGACGCTTCCCTGCAACGATTGCAAACGGATTATATCGATATTTATCAAGTTCACTGGCCCGACCCAGTGGTTCCCTTTGAAGAAACGGCTGCTGCGCTGCAGGAATTATACGAACAAGGAAAAATTCGCGCGATCGGTACCAGCAACTATGCCCCCGAACAAATGCAGCCATTCCAGAATGCTGCGCCTTTGCATTCCAACCAACCCCCTTACAATTTGTTTGAACGCGGTATCGACAGCGATGTTTTGCCTTACTGCCGCGATCGCGGTATTGCCCTCATTACCTATGGTGCCCTTTGTCGGGGATTGTTGAGCGGTAAAATGTCTCCCGACCGTCAGTTTCAAGGAGACGATTTGCGCAAAATGGACCCCAAATTCCAATCTCCCCGCTACCAACAGTATCTCGAAGCTGTCGATAAATTGGATAAATTCGCCCAGGAAAACTATAACAAGCGCGTCATTGACTTAGCCGTGCGCTGGATATTGGACCGTGGCATCAGCGTTGCCCTTTGGGGAGCCAGAAATCCTTCTCAGTTAGAAACCGTCGATCGCGTAGCTGGCTGGTCCCTCAAAGAAGACGACTTCGCCGAAATCGATCGTATCCTCACAGAAACCATTAAAGACCCCGTGGGTCCAGAATTTATGGCTCCTCCCAGCCGCCAACAGGCAGCCGCTTCCTAGCTGGTTTTCAGATGTGGTTTCATCGTGCTTCCATTGGAAATATGTAGGCGTTGATGGGTAGGGGCGAACAAGTCTTTGCCCCTACAGGGGATTTGCTTGCTGCTGTTGCCCTTTTTTATTTATATTCGGTTTGGAATTTTCGTTGTAAGGAACGCCCCTTGCTTGTCCAACTATCGAGTATGGAGAAATGCTATAATTGGTTGCCAACTGATTCAAAAAAAAGAACCACAGTTTGCTATCTTGTTTTCATTCTTGAATTTCATTCATTCTAATAGATGCTAGACGTTCGTTTTTGGAAAAACTGATGCTCAAACGTTTCCTGTCATCTACTGCCTTAATGCTGACGACCCTATTCCTTTTTGGCTGTACCTCAGAAACCACTAAGGAACAATTAGGAATTCAACAAAACTTTGCTTCCCCAAGCAACAATAACAAACTCCAAATCGACAATTGGTATCGGCAGGAAAAATTCTCTCTCAACAGCCAGTCTGGAAATAGCATTACACCGAAAACCATGAATACTTGGTTGGCGGTAGAAGTTACAGGAACCAATACCTCCCAAACAGATACAAGTTCCCTGGCTAGCGAATATCGTTTGGAAGACGCACAAGGTCGTCAATACCAGCCATATGAAAGCGATGAAATCCAACAATTTCGTCAAGAAAGAAGGTTCCAAGCGATTGATGCTGACATTCAACCTGGCCATCGTGCCAACAGCATTCTCGTTTTTCAAACGCCGGAAGATGCTGAAGAGTTTTGGTTGCAATGGAAACAGCATAAAATTTATTTAGGCTGTACGCAAAAGGCAAAAGAATGTGCCGGTATTCAGGGAGAAACCTCGCCACATCCTTTAATAGAAATTCCGCCAGCAGCTGTGGAATTGCGAGCTAGAAATATTTTAGATGTTACCAATCGGATTCAACAATCCTATCGCTTGAAAAACGATCGCTTTGCTGGCAGTTGGGAAGATTTGCAAATTGACCTGAAACGCTTTTCCCGAGGACAATTTTATGACTATCAAATTCAAAAAGCCGACGCTAATGTTGCCATTGCTACTGCTACGGCGAAATATCCCAACCGCTTAAAAAGTTTTACTAGCGTTATCCATTTAAACAATAAAAATCGGACTATTAGTTCCGATTTGTGTCAAACAAAATCCGTATCCGGTAATCCGCCGACTCCCAATATTGATGGCAACGGTCAAATTGCTTGTACGGGAGGTATGGTAGAATATCCTGCCAAACTGTCAGAAATTAAGCGTAACAAAAATTACGGTTTTATTCTTATGTATCGCGATAAAAATAGCGTTCGAGAAACGGCCAATCTGCTTAAAGACAGATTGGGAGACCAAGGATTTCGAGTGCTACAATTTGAAACAGTTAGCGAACCCGACCGTTTGTATGCTTACGACCGCCAATCAGGGAAATCCTATTTAAGTTTCGATACCTCGGTTCCCGATAGCATCCGCCAAAACGTTTCTCAGAAAGTACGGGAGTCGGTTCCTAATATTATCGTAGATGAAGTGGAAAAAGCTAGGGATGATTACTTTTTGATTTGGTTGCTTTGATTGTTTGATTTTTATTTACAATCATATCATGAAGGCGATCGCATTACACTACCAAAAACCTGGAAGCTTACTAGCGAGCAGTTTTTCCAACTCGGTCAGGAAAATCACAACTTGAAGCTGGAACGAAATGCCACAGGAGAACTTATCGTTATGCCTCCTACCGGCGGTCAAAACAGCAAAATGAAAGTTAGTATCGTAGCACAACTTTGGTTGTGGAACCAAAAATATCAATTGGGAGAAGTCTTCGATTTTTCCGCTGGTTTTCAACTTGCCAATACGGCCGAACGTTCTCCCGATGTTGCCTGGATCGACCATGCCAAATGGCAATCTTTAGTTCCTTCCCAACAAGAAAATATTTTACCATTTGCACCTGATTTTGTTGTAGAATTGTATTCTCCTAGCGATTCCTGGCCTTTTCTACAAACAAAAATGGAAGAGTACATTCAAAATGGTACGCAGTTGGGTTGGCTTATCAATCCACAAGAAAGACAGGTGGAAATTTATCGGCAACAAGCGGAATTTCAAAACATGCCAGCCAAAGAAGCTTTAACCAATCCCACCCATCTATCTGGAGAGCATTTATTGCCAGGATTTGAATTGGATTTGTTAACTGTTTGGTAGCAATTGGTAGGGGCGGTTCGCCAATCGCCCCTACAGGGTTTCCAATTTTTTAGAAATATTCT
>CAYZHY010000209.1:0-3626 GCA_964477525.1 uncultured Geitlerinema sp. | reverse complement strand
ACAATGGCAACGGTGTTGTTGAGGTGGCGGTCAACTTTGGTTTGTTCGATGTGGATGATGCCGCTGATGGTGTTGTTGAGGTTTTGCAGAACTGTGAGACCGGGTTGCAAGTTTTCGTAGTCGGCGGTGATTTGGCGTTGGTATTTTTTGGCGTATATCTCGCTTTCGGAAAATTTTCCCAAACATTGCAACTCGCTATTTGGGTTTTTTTGTTGCATGTAGAAAAAGCGATCGCGATAGTTTTGAATGTTAATATCGATATTGCGCCTTTGGTCGTCCAGATAATTGAGATTGACGGTATAGTTGGACATGGTGGCCAAATTTTCGGTGAGAATATTTTGCAACTCACGCCCGGGAATTTTTCCTTGGTCAATTTCTTGTGGTAAGGTTTGGGTGCGATCGCTTTTTTGTTTTAATTCGACAAAATCTTTTTTTAATTTCTCCCGCAAATGCCGACTTTGCCCGTAAGCCCAGAGAATTTTGTGGCGATACTGGAATAAATAGAGAAAATCCCACCAAGATGCTGGTACATCCTTGCGCATCTGGTCTACATCTTGACTGGCAGGAAACAACCAAATCAAAACATGTTCGGATTGGGCTTGCTGGGAATCGGAATGCCAAATTTCAAATAAGGTGCCACCGTACAAACTTCCTTGACCGATAAAATCTCGATGCCAATTGGGGTTTGCAACCATTTGTTGGTAGCATTGTTGGGCAACTTGGGTTAGGTCGGCGTTGGCATCGGCTACTTGACCGTAAATTAGCCAAGTTTGACCCAAAGTTGGTGTTTTTTGGTGCAGTCGCTCTTGCAGTTTGGCTTTGAAGCTGCCAAAAGGGATGCCAATTTCGCTAGGATGGTTGGTAGCTGGCTGAATGGTTTGGGGTTCGGTGTTGGGTTGACCGTGGGCATCGAACTTGCCAGAGTAAGAAGCAACCAAAGCATAAGTATCGCCCAATTGTACGGGATAGTATTGCCCATCTTCGCCATTGGGAAAAGATTCGTTACCCTTTTCTAACAGTTCTACCGGTTGGGTGGGGTAGTCGCGATCGCAAAATTTGGGATATCCTTCCTTATTATACGTATCTTCCCCATAAATTGTTTCATAAAAATCCCGGCGGCGAACATCTATTTCCTCTGACGAATCCCCCAATCCCTCTTGCAAATCGAAGAAAAATACTTCTAAAGTCGGATAAATAATCTGCAAATCATTCATATTTATCGGTTTCCAGTGAGCCAATTGCGAATTTTTTGTAGGAGATTGGGGCGTTCCGAACTGTTGGCAGCCGCAGCCGAATCTCTCGCAGAAAAAACCGAAACCGCCAAATTTTCCAATTCGCTGTTGAATTCCTGATTGGGTGGTGGCGGTGGTGGGGTTTGATTTTTATCCCGTTCCCCTTCTTGCTGCAACAGCAAGTTGCGTTTTTGCAAATAAATATTGTTAAAAGTCGGATATTCAGCAGCCAGTTCGTGCAGATTTTCTAGTTTGCCCGTTTGTTGCCAACCATCAGCCACCCGATGCAAGCGTTGCTGAAAATCGTCAGGCAACGACGTTTCCATTTGCGCTAAAGCTTCCAGAAAAGCCGTTAGCGTCGTTCGTTCCGTAGGTGTCAGTGCCATAATCACTTTAAAAACAGGATGTTCGGGGTATAGAAGCACAGTAGCATGGAAGGGAGCTTGAAAACTCGGGAACAGAAACCATTCTAACGGAACTTTGACAAAAACTCCTCTTCAATTGCCTTCAAAGCCTTAGAGCGCAGGAATTTGACTTAATTAAGCAATTTTTCCCTCATGGCAGGGATTTCAGCCATTTTTAGGGCATTGACCTAATTGTTTTGTCTGCGGAGAATTCTACAGGGAATTGAACCTCCTCTGGAAACAAAAGATGTTTAAATCCCGCTAAGCTTCTTGTAGCTAGCAGGTGCGTACGAACATCAGATTTATAGGAAGGCAGCAACACAACGTTATCGAGCACCAATTGATCCCACTTTATGCAAACATTCTTCTTCATCTTTACAATTTCTAATCACCCTTTTCCCACGCTCCCATGCTCCCATGCCTGGACTTACTGTTGTGCCAACCAAGCCTGCAAATCTGCTAAATTGGAAAAATCCAGCAACGCTTCTGCTAGCGCTTCTAACTGAGGAACTGAAAGCTGGCGCACTTGTTCCTGTATCGATTCATCCACAGTTCCCAAACGACGAGCCAACAAGCGCAAAACCAATTGGGCTTCTCCTTGTTGTTGTCCTCTTTCCAAACCTTGTTGCAAACCTTGTTGCAAACCTTGTTCTAAGCCTTCTTTGAGAATTTCTTGATACCAGGGAGATTCTCTTAAAACAGCCATATCCCACCTCATAATTTCCCGGACTACTGGTAGTTCTAGCACAAAGGAAGCAAAAAACGACAGCAACGGTTCCAACTGTTCTAATTCTTCATTTGCTCTCAACTCCCTCAATGCCTCTTGAACCACGGCTTCCTCGCCACCGCCTTTCAAAACTGGTACAAAAGGCAGCAAGGTCTGAATGTTTCGTTCAAAGACCAATCGCGCTTCTACTTCCCACAAATTCACCACTCGATAGCCTTGATAGGCGTAGATTCCCTGAAAAGATGATTCGTAGCAGTTGTCTACCTGGGGATTCTGTGCGTGAGGGAGAATATTGACCAAAACCGGATAAACCGGCAATCGGTAGCGCTCTTCTGCTAGGGCAGCATAAGCTCTCATTCGGCGGGGAATGTGGTTGTTGTAACGCAGTTGTAGTTCGTTGAGAACCAAGAATTTACCCGTATTGGGGGTGCTGACTTTCACTAAAACGTCGTTTTCGCGACTGACCCATTGAAAGTCAGAACTCATGAATTCTTCGATTGTCACTTGCGGCAGTTGGGTCACCCATTGAATCCAGTTTTCTGGGGCTAAACTCAGCAAGCGTTTGCCGCCAATGTCTGCGGGTTGGCTCATTTTTTTGATGAAATTTTTGGTGCTGGCTTGTAAGTCAGTTGAATATAATTGTAGGTTCTTTCAGAAAACCAGACAACTGTTTTTATCTAACGTGCGATCGATTTCCAACGCTTCTCTTGTAACAAGATTGCCTTTTGGCTAGAATCTTGATTACAGTTTTAACCATCAAGCGAGTTATGCATTCCTCATCTCAACTGCCGGACTATGTCAACGATTTATTTGCTTTCTACACACCTCCGAAGCAAGAAGCTTGGGGACTCGTTACCTTCTACGAAAAAGTAGAACCTGGGGAAGATTTAGAACAAGTCGCCCTGCGGCACTACCGATATTTTGTTGGGGGTTCAAAGAACCCATCTTGGATGAGTACCTGGAAACTTGCCTACCAGCGCCCTACCGAGAATCGGGGTGATTTTGTCAATGAGTTATACGCTACTGCTGCGAATATTTATGATGATTACTACACTGATGTCTTAGAGATAATGCTATTTGATTCGGACGATCCGGAAGAACGCGAAATGGCACAAAACATTCTTGCAGCGGTTTACGATACGCCAGAAGTTACCGATTTCAGGATTTATGCTTGTGGTGATGGTGAGGTTATGGAAGGCGTATTAACCATCGGCTGTCGTGCCAACGGAGAAACGACGACTTTAGCTTTTTTTAACGACTAAT
>CAYZHY010000208.1:0-3692 GCA_964477525.1 uncultured Geitlerinema sp. | reverse complement strand
CCACAGGCGAAGACTGGCGGTTTGGTATATTCCGCCGACAGGACTCGTACAACAAAACCCCAAACGCTATCTAACCCTGGTAGGGGCGCTTCGCGAAGCGCCCCTACAAAAATACCTAATCCCCCTCTTCGCTAGAACTTTCCCTCGCAAGAACCTCAGAAACCTGTAAATTTAGCTCTCGAAAACCAGGCGAAACCACAAAATCATCACCAGAAAACCAACCAATTTCTCGATAATTTCCTCCTTGCAACGCCAAAACCAGAATCGTATGCCTTTGCGGATCCACAATCCAATACTCCGGAATCCCACAATCCCCATACTGAAACCTTTTGGCAACGTAATCTCGTTCCCTTTGTACCTCACTAGGGCTAACCACTTCCACCACCAATAAAGGAGGTGCCATGGAAAGGCGAATGGTATTTCGTTGGGATAGCTGCTGGATATGTTCTTCTCGGATAATTGTCAAATCGGGATAGCGATTTCTAGGTTCCCCTCTCACTTCCAACTCCAATCCCTGACCTCGTACCCGACGATATCCTAACAAAGCAGCAAATTTCAGCAGCAAAAATGTAGCAATTTCAACGTTCAAACCAGATTCTGGAGGCACTTCCACCAACCAACCGTTATAGAGTTCGTAGAATTGTTCGGAATTATCCGCGTAGGCTAAATATTCTTCAAAACTGTTAAATTGCTGTTTCGTAACCACCATCAGTACCACCCATAACGATTGAAAATAAGGGAAAGGGCAAGTGATAAGGGCAAGCACGGGGGCTTGCCCCTACAAGGTCTAATACCGGCTAACGACGCCAGAATGACCTTCCACTTCGCTAGCAGGTTCCGACTGACCGCCTAGATATTTAGACAAGAATTCCTCAGCGATCGCGTAAAAATGCAAGCGATTTTCCGGACGGGCAAAACCATGTCCCTCATCCGTATAAACCACATACTCCACCGGCTTCCCGGCTTTCTTCATCGCTTCCACAATTTGCTCGCTTTCCGCTTGTTTAACCCTAGGGTCGTTGGCACCTTGACCGATAAGCAAAGGCTTTTGAATTTGATCTGCGTAAAATAAGGGCGATCGCGATTTTAAAAATTCTGGTTCCGATTCCAAATCTCCCACACGGTTGGAGAACATCGCCATCATCGGCTTCCAATAGGGCGGAATGCTTTCCATCAGCGTAATCAAATTGCTGGGTCCAACAATATCCACCCCGCAGGCAAATGTCTCTGGCGTAAACGTCAATCCCACCAGCGTCGCATAACCGCCGTAGGAACCGCCCATAATAGCAATCTTATGGCGATCGGCAACGCCTTCTTGAATCAGCCACTGTACTGCATCAATCAGGTCGTCGTGCATTTTAGCACCCCATTCCCGATTGCCGGCATTGAGAAAGTCCTTACCATAACCAGTAGACCCGCGGAAATTTACCTGCAACACTGCATAACCGCGATTCGCCAGCCACTGTACCACCGGGTCGAACCCCCAGGTATCCCGCGCCCAGGGTCCGCCGTGGACCAGCAATACCGCCGGCAACGGAGTTTCGCCGCCAATGGGCAATGTGAGGTAACCGTGAATGGTCAACCCATCCCGGGATGGAAACGAAATTGAATTCATCGGTGCCAGGGGCAATTCCTGTAACTTGGGTTTGTTGGCAAACAAGAATGTGAGTTGCTGGGTGCTGCGGTCGTACCGATAGTAAGAAACCGGTCCGTTATCCCTGCTATAGGAAACCAACCAAGTGCGATCTTCCAAATCGCGGCTGCCAACGCTCAGTTCCCCGCGATGGAAATTTTGCAAAATTTCAAAATCTTGCGCGATACTATTATCTAGTACCTGCCATTCCAAGCGATCGCGATAAAAAGAAACCGCCTGCAACACCCGCGTTGTGGGATGCACTAACACTCCACCCACATCGTATTGTTCGTCAGAAGCAATTACCGTTTCCTCGCGGGTTTGCACATCTACCGCCAGCAACCGTTCCGCATTGGCATCGTGGCTGGCGATAACATACATAGTCTGGTTGTCGGCAGAAAAATCAACCACCGAACCTTCGTCTTCCGCACTCCAGTGACGCCAGGTTTCCCAATCGGCATCCGGTTTCTCCCGGTAAAGCAAATCGTAGCCACCGTCGGGAGTCGCCGCGATCGCAGCTCGAACTTGAAACTGCGCGTCCGCCGTCCAAGCTATAATATTGCCAGGATTGTCCGTATCGAAGGTAACTGCCCCCGTTTGCAAGTCGATGCGATACACATCAAACTTCTGGGGATTGTTCAAATTCAACCCCACCAAAATTTCATTGGGAAAATTAGGATCGATATCGATGGGTTGTGCCTTCACTCCCTGAAACGGCGTTAAATCCCGAACAATATTTTTATAGATATTGACCGAATACAGGTGGAAATTCTCATCGCCATCCGCATCTTGCAGGTAAATTAACTGTTCGCTATCGTAGGTCCAAAAATAAGCACGGATGCCGCGTTTTTTATCCTGGGTCAGTTGCTTGTCGCTTTCGTCGCCAGGGGTTTGCAGCCAGACTTGCAACACGTTGTTATTATCTGGCGCAAGGTAAGTCAACTGTTTCCCATCCGGCGAAAGTTGGGGACTGGCTTTTTCTGGGTTGCCAAATAGCGTCTCTCGCGGAATAATTGGCGGTAAATTTTGCTCTTCGCGTTCCATAAAATTGAGGTTTTGGGATAATGCCTACTGTTCCCTAGTTTAATAGCGATCGCGCCAGAAAACAGGCTTGCCAAATTACCAAAAATATGATATATTAACGAACTTCTATTTCACCAATGGTATGCCAAACAATTTTGACAGCCGCTGCTGGCTGGTAAGCTTGCCATCCCACCTGGAGTTGGTAGATTCCGGGGGATAAATCCGTATTTACTTGCACAGGATGAACGTCTCGCGAATGGGTTTTCGATGTTACCTCCATTTCCGGCAAATAGCCATTGAGAGGCAGTTGTTGCAAATACTGTTTGGTTGATTTTTTCCCGTTAATTGGATATGAATGCTAGCATCTGCTGGCATACGGTTGAAAAATTCCCAGTAAAATGTGGCGAGTAAGGTTTCCCCGGCAGCAACCTGCTGGCTGTTGAGTTCGTAGCCTAACAAACGAACCCCATTGTCAACATCCACAGGCTGAGGCATTTTTATTTTATCGATTTCTTCGGGAAGCGGAACAGGACCGGGATAGATACGTACGTAGTTAATGCTGTTGGCATAAATGTTCTTTGAAAAATCGATATTTTATTCATTTTTATTCACTAGTTTTTCATTTTTTTGTGCAAATACCAGGACCAGTTTCCTTTTTTCGTTTTAATATAATTACTGTCCAAATATTTTTGAATTCCTGGAGAATTGTAGATGTCAAAATTATCGCGAAATCTTAATAATGCGATTTGTTCTGGCTTGTATTTCTGAAACCAGGACAATATTTGTTCTTGGTTAATTTCTTCCGATTTTATCCGCTTGTAGGAAATCAAAGCCAACTCTGGCGGAATTAATAAATCGGCACGGAAGGCATAGATGGGTCTATCTACAAATATCCAATTGGTTTGTTCTTTATAATTTTGAATATTTTGGAAAAGTTGGGCGTTATATGAGTGGGAAACGCCCGGAACCCGGATTGCATAGTATTTTGCATCCAATCTTAACCCAAATCCTATCAGTAGCAGAATGGAACCTGCCA
>CAYZHY010000207.1:0-3728 GCA_964477525.1 uncultured Geitlerinema sp. | reverse complement strand
CTGCTTTTTCTAAAGAGGTATGGGCGGCTTCCGAAGCCAAAATTACCGGTTGTTTTCCCAAGCTAGCAATCCCTTGTTGTTGAGCTGATAAAGTATAATTGCGAGCAACAGCTAAAGATTGTAAGTTAGACAGGCTGCCGCCACTAAGCAAAATCCCACCAGCGCGATCGCCCAAACCAAACATTTGCGCGAACTTACGCAGCAACAGCGGTTCCAAGCGGGAAAACAGGGGCGACATTTCCACACTCAGCATATTATTATTCAACGCAGCCGCTACCAAATCTCCCACCAGGGACATGGTGGTAGGAATCGAATCCATGTGACCAATATACCCGGGATGCGCCGCATTCATAGAAGTTTCTACAATTTGCTGCAATTTTCCCAGGAGAATCGATTCTGCAGTGGCATATTCAGGAATATCTGCCAAATCTTCCCCTATCTCTAAATGGTCGGGAAGGGGATGGCTGCTAGCGGCTTGGGTGGTATGAGACAACACCACTTCAACGGCTTCGGCAATTAACTGCTCGATTTGTTGGCGGTTGTTTCCTTTCGGATCGATAAACGAAAGCTGTGGCAAATCGCGATGAAACATGAAACTACTATATAGCTGGGATGTTCGTTCAAGCTGGTGGTGGCTAACCGATGCTTCCAATTATGCCACGTTCGGCAAAGTTCCGTTTCTGGAATGGAGAGAAACACAACCAAC
This sequence comes from uncultured Geitlerinema sp., assembly GCA_964477525.1. Classification (GTDB taxonomy): domain Bacteria; phylum Cyanobacteriota; class Cyanobacteriia; order Cyanobacteriales; family PCC-9228; genus PCC-9228. Next base: position 3,022 of record CAYZHY010000207.1, on the reverse strand, counting down.
TCGATGCCTACAGTTGCGGTCAATGAGTATGGGAAATGGAATTGGTGAAATTTCGATCTAATTATCCCTGGAAATTCGTCGCTGTAGCCGTAACAATGCTTGCGAAACCAGAGCTAAAATTGGCAACTCAACCAGCGGTCCCACCACCAAGGCCAGGGAAATAAAAGGTCGATTTGGAAAGGCAGATACAGCGATCGCTAGAGCTACAGGGGAATTGCGGGCAAGGGTGGTACAGCTGAGACAAGCTCGCTGCGGATAGGGAAAATTGAAATAACGACCCACCCCCTGACTGACGTACCAATTAAGGATAAAAAACAGGACCAGTGGGGGCAGTAACTGGAAGAGGATGGCTGGCTGTTGCAGGACAATCTCACCCCGGGCAGCAAAAATAGCCGCGATCGCCATATTGAGGGCCAACAGCTGTCCTGTTTCTGCACGTATTAAAAAATTTTGCCAGAAAAGCTTACCAAATCTTTTTTGTGTCACATTTCGAGTTAGTGCAGCCAACCCAAACGGCAACAGGAAAACGATCGCAATACTTGCGAGTAGCGTTTGCGGTGCGATGTTTGCAAACGAGCCACCCAACCCCCAAAGATATACTGGCAACAGTACTAACTGCAAAATGGCATTGAGCGGTAATAAAGCACTGCCAAGGGCCACATCCCCCTTAGCAAGCCCTGTAAAAACCAAATACCAGTCCGTACAGGGTGTCACCAACAACATAAGCAATCCCAAGCGCAGATCGGGGGCATGGGCTAGAAAGAGGGCACCCAATCCCCAAGCCAGCAAAGGCGTCCAGACAAAATTTATGGCTAGGCTGGCAAGGGTCACGGAACGGTTGCGAAACGCACGTCCGAACTGTTGCAGGGGAATGGGTAAAAAAGTAGCGTAAAGAACTGCCACGAGTAGCGGCTCGATCGCGATTTCTGCTAGCTGAGTCGCAAAACCCGCTCGCGACAGCACGAGCCCCATTGTGGCGGAAAGGAAAATTGCGAGTGGTTGCCATCGTTCAAAGGGACTCACGATGCCTCCAACAAACAGGCAAGTCAGCGGCGACTCCATCTTCTCCTTTTCAAGGCTGGAGCTAGCGATGTGAGAGCGATTAGTCGCTGGTTACAGGGGATTTCCGCATCAGTTGAACATTCCCCAAGCAACAGCTTCCTTGCGGGTTATTGACCTCACAACCACAACGCTTTGCTTTCATGTGAGCTTGAATTGAAGAAAGCACCCTATCGATTCCAGATTTTGGCATTTCTTGACGGAGGGCTTGACGAGTCCAACCAAAACAATAGCATACAGGAACCGTTTCCCCACCATGTTTTTGGAAAACAGGAACTTGGACATCATTGGTTGTAAAAATTTGTCCATCTGCTGAAAAGTAGACGACCGAACAATCAGAACTATTACAAAATCGGTAGCTTGTCTGTGAGTTTAATTGTTCTAAAGCCCTTGGTTTTAACAAACTTTTGAGGGTAATTAATTGTACGGCTTGCCCTTTGGTGCCATCTTGGGGACATTGATTTTTATCCCTGGATTCAAATTGATTCGAGGGAATATGGTAACAACAATCGCTCATTGAATTTTCTCCTTATAAATAAAATTCAAAATGCCTGCTAAAACCAATCCTGCTACTCCTAAATAAGCAACAATTGGATGAATAAAAAGAAAAACAAACAGAACGACACTACTAATCGTACCTAGTAATAAAGCATAAGGTTGGCCATGACGACGCATCCCTACATACAGTCCCCATAAAGTAATAACTAAAAAAATTCCCAGCAGGGGCAGTAAAATGATATCTTGAATCAGAAAACCTACCCCAATCGCACTAAGAAATGAAAGCAGAGCCGGAAATCCCAAACAACAGAGTGCTGAAAAAAGCGAACCACCTATTCCTATTTTATCAATATGGTTTTGCCAAAATTTTTTGAGTTTCATTGTTGTTGGGACACTCTTAGGGATAAAAATCCCACGTGCATATTCTTGTTTAGGAGTCTCGTTCGATAAATTTACAGATTGTGCCCTGACAAATATCCTCTAAAAGGTCGGACCGATGGTTGGCTAACTCAATTTCAATTTGTTCGTACTTTCTCCTTAGTTCTTCTCGAAAATCCCACATTTCTTGTAAATTTCGGTCCAATCCATCGATATGTTCTTGAAGCATTTGCTTGAATTCTCGACAAGGTGGTTTTCCATTTTGATGCACGGCGATTAATCGCCCGATCTCATCCAATGAAAGACCAAAACGTTTGGCTTTTTGGATAAATTTTAGACGGTCTCGATGGGTTTGGGAATAAAGCCGATAGCCTGCATGAGTGCGTTTGGGGGGGTCGATGAGTCCTAATTTTTCGTAATAGCGAATTGTTGGACTTGATATGCCTAATTGCTCGCTTAGTTGTCCAATTAATAAGTCTTCTTCCATGGCGTCATTCAAAATATTTATATCTCTATTTCCTACTATTTTCTTAAGGGAAATGACTAGCGATCGCTGGTTGACTAGCGATCGCTGGTTGCAAGTTAACCTTGCCCGATACCTGCAGCTTCTAAAGCTTCGCGTGTAATTGGTTGTTGGTGGGTGCAACATGGTGCTAGCTTGCCATCAACCACAATCGCAGGAACGCGCTGAATTCCATACTGTTGGACTTTTTCTCGGCATTCATTCGTAGTGTATTCTGGTCGCATATCCCAAACTTGAACCTTGCAGCGATCGCCAGCAAGATTTTGCACTAGCTTAACAGCTTCATCGCACAAAGGACAGCCGGCAGTAAAAACTTCGACGAAACGTTTCGCAGCCATCATGTTTTTCCTTTTGCTTGACTTCAGTTTTAGCCTAAACGTTAAAGTTGACTTGAAGGTCAACATATAAAACCAAAACGAATTTATTTGTCTTTTAAAATTAGTTTTTTTTATGATTGAACGTCACTCCTGGCATTTTCCCCAGGTTGGACGGTAGATTGGGCATTGGTTTGCGAATCTGCGATCGCATTATTATCCAACTCTTGAATTGTATCCACCAGTTTTT
>CAYZHY010000206.1:0-3755 GCA_964477525.1 uncultured Geitlerinema sp. | reverse complement strand
TATAAATAGCAACTCATAACAAAACTAGCATACCCACAAAAACGAGGTGCGTCGATCGAACAGTCGAACAACGCACCCAATTTTCATATCGTAGCTGGTTTATTGGTCTAAAATTCGTGGTACTTTGAAAAAGTCCTCCTCGCGATCGGGTGCAGCATTTAATAAATCTTCGCGATATTCGTAGGGATGAACTTCATCTTCGCGGGTAATATTGCTGGTATCGATCGCACGAGTAGTCGGAGGAACGTTTTCCGTATCTAGCTCTCTCAATTGTTCAAAATAATCCAAAATTTGACTTAGCTGACCTTCAAACTGTTCCTCTTCTTCCGGTGTTAGCTCCAAACGTGCTAATTGAGCGACTTTGCGTACTTGTTCTCTGTCCATAATAGTTCCTGAAACTCAAGATATCCAACAACAAAAAGCCAAAGGCTCGATCCTGGTTAAACGCTCTAGAAATATATATCAGCCTTGGAACGACCTGTGGTTTTCAACCAGTTTTGTGCTTCAATGTAGTTGTTGGGAGCCAAACGAATGGCTTGCAACCAGTATTGTGCTGCCTTGTCATACCATTGGTCGGCTTCGTCGTTGTTGCCAGCTTCTTTTGCTTGTTCGCCGCGATAGTGATAAATCACGGCAATATTGTTCAAAGCTTGGGGTAAATTGGGATTTTCTTCCAAAGCTTGATAGTAGTATTCCAAAGCCTTGTCGTGTTCGCCGTTGCTGGTGTGAATCAAACCAATATTGTAGAGAATGTAGCTGCGGTCGTAGGGGTCTTCTTCTAAATTCAAAGCTTCGTAATAGTTTTCCAAAGCCTCGGCATATTCGCCATCCGATTGAGCTGACATACCGTCGCGGTAGTAGGCAAAGGCTTCTTTGGCTTTGTTTTTGGCAGGCATAATTTTCAGGATAATGTCTGCCATGACGGTAAAGCTTTTATCGATAAAGTTATCGTTGCGTTGGCTGCGTGGCATAAGCGTTTCCTAAATAAATCCAGTGGATAGGTGCAATTGCTTTCTATTGTTCCATATTCAGAACCAGGGTGGGGAGGAAGGAGATGCTAAAACCTATAATTTCTCCTTTAGCCAGTAGGTGGTCATGTTGCCTTTTCCTTTGACCGGGATACAACCGCGTTTTTCCAAACGATAGCGGTCTTTGAGGAGGTTGTAGGTAGCTTCGGTGACTTGGATTTTTCCAGGCAGACCTCCCGATTCCATGCGAGAGGCAACGTTGACCGTATCTCCCCATAGGTCGTAGATAAATTTCTTGATGCCAATTACCCCAGCAACAACAGAACCGGTATTGATGCCAATGCGTAGTTGGAGATTTTCTGGATACTTGTCGGGATATTGCCGCTGAAAATAGCGTATCAGCTCCTGCATGGATAGTGCCATATCTGCGATCGCTTCTGCATGGTTTGGCATGGGTGTTGGCAAACCGCCGGCAATCATGTAGGCATCGCCGATGGTTTTGATTTTTTCCAGATCGTATTGTTCGATGGTTCTGTCGAAAGTAGAAAAGATTTCGTTTAATAAATTAACCAAGGCAATTGGCGTAAGTTTTTCGGAAAGAGATGTAAAACCAACAATATCGGCAAATAAAATCGTGGCACTTTCGTATTGTTGTGCCAATGCTGGATGGGTTTGATTGGGAGCTACCTGTTCTTCTTTGAGGCGATTGGCAATGGAACGAGGAAGCACGTTTAAAAGCAAAGCATCGGATTTTTGTTGTGCCAACCGTAAAGCAGATTCGGCTTTTTTTCGTTTGGTTTCTGCTTGATAGGTAGCAATTAATTTGCTCAAACTTTCTGCCATCAATTCGATAGTTTCCCGTTCGCGATCGCTAAATTCTTGTTCTCGAACTTTTGTAGAAGAAAAATTAAGCGTACCATATAATTTTCCGTTGACCCAAATCGGGGTGCCAATATAAGATTCCAACCCGAAATTGCAGTAGGCCGGATGGTTGCTCATTTTTTCCAGTTTGCCAAAATTGGTATAGCTTACGGTTTTTTGTTGGCAAACCACTTGCTCGCAGTAGGTATCTGATAAAGAAAATTGCTGGTTGGGAAATAGCGTGGGAAAGTCAGAAACGACTGCGTAAATTGTATAAAGATCGCCTTCAATTTGACTGATAATACCGGTAGATAGATCGAAAATTTCCAACCCCGTATGCAGGTAGTCGTGAAATACATCTTCAAAATCTTGGTGGTTGGTTGTATTCAAACGGTGTAGCTGCTTTAAATTGTTGCTAAATGCAGCCAAAGCTTTCGATGTTTGTTGGATTTTGGCTTCTGCCTGTTTGCGTTCGGTGATATCCCGCGCCACCCAAATAACGGTGTCGTTCGGTAAGGGGGAAATATTGGCAGAAAACCAAACTTCGCGATCGCCGCAATACAAGCTATAATCAAGATTTACAGTTTGTTGGGTACGCAGTGCTTTGTTGGCTTTCTCCCACCAGGCACCTGCATCTTCTGAGAAAAATTGTTCGATAGTGATACTAATAAAATCGCTGTCTATATTGCTATAAATAGCCGGTCTTGTAGGAGCAACTTCAATATTGTTAGACCGAGCATCGAGGATGAAAACCACATCATTCATGGCACCAAATAATCCCCGCAGCTTTTCCTCAGACACTTGCAGGTTTTGTTCGAGCAACTCCCGTTCTTTAATTTCCTGTTGCAGTTCTTGATTTTTATCAATTAACTGCTTTTGCAATCGCCGCAATCCCATTTGATTGTCAATGCGAGCCAGCAGTTCTGCTACTTGAAATGGTTTGGTAATGTAATCGGCACCGCCAACAGAAAATGCTTTGACTTTATCTTCTACTTTATCGGCTGCACTGAGAAAAATAATCGGAACGTGTTGAAAGCGATGGTCAGCCTTCACTTGTTGGCAAACTTGGTAGCCGTCTATATCCGGCATCATGACATCTAGTAAAATTAAATCGGGAATTTTTGTTTCCAACTGCGACAAGGCTTCCCGACCGTTGTAACTAATAAAAACTTTGTATCCTTTTTTGGTTAAAATTTGTACCAATAAGCGAACATTGGTGGGTGTATCGTCAACTACTAAAATAGATTCCGATTCGGTTGCATGTACGCTCTCATAATTACCTAGCATAGCTTGGCAAACCTTGTAAAAGAACCTCTGATGGATACCACTGCAATTATTGATAGCTGGTGGCTTTGATGAAACAAAAGCGATCGCGGTTTAGCAACACAACTTAACACGCTATGGTTTTTTTTTAATCGACTCCCAATATCTTTACTTGTCAATATTGGTGAGTTCGGCGATTGCGATCGAAAATACCAGGGCTAGTAGACCACCACCAAGGGCTTAGAAATTAATTTTTCAGAAATTCGTTCTACGTATTTTTCAAATGCGGAAACCAAGACCAAGTAGAAAACGAATATCGTTACAATATAGCATTTTCCAAACTTGTAAAGCACACTCGATCCGCTAAAAGCCTCAGTTGGAGCAAGCTGATTGTGCCTTGATAGACTGTAAATGCTATAGCATAAAGCGTTGCAACTTCAATATCGTAGTCTTTCCACCAAATAGAATCGGGTATGGACAAGCGATCGCTTGCTTCCTTTTTCAAGCTCGTGTACCATCTCCATAAAAATGCTATAAAGAATTGTTAGAGCCATTTTTGGGAAATAGTTGCTAGCATTGCTGCGATCGCAAAATATATCGCTGGATAGATGCTCTTTTTTTGAGAACCTTCGTAAATTTGAAACCAGTTTATCCCCTCTAAGC
>CAYZHY010000205.1:0-3864 GCA_964477525.1 uncultured Geitlerinema sp. | reverse complement strand
CCCCTCTATATAAAAGGCGATCTGTACACATCTCATATAAAAATACTATATGCTATGGCTTTCAGAAACACGATCGTATTAACCTAAAAATTGCATTTAGTAACGGGAAACGGCAGCTTGCCATTTTCCCAATATGTTCGTTAGGCTTTGGGGATTGCGATCGGTAAGATCGTGCCCTAAAATATATTTTTTTTAAAAGATTATTACAAGCAAAAAATGTATGCAAAAATGTATGCAAACCAGAAACCTAAAACCTGCGATCGCCACGGCTGTTGGCAGTCTCCTGTTTCTCAGTGCATGTACCAATGGGACATCAGGAGGAAACGGCAACCAGCAACGAGGATTTGAAGTGAAATTTCTGGCTGGTAGCGATTTGGCACCCTTTTGCAATCGCGCTGCCAAACGTTTCAACCAAACCCAACCCACCCTAGAAAGTGGCGAAGCATTTTACCTAACATGCGAAACCAAAGGCAGCGGTGATGTAGTTTCTCAAGTGGTCTCCCTAGCCGAACAGCTCAACAGTGGCAGCATTTCTGCTGACGATCCGCAATTTCCCACTCTAATTTCTGTAGATGGAGAAATCTACTACAGCCAACTGCGCTACCGAATCGAACAGATTTATCCCGGACAAAACTACATTCCACCCATTACCGACGCACCGCTACTGGCATACAGTCCCATGGTTTTCATGACCACGGAAGAACTAGCGTCAGGCGTGCGCCAACAAGAAAATATTTTCCAAGCTTTGATTGATGCCGAAACCCATCAAGATTTAGATCCCAATGACGATGCGATTCCCATTAACTACGTTCACACAGCACCTACTCGGTCCAATTCAGGATTGCAAACTTTAGTGGCTGAGTTTGCCAGCGTTTCCGGCAAACCGCCAGAACAAATGACCGAGGCAGACGTACAAAAATATCAAGACCAAGTACAAAAAATTGAAAGCAAAGTAGCTCGTTACGGAGCTTCTACAGGTAGGCTGGCCAAAGATATGGTCGATAACGGCATATTCTGGGCTTCTGTGGGATCTGTGTACGAATCGTTTGTAATTCAAGCCAATTCTAATCCCAACAGTCAAACCCGCTACGAAGCCGTTTATCCCGAAAATACCTTTAGCTCCAACATGCGAGCGATTGTGCCCAATGCGCCTTGGATGAGCGATCGCGAGCAAGCTGCCGCCGAAAAAGTTATTAAATTTCTGCGATCGCAAGATATTCAAAAAATTGCCACGGAAGTTGGATTGCGACCTGGGGTTCCTGGCGTTCCTTTAGGACCGAAATTCTCCTCGCAATACGGGGTCAATCCCGACCCTACCTACGATTCGCTGCGGCCGCCATCTCCAGAAGTAACCGAAACCATGCTGAGGTCCTGGAAGCAATATGCCAAAAAACCTTCCCAGGTTGTCATTGTTGTGGATTCTTCTGGATCCATGCAAGGAAACAAACTTCCCGCCGTTCAAAGTACCTTACGTACGTACGTGGAAAATCTAGGACCGCGAGAACGAATTGCCCTGATTGACTTTGATTCGCAAATTCGCGAACCCGTTCAAATAGAAGGCAACGACCAAGGACGGCAGCAGGCCATGCAATTCATTACCAGCTTACAAGCAGATGGCGGCACTCGCCTGTACGACGCTGCTTTGCAAGCACAGAAATGGCTGCAGCAAAATTATCGGCAAGATGCCATTAATGCCGTTTTGATTTTAACCGATGGGCAAGATTCGGATTCTAATATTTCTCTGGATCAATTGAAAAAACAGTTGCAGGAATACGGATTTTCCTCGGACCAACGCATGTCCTTCTTTACAGTAGGATATGGCCAAAAAGGCGACTTCAATCCCCAAGTTTTGCAAACAATTGCCGAACTCAATGGTGGCTACTATCGCAAAGGAGACCCACAAACCATTGACCAATTAATGTCCGATTTGCAGTTAGAATTTTAGACAAAATTTCCCTATACAATCTAGTGGTTTTTGTTTATGAAACTGGCCAATCCTTTACACTATCCCTTAGCTGTTTTGGCGGGTGCCATTGTCCTGGTTGTCGGCGTACGCTTTGCTGGTTTGCCTTATGTTAGTCTGCCAGTTGCTGCTGCGATCGCGGTTGGGGGAGCTTCTTATTTACAATCAAAGGAATCGGAAACGGCAACGGTAGACCCAGCTTTAGCACAGGAGTTGGATGCCATTCGCACTGCTGCCCAATCGGTGGCAGAAAAAGCCAATACATTGCGTCAAGAAGCCGATCGCTTGCTAGCTGAAGAATCGTCCCAGTTAGACTTTTTAAGTACAGTACAATATGCCTGCGATCGCGCGCAAGAACTTCCAACGAAAATCGAACGAATGTCTCGAAAATTTCAGGGGTCCGATTCTTTGCTTTCTGCTAGCGAACTGCAACAGCAATTGCAGGAAGTTCAAGATAAAATATCGCAAAGTTCTGGTGCCTCTAAAGCACAACTTCAAGAACTAGAAAAAACGATTCAAAATAATTTGCAATTGGCAGAACAAGGACAAGATTCCCGACAGGCACAGGCAATTTCTTTACATACGTTGGTACAAAATTCTGCTGGCGTTTTGCAGCAATTGCAAAACAAAATTCAAACAGCCAATTTGCAAGACGACCAACAAGTTACAGAATTACAGAATCTCAGTAACGAACTGAGAAGTTTTCAGGAAAATGTTGATATTTTAGTTCGTCAGTAATTCTACTAAAAAATTATCTATTATTTGTGAATCATGAATACCAACAAAAAGCCCAATACCAAAAAACGGACATTTATCTCCGTAGGAATTATCGTTGCCGCTTTGGGAATTAGCTACGTACCGCTACCAGGCGTTCAAAAAACCGTTATTGTGGTTAGCGGTAGCGAACTGCAAGAACCTTTAGAAGAAATAGAACCGAAATTTGAAAAAGAATATCCCCATATTCAATTAGACATTAAAATCCAAGGTTCCCAAGATACCATAAACAATTATATTGATAAGAAAAATGACTTCGATCCGACAATTTTAATTCCAGCCAATGCCGAATTAATATCACAATTGCGCGATCGCTGGCAAACCCAGCATCAGGAATCGGCTTTTTACGGAGAACCAACGCCCATCGCCAAAACCATGTTGGTTGGTGTAGCCTGGCCGCAACGGGGTCAAGTTCTGTTTCCAGGCGATCGCTTTCAATGGAAACAAATAGAACAAGCCATGCAGCAACGCAATTGGAATCAAATTGGGGGACAATCGAATTGGGGAAGTTTTGATTTTCTCACTACCAATCCTACACGTTCCAACAGCGGTCAACTAACCCTAAGTTTGTGGACTCGGCACAAAACCAAAGCCAACTCGACCCTACAAGCATTGCAGCAGCCAGCCGCTGCCGATTTAATTGGTTTGGTGAAGCGTTCTGTTTACCAACCTCCTCGTTCGACGGATATTTTACTGCAAGAATTTATTACTCGAGGTCCGAACGAAGTCGATGTGGCAACGGTATACGAAAGTATTGCTTTGCATCGCTGGTCGCAATCGAAGGAAACGCGGAACCAGCCGTACCAAATTTACTATATCGACCCCACAATTGAAACCGTTTCTACCGCAGCCATTGTACGTCGAAATGTAGGACAAGGAAAGGCGAAAGCAGCCAAAACATTTCTAGATTTTCTTACCACTACCCAACAACAAAAAGTTTTTGTGCGATACGGATTTCGTCCGGTGGCTGGTAATATAGATTTATCTAGCGTTGCTAACAGTCCTTGGTCGAAGGGGATGGCCGGTAGCGAAGTCAATCCCAATGTCCAAACTGTATCTCCCCCCAACCAACAAGCGATCGCAGAACTCCAACGTTTGTGGCAACGATCGAGCAATTAATAATAAGA
>CAYZHY010000204.1:0-3891 GCA_964477525.1 uncultured Geitlerinema sp. | reverse complement strand
GAGCCGACTGGGGTGGGGTTTCCTGTGAGGTAGTTTGGGAAGAATCGGAAGGAGTAGTCGCAGGAGTAGCAGGAGCCGATTCCGGTGTAGCTTCTGGTGTCGATTCCCGAGCAGTTTCTTGTGAAGAGGTCAACTTCAACGCCTGACACAAAAACGATGCCACTTCTGCCCGCGTTGCCAATTCTTTAGCTTCTAATTGTTTGTCTTCTGGTAGCTGCGATAGCAAACCAGCTTCTACAGCACCAGCGATCGCATTTTTGGCATAATCAGGAATTTCCTCTACATTTTGAAAATGTTTTGGCAAGATTTCCTCAGGAGATTGGCTGGCTTGCAATGACAAACCATTGCTCAATGCCATCAGCACTTCTGCTTTGGTTAGAGGCTCTGCCGGCTTAAATGTTTTTTCTGGGAATCCCTGCAAAAAACCAGTGCGTGTTGCGTAGCGAATAGCAGATTCCGCCCAATATCCCTGGGGAATATCCACAAAAGTAATAGATTCGCGCTTGTCTTCTCGATTGGGAAAAGCGGTTTGCAATACAACGGCAAATTCCACCCGCATCAGTGGTTCGTTGGGGCGAAACGTATTGTCTCGATAACCACGAATAATGCGATTTGTAGCTAGACGGTAGATACATTCGGTTGCCCAGTGCCCTTCCAAATCGGCAAACCGCTGCTGTGCCAGGGCATGGTTGGCTCCCAAACTTCCTAAAAATATACCAACAGCACTACCAGCAACAATTTTCCATATCGCATTCGAGACTTGCTGGTGGCGTTGCAATGAGTTCATAGCCCTTTCCCCCAACTTGGCAAACAAGTACAAACTCGTACAGTAGGATTGTGCATTTAGTTTAGCAAGCTCCTGGTATTTCGTTGCTGACAAAGAAGAAAAATTAAAATCAACCCAGAGTTTGGCTCGACCGAACTTCAATGGCTAACAATAGCAAAAAACTTTCGCTTGCTACTTCCGCTCGCTAAGTATTTGGCTATGAAATTTCTCGATATACAGTCAATGTCAAACTCTTTCCTTCATCATAGGATGCTTCTCCAACATTGTAGGTTCCAAGTGCTGCTAATCAAACGTCTAGCTACAAAATAAATAGGAAGCCGATAACCGAGACGTTCCCGATTAACGACTTCCTTCTTAGCTACTCAGATAGAAAGGTAGATTGGTTGGACTTTTCATCCAACAACTCTATTAATTTCTACTTGCTTTCGGAGAATTCGGCATCGATGACATCATCGCCATCACTGCTGCCGCCGGAACTGCTGCTGGAGCCATCGCCACTGGCACTTTCGCCACCGGCAGCACCGCCACCAGAACCGGAACCGGAACCATCACCGCCAGCTTGCTGGTAGATGTTGCTGCTGATGTTGTACAGAGCTTGTTGCAGTTCTTCCATTAGCGACTTGACACGCTCGGTGTCGATTTGGTCGACGTCTTTCTGCTGACCTTCTTCGCCAATTTCGTCTCGAATTTGCTTGGTTAGGTCTTCAACCTTGCTCTTGTCATCAGCGGGAACTTTATCGCCCAGCTCTTCCAACTGTTTCTTGGCTTGATAAGCCACCGAATCGGCTTGGTTCCTGGTGTCGATTTTTTCGCGGCGCTCTTTGTCGGCTTGGGCATTTTGTTCGGCTTCGTTGACCATGCGTTCCACTTCGTTTTGATCCAGAGTGGAAGCACCGGTAATGCTGATGGATTGCTCTTTGCCAGTGCCTTTATCCTTGGCGCTGACGTTGAGAATGCCGTTGGCATCAATATCGAAGGTTACCTCAATTTGAGGAACGCCACGGGGTGCGGGTGGAATGCCGTCGAGGCGGAAGGTGCCCAAGCTCTTGTTATCTTTCGACATTTCACGCTCGCCTTGGAGTACGTGGATTTCCACGTTGGTCTGACCATCCACCGCCGTCGAAAACACTTCTGATTTCTTGGTAGGGATGGTGGTGTTTCGAGGAATAATCTTGGTCATGACACCACCGAGGGTTTCCACGCCCAGAGACAGCGGTGTCACGTCTAGTAGCAGGATGTCTTTGACTTCGCCAGCCAAGACGCCAGCTTGAATGGCAGCGCCAATAGCAACTACTTCGTCAGGGTTGACGCTTTGGTTGGCATCTCTATCCAGCAGTTTCTTGACCACGTCTTTGACGGCAGGAATCCGGGTAGAACCACCGACGAGAACTACTTCGTTGATGTCGTTTTTGCTCAGTTTGGCATCTTCCAGAGCTTTTTCAACCGGGGTGCGGCAACGGTCAATGAGGTCGGAGCATAGCTCTTCAAATTTCGCCCTGGTAAGGGTCATTTCTAAGTGCTTGGGACCGTCTTGGGTAGCCGTGATGAAGGGTAGGTTGATTTCAGCTTGGGTAACGTTGGAGAGCTCGATCTTGGCCCCTTCAGCAGCACCCGTAAGTCGTTGTAGGGCTTGCTTGTCTTTGCGCAGGTCGATGCCTTCTTGACGTTGGAATTCGTCGGCGAGGTAGTTGACGATTTTTTCGTCGAAATCGTCACCGCCCAAGTGGGTATCGCCGGATGTAGCTAGTACTTCAAAGACACCGTCGCCCACTTCTAGGATGGAAACGTCAAAGGTACCGCCACCCAAGTCGAATACCAGAATGGTTTCGTTTTCTTTCTTATCTAGTCCGTAGGCTAGGGAAGCGGCGGTCGGTTCGTTGATAATTCGCAGAACTTCCAGTCCGGCGATTTTGCCAGCGTCTTTGGTTGCTTGTCGTTGGGAGTCGTTGAAGTACGCAGGTACGGTGATGACGGCCTGAGTAACTTGCTCGCCTAGATATTGACCAGCATCTTCTGCTAGCTTGCGCAATACTTGCGCGGAAATTTCTTCTGGTGCATATTGTTTTTCGGTAGCGGGACAGTCTAGCTTCACGTTGCCGCTATCATCCCGCAATACTTGGTAAGAAACTTCATTGGTTTCGTGGTTGACTTCGTCGTATTTACGTCCGATGAAACGCTTGACGGAATAGAAGGTGTTGGTGGGGTTCATGACGGCCCCACGCTTGGCGATTTGTCCTACCAAACGCTCGCCGTTTTTCTTGGGATCGTAGGCGACGACGGAGGGAGTGGTCCGTCCACCTTCTGCGTTTGCGATGACGGTTGGTTTGCCGCCTTCCATTACGGCGACGACGGAGTTTGTGGTTCCCAGGTCAATGCCAACTACTTTACCCATAGGATGCCTTTCCATGAATAACTACAAGGATATGGCTGTTTTAGCCATGTTCTCAGAGCAATTCATTGCTCTGAGAAAGAACAATAATGTATGTACCTATACGGAGGGTAAGCTCCTGTACGGTATTAATTTTTCCGAACTTAGCTTCTTACTTCTATAGTGCTTGTAAGAGGTGGAAATCTTGTAGGCGTGTTTACCGAACCTACTACGGGACGGTTGCTTGGTGGGATGCTTGTGGGTTATTGGTAAGTGAGAGAATATTGGGGATTTATATCAATTTCCGATTGGATTTGTTGGGGTGTCGTTGCTGGTTTTTAAAGATTTTTGGTTTCTCTAGGATGGAAATTTTTGTAAATTGCTATAGATAGCAATTTTATATAGAATATAAATGGAAAATTGTTCGTAAATCAAAAAAACGACTATAGGGAGAGACCGTTTGCCCTACAAAATTGCATTGTAAACAATTCAAATAAAAACACTATAGGGAGAAGCGGGATTGAGGAAAAATTTAGGGAATTGCTATTTTCGCTTCTTTTCATTTGCTGTAAGTTGTTCTTATGGGTAATGAGAGAGGGGTTCTCGGTCTCAGTCTATTTTTTGTTATTGGTTTGTCGTTTTTTGAGTTAAACGCAAACATGGAAAATCCCTGTAGCGGCAAACGGGTATGTTCCTATCCTAAAGATCGTTTGTAATCCCAATCAAGTTGCTATAT
>CAYZHY010000203.1:0-3892 GCA_964477525.1 uncultured Geitlerinema sp. | reverse complement strand
CTTCCAGTTCGATTTCTTTGGCGATGGTGACGCCGTCGTTGACGATTTGGGGAGCGCCGAATTTTTTCTCTAGAACCACGTTGCGCCCTTTCGGACCCAAGGTGACGGCTACGGATTCGGCGAGCAAGTCCATGCCGCGTTCTAGGGCACGACGAGCGTCTTCATTGTAAATAAGTTGTTTGGCCATAGTTCCTCCGGATTACAGTCGCTACCAAAGCGCTACAGATGACGAAATTTGTCCTATATCCTATGAGGGCAAAAAGTAGTTGGATGACATCAAGGAACGATTTCTAGGGAAGGTTAGGAAACTTTTGCTAGAATGTCCCGTTCGGACAGTAAGATGTAATCTTCGTCGCCTACTTTGATGTCGGTACCAGCGTACTTGGAGTAGAGGATTTGGTCTCCTACTTGTACGTCCATATTTTGGTAGGAACCGTCATCGTTACGCTTTCCAGGTCCGACTGCGGCTACTTCCCCTACTTGGGGTTTTTCTTGGGCGGAATCGGGCAATAAGATACCACCAGCTGTTTTTTCTTCCGCTTGGCTAACTTTCACAAATACGCGATCGCCTAACGGTTTGACGTTGGAAACGTTAATGGTTACTGCCATGTGCAGACCCTCCAGTACTTAACATTGTTCTAGAGGCTAGTGCCTCCCTTTTCGATAAGTAGCCGTTCAAAAATTAGCACTCTCGTTTTCTGAGTGCTAATTTAGCGGACCCCCCTCTTCCCTGACAACGCCAACGGCAGTACGGTTTTCCGAACTGGCTGCAGCTCTGGGATTTTGGAAGCATACCAAATGTGGGAGAAATCATAGGGCGATCGCAGCGATCGCCGTTTCTTTACAATCGGAAAGGATTCTATACACAATCCAGCTTTAAATTTGCCTGTACGCCCTCTAAAATTTATTTAAAATCTACTTATCCGAGGAAATCCATCGGATGAAGGAAATTAGGTAATAGCTCATAGCAAACCTATATTTACTTCTTCTTACTTCTTTTGTTAAAAGAGCGCTTGTTTGAGGATTCGCGAAATGCCACCTGCTTTCCAACTTAACGTTTCTAGCTATTGCTGCCAACTTTTACTGGTAGCAGAGAAAGGGTCTTCTTCCCCTGGCAAAGTGGTGGAATGGCTGCAACATTTGCTATCTTCGATTCCGGTGGTACCACCACTACGTTGGCATCAGGCCGAAACCCTAGCCCAGGCGCATCAAATTCTCCAACAACCAGAAAGCATCCAGGTTTTGGTTTTTTATATTCGTTCAGATGCCAATTTAGGAGAAAAATACGTGAGCTGGATTCAAGAAAACAGCGATCGCGTTCCTATTTTACTTCTCGTAGAGGATATGGAGAATTCTTGGATATGGAAATGTTTGCAGGCTGGTGCTGGCGATGCTTTAGAAGTATCTACCTTGACGGGAGAATTGCTGCTGCGTTCGGTGGGATACATTCTTGCCCAATACCAACTTTCCCAATCTAAAAATTGCCAGCTACAAGTACAGACAGAGTTGCAGAAAAATGAAGAGCGCTGGCAATGGGCTATTCAAGTTGGCTATGAAGGCCTTTGGGATTGGAATCTTCAGATGCAAGAAATTTTTCGCTCGCCTCGCTGGCAAGCCATTCTTGGCTACCAAGATATTAATGTCGGTCGTAGCGTAGCTGAGTGGCGCGATCGCTTGCATCCAGCCGATAGAAATCGAGTAGAAACCGCTTTAGAAGCTTACTTGCGAGGAGAACTCGACCAGTACTACATAGAATATCGCCTGCAAAGTGGCGATGGCAGTTACAAGTGGATCCTCGATCGAGGAAAAGCTCAATGGAACGATCGGGGGGTGCCGGTACGAATGGTAGGTGCTTGCACGGACATCAGCGATCGCAAACAAACGGAGTTGGAACTGCAACAAGCCAAGGAAGCAGCAAAAATCGCCAACCGTGCCAAAAGTGAATTTTTGGCCAGTATGAGCCACGAGTTGCGCACGCCGCTCAATGCCATTTTAGGATTTTCCCAAATTTTATCGAAAGATGCCGCACTGTCCCAAAACCATCGCGAACAGTTAGAAATTATCAACAGTAGTGGCGAACAGTTGTTAGAAATCATTAACGACATTCTAGAAATGTCGAACATTGAATCTGGCAAAACCCACTTCCATGCTACCCATTTCGATTTGTTAGCTTTGCTGGCTAATTTGGAACAAAAGTTTTTGCCCAAAGCCCGGCAAAAGGGATTGAACTTGCAGTTGGCTTTGGCAGACAATGTACCGCAATACGTACGTACCGATCGAGAAAAACTCCATCAAGTTCTTATCCATTTGCTAGATAATGCCATTAAGTTTACCGAAAAAGGAAAAGTTTTATTGCAAGTCACTACGGTTCCCGAAGAAAAAGAATTTTTTCTCCACTATCAAGACAAGTTGGTTTCTGATGCCTATAGTAAAAGCTTGCAGGTTTTCCGTTTTGCGGTGTTGGATACTGGCGTTGGTATGAATTCGTTGGAACTCGAAAAACTATTTGATGCTTTTGAAAAAGCCAATTCCTATCGGCGATCGCGCTATTCAGGAACGGGATTGGGATTGCCCATCAGCCGCCATTTCGTGGAATTGTTAGGGGGAGAAATTACCGTACGCAGCCAACCGGGAAGCGGTTCCGAATTTACCTTTGACATTCCCGTAGCGATCGCGCAATCTGCCAATACCAAAAATTATTTTCCCAACAGCAAGATTTTATCCCTGTTGCCAGGGCAGCCGGAATATCGTTTGGCCGTTGCTACTGGTTCTCAAGAAAACCCAACCTACCTACAGCAAGTGCTAACCAACGTAGGTTTTGCCGTCAAAACAGCAGCTAACCATCAGGAATTGGTGGAACTTTGGCAAAAATGGCAACCCCACTTGATTTTCATCGAGGCCAGTACTTTAGCCGGTCAAGCGATCGCTGCCATTGACGAAATCCGCGATCTCCAGCAGCAACAACAACCGCAAAACCAACAAACAAACCGCGATTGGTTTTACCAAGAAACAGTAGCCATTGCTTTGGTAGAAAACAACAATACCCCTTATGGCAAAACACAAATGTTGGCGGCGGGATGCAACCATTGCCTGCATATACCAGTTTCGCCAACAACAATACTTCAAACGACAGCGGAATACCTAGACGTTCGCTACTTATACGAACGGTCCGAACCCATATTATCTAATGCCCTTTTCAGCCCGGCTTCAGAGAAGAACCCAATTGGAGAAACGGACGCTTCTCTATCTGCGGCTTTGGCAGATTTACCGACTCAATGGTTACAAAAACTCCACCAAGCTGCGATGGAAGCAGATTCGGAAAGTGTCCTTCGTTTGCTAGGTAGCTTAAGTGAAACTACGGAGAGTCCTTCCCTCTCAACAGAACTGGCGAATTTGGCTCGGAATTTTGACTTTGATGCCATTGTTACTTGTACGGAAACTGCCCTGGGGGATGCCAACTAACAACCAACTATCCCGATCGTCCCAAACCGAGACATATGTAAAAACCACCTTTTATATAGAGGAAAGGGAAATGGGGAAGAGGTTTACAGGAATTTATTAGGCGATCTTGCCTTAAGCCTTTCGCAGGGGGGATTTTTCGGGTTTTTGCAGTGCGGACGATCTATAAAAAATGAATTTCATGGCAATGTGGAGCGTATGTGGGACTATAAGCTTTGTGTATTTTAATGACATCAAACGACGGCTGCCAGCTTGGCCAGGCTCATCGTGCATTTATATAGCAATTTTATATAACATATATAGTGTTTCCAAATCAAACGTCAATAGTGCATGGCTGCAAGATTTTATACGAAATCCGTACTGCGAAGACCCGAAAAATTCTCCCAATTCACTACCTGCAGTCTTCATCCCCCTCTTCCCCCTCCTCCCCCTC
>CAYZHY010000202.1:0-4020 GCA_964477525.1 uncultured Geitlerinema sp. | reverse complement strand
GTTGGGTTCGGAAGATGGTGCTTCGACTTCGCTCAGCACAGGCGCTTCGACTTCGGTCGATGTAGGCGATTCGGAATCAGTGGATGCAAGCAGCAATGGCAACGGTAGTTCTCGCAGCAAGAAAACCCGCCATCGCATCAATATTCGCAATGATATTTACCCGCAGTTGAAGGCGGAAGCCAGCCGTCGCGGTCAGCCGATGAGCGAGTTGGTTTACGAGGCGCTAAAGGCTTATTTGGGTAGCGAACAACGGCAGTAATACCAAATCCGACACGCATAGACCACAAAATTTATTTCACCGTTCCCCTTGGGGGGACCATAGGGGGGGGGTGCCCCTTCATGAAAGTGCGGGTCTACTTAGAGCGGATTTGATATAACATAATTTGGTAGGGTCGATCGCGATCGGCCCTACGGCTTATTTCGTAGTTGCAAAGGGCGTTGGTTGGACGTCTTTGTTGGTAATGAAATTATAGAACCCAGTTGTACAGGGCAATGGGAACAAGAACGCAAATTAATGTCAATATGGTGATAAGAACGTTTAAAAAGCGATCGCACCATAGGAATTTGGCATTATTAGCAGATTCGGCAGTTTGCCACAAAGCAGGCAAGAGTTGTCGCACTTTGATGCTTCCATCATCGCATGCATTCACAAAATAGTTGCCATCTCCTGTAAAGCCTATCCCATTTAGGTTATCAACAGGTTCGTAGAAGCTACCAAGAAAATTCATCTCTGGAACGTCATATAGAAGAATGCAATCGTCGTTTCCCATGGCAGCAAGCAATTTTTGATCCCAGTTAATAGCAACGGGAGCTTCACAGTCAGAATGTACGGTAGTAGTTTTCCGCCATTTTCCCGTAGGAATATCCCAAAACTCAATCGCTTCGCCAGCACTGCTGCTGATTAGAGTGCTTCCGTCGGGCGAAAAGTGAAGCGAGTAAATGGTTCCGGAATAAACAAAAAAGCGGAACTCTGTATCATCAACTCTTGTAAAACGGTACGGCAGTTTTCTAATGAACCTCTGCACTGGATTTTTCGGTAATGTTTTTTGTAGTTGTCCTATATTTGGATTCCACAAGCAAATCGTGCGATCGCGGCTACCACTGGCAAGTATGTGACCGTCGGGATGAAATGCCAGCGAAAAAACTCCTTTGGAATGTCCTACCAGCGTGTGTTCCAATTGACCATTTGCCAAATTCCAGATTTTGACCGTTCCATCGCGACTACCGCTGGCGAGGGTTTGGTTGTCGGGACTGATAGCAAGCGACCATACCTCGTCGACATGTCCTTCCAAGGTAAACTGGCAAGATACTCGCCGTACTTTGCCGTTGGCGGCGGTCTTCAATCGGTAAACTTTGACCGTGCGATCGTCGCTACCGGTAGCAACAGTTGTGCCATCTGCTGCAAAAGCAACGCAGTTGACTTCATCGGTATGGTTGGCAAGCGTTTTTTGCAACTCTCCTTTAGAAAGGGACCACAGCTTCGCCGTTTGGTCGCGACTGCCACTAATCAGCCAACGACCATCCGGGCTGAGGGCAATTGAACGAACTTGGTCTGCATGTCCTGCAATTGTGTGGGTGAGGCGTACCGGAGGCTCACCGGCAAAATGTTCCCGCAGCAAATCGTGAACGAACCGATAGCGACCGCCAAGTTGTTGGACGAGCTTGCGTTCGTCGGCATAACCGAGAAACCGCTTGTAATTCCAAGGAATATCGCCATCGATATGCAACAAAAGACGCAAAATAATGTGTTTGATTCCGGCCCTTCCGCCACCCGCGAAAAATCCCAACAAAATTGCGAATGATATTGCAAAAATGAAAGTATCAAGTAGCCCGACATTTTTTTCTGTTGCCCATCGCGGCAATACAAATAATAACACAGTGAAAGGAAAGCTAAGACCGCTAAAAACGAGGGAGTTTTGTAGGGAATTCCAAATACCTTGGTTGGGGCAATCGCGCGTTTTTATATCCATATCGGGACCGCTTAGCCCTCCAATTAGACCTCCAATTAGCCCGAAAATCACCCCGTAAATCAGCCCGTAAATTAGCCCGCAAATTGGCTTGTCAATTAGCCCGTAAATTAGCCCTCCAATTAGCCCGAAAAGCCCGTAATTCAGATAATGTTTAAATCTTTCGGTTGACCAACCTAGTGTTTCTGTAGGTTGAATTTTTGAGATTTGCCCTCTAATTAGTCCTCTAATTAGCCCGAAAATTAGCCCTCCAATTACCCCTTTAATTGGCTCGAAAATTAGCCCGAAAATTAGCCCGAAAATCACCCCGTAAATCAGCCCGTAAATTAGCCCGACAAATTTAAAATAAATTCGTCGTTTGACTTTATTGCCCAACCAAATGGGCTGCATTTTTTCGATTAAAAATTCCGTCTTTCGTTCTTCCCGCAACCGTCTCGCCAAAAACGACAGCCATCGCTTGGTTTGCTCTGGACTCGGTTTTTTTCCCGGGCGATACCACTGACTCGGCAAAGGTTCCTGAAGCTTTTTATCGATGTAAGTCTGGAAAATTTGCTTTAAATAGGCCTGACGGCGTTCCGACGGTGATTCCGACGCCGATATTAGATGGGGTGCTTGTTGCGGGTAGGCAGCGGCGATAAACCCCAACAGTAATGGTGTTGTTGCTAGTTCTTTCAACGTTTCATCATGCTCGATCTCAGCCCACAAAGAAGGTCGCCCTACCTGTTGCAAGTATTCTTGAATTTGACCGTCGCTCAAGGGTTGCAAGCATACTGCCCCGTTCAACGCTTTCAGGTTTACCTGCCCCTGTTCGTACTCGTCGGAACGACAACAAACCACCAAATGACGATAGTTGCTATTTTCCACAAACTGGTTGATTCGCTGGATGCAAGTTCGCTGCCGTTCGATGCCCAACTCATCCAACCCATCCAACATCGGCAGCAATAAATGTTTTTCCAACCATTCCTGGGTTTGCTTGGGAGGTACGTGGTGGCGGTCTTTCAATTCCGCAACCAACCATTCCTCCATGGATTGCCTATTATCTGTCCAATTGGTCAGTTCTAGCAACACGGGAATGAACGGTTGTGTAGAATTCGCCTGTGCTATCAAATCCCGCGCCAGTTCCAGTAGGGTGGTGGTTTTACCGGAACCAGGTTGCCCCAAAATCAGCAATTTGCCGTTAATATCCTCTCGCTGGAAAATATCAATAATCTTGCTTTGCGGTTCCAGGTCTTCTTCCGACGGCGACCGACCAAACGTGAACAATTTCCGTGCCATTCGGAAAAAAAAATTTTGAGAATTTTGCGAGTTTTCTTGCGGTATCTCTCTAGGTTTCCCTCTTCCCACTGCTTGGGGTTGGTCTGGCATTGTCAGAGGTATCGGATCGGATGTTTGTAGCGAATCTTTCAGCCGTTGGGCAACTTTTGTTCGTACCGCTTCAATCAATTGCTCTCGCGGGTTGCCGGGAGTTTTTGGTTTGTTTCGCCGACGCTGGATATATACCCAAAGCAGGTTGAATGAAAATATCCCCAGCAAACCGAGTGCCAAGTAGGAAATCTCTTTCTCCCACTGCTCCATTATCTCTGGCTGGAGATAAAGAATCACGCGAACAGCCACGACAACCATGAACCATGCAATGAGATACTTGGATTCCCGTTCCAGCTTTTTTAAAAGTTTGAAAGCTTTATCAAGCAGACCAAGCCAGTTTCCGAAGTCGGACATGAGATGGATAAGGGCAAAGACGCAAAAATCTACCCGTAGTTTATCAAAGGAACAGGAATTTCGACTTTCCTAAAGCCAGGAAGTTGGCAAGTAGCCCCATCTGGGAACTGTTGGGGTCGGTTTTTATCCAGTAGCTGGGGGATTAAGAGATTGAGGTATATTTCCTTCGATGGAGATTTCGGTGGTTCTGGAAGTTTCTGGGCAAATCCAATCTGAAGTTAGAACCAACGATGGTGTTATGGATAAGCTAGCATTGCTCTCTAACTTTCCAATCCGACACGTCAAAACCACATTTTTCATATAGGAGGGGGAAGAGGGAGAAGAAAATATAATA
>CAYZHY010000201.1:0-4040 GCA_964477525.1 uncultured Geitlerinema sp. | reverse complement strand
ATGCGATCCCTGCATGGCAAACAGAGATACTGCTCGTTCGATAGAGCAAGGCATTGTTTGTGTAGGGATGTAGATTTGATGTTCTTCGAGCGGTACTCAATTGGGGATCGCTCCCTGTACCTGTCAGTTCGCCTTGGCAAAGGGGACGGCGACAGCCGGCCGGGAGTCCGATCGGAATCGAATCTTATTTAAAAAGGCTTTATGTATTTTTTTTTGGAAAAGAAATTATGCAAATAAGATACTTGAATAATTTAAGTAGAGGATTGGTTCTCAATTTTCTCTTCCTCGATCCGCAACCTGCAGTAAAAAAATAACCTTCCCGATGCTTTTGGTTGTAACCAAGAGACATTGCCATTTCCCCATTCCAGACAAATCCTCCTAGCAATACACTCCCCATCAGTACACCGAAGATGTCAAAATAGAAAAAATAGAGAAACTTGGCGTTGCCCCCACCAAGGGTCTTGGTCTTCGTTGTAGACTGGTATTATTTATAGAAATTCTATGCCTTCTTCCCCACAATTCCTAACAGGAAACGAAATCAGACAAAAATTCCTAGATTTTTACGCCAAAAAAGGACACCATGTCCTCGAAAGTGCTTCCTTGATTCCAGACGACCCGACGGTCTTGCTAACCATCGCCGGAATGCTGCCGTTTAAACCCATTTTTCTAGGACAGGAACCGGCGAAGTACGACCGCGCTACTACGTCTCAAAAATGCATCCGTACCAACGATATTGAAAATGTGGGTCGTACCGCCAGACACCATACGTTTTTTGAAATGTTGGGCAATTTCAGCTTTGGCGATTATTTTAAGAAAGAAGCGATCGCCTGGGCTTGGGAATTGTCCACAGAATGGTTTGGCTTGCCCAAAGAACGTCTTTTTGCCACCGTCTATCAAGACGACGAAGAGGCGTTTGCTATTTGGCGCGATGACATTGGTTTGCCCACCAAACGCATTATTCGGATGGGAGAAGACGAAAATTTCTGGGCTGCCGGTCCTACTGGTCCTTGCGGTCCTTGTTCGGAACTATACTACGACCTCCATCCCGATTTAGGCGACGAAGATTTCGATATCGAAGACGATTCCCGGTTTATCGAGTTCTACAATTTGGTTTTCATGGAATACAACCGGGATGGGGAAGGCCATCTATCGCCTTTACAAAAACAAAATATCGATACGGGGATGGGGTTGGAACGCATGGCGCAAATCCTGCAACAGGTTCCCAACAACTACGAAACCGATCTCATCTTCCCCATTATCCAAAAAGCTGCCGAAATTGCGGAAATTCAGTACGATCGCACCAGCGATACCAATCGGGTTTCTTTGAAAGTCATTGGCGACCACGTGCGCGCGGTGGTTCACTTGATTGCCGATGGGGTGACTGCATCAAATATCGGTCGCGGCTACGTGTTGCGGCGGTTGATTCGTCGGGTGGTTCGCCACGGCAAGTCCATTGGCATCAGCCGACCCTTTCTGGAGGATGTGGCAGAAATTGCGATCGCGCTTTCGGAAGGTGCTTATCCCCACGTTCGAGAACGAGAAAAAGCGATTAAAGACGAGTTGAGTCGCGAAGAAACCCGCTTTCGGGAAACCCTGGAACGCGGTGAGAAGATGCTGGCAGAAGTTATCGAACGGTCGCAAGGGGAAATTTCCGGTGTCGATGCGTTTGTTCTGTACGATACCTACGGATTTCCCTTAGAACTGACCCAGGAAATGGCTGCCGAGTACGGGTTAACGGTCAACCAAGAGCAGTTTGAAGCGGAAATGGAAAAACAAAGACAGCGATCGCAAGCTGCTCACGAAACCATTGACCTCACCGTACAAGGTAGCATTGAGAAGTTAGCCAGCCAAATCCATGCTACGGAGTTTACCGGTTACGACCACCTCGCCTACGATGCCAAAGTAGAAGCGGTGTTGGTAGACGGTCGTTCTACGGAGAAAGCGACCGCTGGCGACCAAGTGCAAGTGGTTTTGGACAGAACGCCATTTTACGCCGAATCTGGGGGGCAAATCGGCGATCGCGGTTACCTCAGCGGCGAGGATTTGGTGGTTCGTGTGGAAGACGTACAGCAGGAAGGTCACGTCTTCGTTCACTTCGGTCGTATAGAACGGGGAACCCTGCAACCGGGAGATACGGTCAACGCGCAAATCGACCGCGCCTGCCGCCGTCGCGCTGCCGCTCACCATACAGCGACTCACTTGTTGCAAGCGGCGTTGAAGAAACTGATAGATGAGTCAGTTTGCCAAGCAGGTTCGTTGGTAGCGTTCGACCGGCTGCGGTTTGACTTTAACTGTCCGCGGCAGCTCACATCAGAGGATTTGGAACAAATCGAAAATCAAATCAACCTCTGGATTGCAGAAGCTCACGATACCCAATCGGCGGTGATGCCGTTTGACGATGCCAAGGCCAAAGGTGCTATTGCCATGGCTGGGGAAAAATACGGTTCCGAGGTCCGGGTCATCGACGTTCCCGGGGTTTCTATGGAGCTGTGTGGCGGTACCCACGTCAAGAATACTGCCGAGATTGGTTTGTTTAAGATTATCTCGGAAACTGGGATTTCTT
Source organism: uncultured Geitlerinema sp. (assembly GCA_964477525.1). Taxonomy (GTDB): domain Bacteria; phylum Cyanobacteriota; class Cyanobacteriia; order Cyanobacteriales; family PCC-9228; genus PCC-9228. The sequence continues at coordinate 1,477 of CAYZHY010000201.1, read as the reverse complement.
CAGGTGTGCGTCGCATTGAAGCGGTTGCCGGTCCGGCGGTTTTGGAATATCTCAACGTTCGCGATCGCATTGTGCGATCGTTGGGAGAACAGTTTAAGGCACAACCAGAGGAAATTTTACCTCGGGTAAGCAATTTGCAAAAAGAGTTGAAGGAAACTCGCGAACAATTGGAAGACACCAAAGCCGAATTAGCGATCGCCAAATCCGACCAGTTAGCCAACGAAGCGGAAACCGTCGGCGATTTCCAAGTTTTGGTTTCCTCCCTCGAAGGTGCCGATCCCGAATCCCTCAAACAAGCAGCAACTCGCTTGCAGCAAAAACTCGGCAAAGCTGCGGTGATTTTAGGTTCCGTTCCCACGGCAGGCAAAGTTAGTCTCGTGGCTGCTTTTTCGGAAGAAGTCAACCAAAAAGGTCTGCAAGCCGGCAAATTTATCGGTGGCATCGCCAAAATCTGTGGCGGTGGCGGCGGCGGTCGTCCTAACGTAGCACAAGCTGGCGGTCGCGAAACAGATAAGTTGCCAGAGGCGTTAGAAACAGCAAAACAGCAACTTCGCGAGTCGTTGCAATAAATATTTTGGGTGGGGATTTCCCACCCTTTTTTTAGGGATATGGAACCACAAAGCTTTTATAGTTGGGCAAGGTTTATTGATATAAATTGCATTTGGTTTTATCTCCCAAGCACCCAAGCACCCAAGCACCCAAGCACCCACGCACTAAACCTGCGGACCTTTTTCCTGAGATTGCCATTTATTTTCCGGCACGTCTGGCGCTTCTTGTTGTTGTTTCCATGAATAGCCTTGCCGTTCCAATTGGTCGATAAAATGGTTGGATTTGGAATTTTGGGATGTATTGGAAGAAGCTTGTTTTTGCGCTTGTTTTCTTTGTTTCTTTAATTTGGCTTTCTTTCCCATACAGTTCCTCCGAATAAATTTTCAACAAAAAGAGACGATGGGAATAACAAAAGGGGAATCTTGAATTTCGATTTCAGAAGGGGCGCTTACGCGTTGTATCCCTACACAATTGCATTGTATACATTTTATATGAAAATGTTATAGCTGTATTGCTATGACTACGAATCCCTCTGTTAGCGTACCGTCGCTTGCCGATTTTCTAGCGAACCCCGATATCGAATCTTCGCCAGCTTGGGAATTGATAGCTGGAAAGGCCATCCAAAAGCCAATGCCAACCCTGTTTCGCTCGCGGCTGCAACGGAACTTTGTTAATTATATCAACGATCGCACCGAACGGTTTGAAGCTATACAAGAACTACGCTGTATTGTACCACCTTATTCGCCAGTGCTGGATATTGCTATTGTCGATCGCGATCGCTTGCCTGTAGAAGACGAACCATTCAATGGCGCACCGGATTGGTTAATAGAAATCGGCTCTCGCAACCAACGTCGTATTACCTTACAAACAAAAATTTTGCATAGCCTCAGTAATGGAACGCAACTTGCTTGGCTAATCGATATTGTAA
>CAYZHY010000200.1:0-4056 GCA_964477525.1 uncultured Geitlerinema sp. | reverse complement strand
CGGAAGCTGCTTCGTTCCCAAGTTAAATTGGTAGTGGGGTTAGGCACATTACCTTTGACTATCCTCCGGGTTTCTTGTCAGTGTATAAAGGTTGCGGGAAAAACGCCCTTGACCAATATCCTTTATCCTTTGCCTTTTGACTCCAATTTCAAAGCCCCTTGGAACTGGTTGGGGGCAACGAAGGTTGAAACATCAGTTCACCTTTTGATTGGCCATACCCACTTGCTAGAAGGGATTTCCGCTATGGCGCGAGTTACCGACCTTTCATCCGACTTCAGCTCTGAGATCCTACCACAGCACTGCGAGTGATGCTTTCAACCTTGCACCTCGGTGGAAGGAGGTTCACCTTTATTTAACTTGAGTTGTCAGGGTTGATTGACCCCGCGACTATCCTTGCCTATCACTCCATCTTCAAAAATTTAATAAAAGCTTTTTAACAAATGCTTAACCTTCTCATAAAATTTTTCTTATAGCGTAAAGAAAAGATAAAGCTGTTCTAAAGTTCCAGACTATCTTTTATGAGAATTAAGCGCAGAAACTTTCTCCAATTTATCGGTGCTAGTGCCGTGACCATGACCGTTGGTTCCCTACCGGCTAGCAACCATGGTAGTAAATTTGCCATGCCCTTTGCCGATGCCAACGCTGCCACGAGCGATCGCTTGAGTTTTTCCCCCGTTCGCGGTCCCATTCCCTTAGACGACGAAAATATACCCCCCAGCAAACAACCTCAGGAATTTGCTACCTTTGAAGTGGTAGATGACATTGTTCTACCAGAAGGCTTTACCTACGATATTATTGGTTCTTGGGGCGATCGCTTGGCTGATTCTCGTTTCGGGTACAACAACGATTACCTATCTTTTATCGAAACCAGTCCTAACGAAGGCTTTCTCACCATTAACTTTGAATACATCAGCGGCCAAACTTGGATGCAAACCTACACCTCCGTCATTGGTAAATCCCTGCCTTTTGACACGGTCAAGGCTGCCGCTGCTGAAAATGGTGGTACCATCAATGCTTTGGCGTTACCCGAGGGCGACGATCTCAAAGCAGATATTTTAGAAATTAGTAAAGAAGCCCTCACCGACCAAGGCATTGGCGTGATTTCCATCCGCCGCAACGCCAACGGCAAGTGGGAACGTACTTATTCAAAAAGCGATCGCCGCATTACCGGCATTTCCGGTTGGGAAGACGGCAGATACTTACGTGCCACCGGTCCGGCCACAGCCGTTTTCCGCAAATCCAACAAAATGGGATACGACGATGGTCTCAACGAACGCATCATCGGTACCATCGAAAACTGTGCTGGCGGAACCACGCCCTGGGGAACCGTCATGAGTGCAGAAGAGAACTTCCAAAACCAGGTCCACGAAGCGGTGATGCCAGACGGTTCTGCCTTCAACCCCAGTGCTTCCCCATTCATTGTCAACGACGTAGCTGTAGATGGTCGCGGCAATCCGTTGAGTTTAGCAGGAAACAAATACGGATATATGGTGGAAGTAGACCCCGCCCATCCCCAAGATTATGGAACCAAGCATACCTGGTTGGGTCGTTTTCGCCACGAAGCGGTCGCCGTCAACGCCATCGCCGGCAAACCCTTAGCTATCTATTCCGGATGCGATCGCAGGGGCGGTCACGTTTACAAATTTGTTAGCAACGGCAAAGTTAAAAACCCTCAGGACAAAGCCAACTCTCGACTCATGGAAGATGGCATGCTGTATGCTGCCTTATTTGAACCCAACGGACGCGGACGCTGGATTCCCCTGAAAGCGGATACACCAGTGAATCCCGTCAGGCCCAGCAGCGTTCACGGCGGCATGGTTACTTTGCCCAAACGTCCGGAAGGCGGAATTTTTAAAGCCACCAGCGATGCCGAGGCACAGGATTTCCAAAATCGTTTTCGGACTTTAGGAGATTTGTATGCCGGCAGCGATGTGGAAAAACAAGGAGCCATTCTGATTGACGCTCACTTTGCTGCCAATGCCGCTGGTGCCAGTTGTACCGCACGTCCGGAAGATACGGACATCAGCCCAGACGGTACGTTGTACATTGCCTTTACCTCTGGTTCCCCCGGTGGCGACGGCGGACCTGACAAGCAAGTGTTTTCTGCCCAAGACCAACAAGCTTGGGAACACGGCTGGATTATGAAACTCAAAGAAGATAGCAACGACCCGGCTTCCATGACCTTTGATTGGGAAATGCTAGCGATGGGTGGCGAACCGGCAGACGGTGGTGCTGGATTTTCCAATCCGGATAACTTGGAACTGGATAAGGCTGGCAATGTGTGGATGGTTACAGATATTTCCACTAGCAAACAAAATACCCCCGATGCCAAAAACCGCCGCGGCGTCTTTGGCAACAATTCCGTTTGGATGGTAGCCGCTTCCGGTCCGCAAGCGGGCAATGCTTACTTGTTTGGTATAGGACCTATGGAGTGCGAAATTTGCGGTCCCATGTTTTCGCCGAACCAGCAAACCCTGTTTTTAGCAATTCAGCATCCCGGGGCTGATAATGGCATTCGACAAGATGGTGCCACTGAAACCCGTCAGTTTGTGCTTCGCACTACGACTGGCGAAGAATTTTCCCAGCAACGTACCGTACCGATAGGTTCTAACTGGCCGGATAAGCAAGCCAACCAGCCGCCGAAGCCTTCTGTGGTGGCGGTTCGACGGGTGAATTCCCAGCCAATTCTGTAATTGTTATGTTCGATTGTGGGGGCAGTATCCGGATGAAAACAACCACATAAACGTAGTGGTAGGGTGGGGGATTCTCTACCCTACAAAATTTGTTTTTTGCGATCGCGAAGGTATTTTTTAAAGGGCAAGCAGAGCGGATTTGGGATAAAATTGTCCAAATCTTACTATCTATGCCAGTTTTTGGGGGAATAGCAAGATTTTTTTATTTCTGCTATTTGCTAAAATAGAGGCTATATTCCAACAAGAAAAGGACGTTGGGCATGAAACTGCAAGATTTTGTAGATAGCGATCGCAAGTACGATACCAACCAGATCGCAGAGGATGAAGAGTTAACCCGTCAAATCCAACAAAGACTTACCGAGTTGGGGGTGTTGGACGAACCGCTCATTGATGGTGTTTTTGGTCCAGCATCCACCTCGGCTTTAGAAAGATTTCAGAAAATTCTCGATTGTGGCGAACCCGGTTTTCTCGGATCCAAAACAGCGAAAAAATTACTAAATGCGAACAAAGAAGACCTGCAAACCAACAAAACGAATGGAGGAAGCAACGATTTAACTTTAAAAGTTACTCAAAATACAGTTTTCAAAGCAAAACCTATCGATTCTTCAGCTTTAAACAATTCTGAAAAATACAACGTTTCTGCTGGCAATGAATTTGCTTTGGTTTCTTATGAAAAAGCTAGATCGAAACATTATCGCGTTACCTTTAAAAAAGAATCTTTTCTAGATAGTAAGGTTTGGTATGCTTATAACGGACATATCGAACTATATTCAGGGAGCGATCGCATTTACCCCAAACCCAAGTCCGAAACCGTCAAGCTATCGGTGCCTTATAAATCCCAGTTAGACAATTATTACAATCCCACAGGGGCTTGCAACGTCACTGCCCTAGCCATGTGCTTGGAATACCTGCAAATTCCCCGAAAAAGCAACGACGGGCAATATGAAGACGAGCTGTACGAATACGCCATCGATCGGGGATTGAGCCGCCACGATCCCTACGATTTGGCGCAAATTGTCCGAGATTACGGGGCGCGCGATCGCTTTACCGAAAGTGCCACCATCGAAGAGGCAAAAGATTGGGTGGCTGATGAAAAACTAGCAGTCGCTCACGGTTATTTTACTTCCTACGGCCACATTGTGGTTTTTGTGGGGTATGACGATCGAGGATTTATCGTTCACGATCCGTATGGCGAATGGTTCCCTGGTGGCTATCGTACCGATTTGAGCGGCAAATACGTCCATTATTCTTACAATCTAATCCGCCGGCTTTGCATTCCCGATGGCAATTTTTGGGTACATTTTATTTCTAAATAATCTGAAATTCGGTTGTAGACTTACATACCCAATTTTTTGAACGGGAA
>CAYZHY010000199.1:0-4087 GCA_964477525.1 uncultured Geitlerinema sp. | reverse complement strand
AGAGATTTTCTTCGGTCATGCCGTCATGACTTTCAAAGTCATGAGCGGTGGCAATTCCATACCACAGGCGCCTGGTAGTGGGATCTTGAGCGAGGTCCTGGCTAAACTTTGGGAATTTGGTTGCCATAAGCCTCTTGTAATCTCAAATATCGTCAGTTGGGCAATGGTTGACGGATTTTGGGATGCATTGGGCAGGGAACTTCCCCACCCAATGCTTTTAACCTAATTTTCTATCCCATGGAGATAATACGCGCCAGGAAGAACGACCAGGTGGTCACAATCCCTCCTAGCAAGTAGTGGGCAACGCCAACAGCGCGACCTTGAATGATGCTCAGGGCGCGGGGTTGGATAGCAGGAGCCACTTTCAGCTTGTTGTGAGCCCAAACGATGGATTCGATGAGCTCTTGCCAGTATCCACGTCCGCTAAACAGGAACATGAGACTGAATGCCCAAACGAAGTGAGCACCCAAAAACAGCAGTCCGTAAGCGGAGAGGGCAGAACCGTAGGAATTGATTACCTGCGAGGACTGAGCCCACAGGAAGTCACGCAGCCAACCATTGATGGTGATGGCGCTTTCGGCAAAGTTGCCAGCGGTGATGTGGGAAACAGCACCGTCAGGAGATACAGTGCCCCAGATGTCCGATTGCATCTTCCAGCTAAAGTGGAAAATCACAATGGACAAGGAGTTGTACATCCAGAACAGACCCAAGAACACGTGGTCCCAACCGGAAACTTGGCAGGTACCGCCGCGACCAGGACCGTCGCAAGGGAAGCGGAACCCGAGGTTGGACTTGTCAGGGATGAGGCGCGAGTTGCGAGCAAACAGCACGCCTTTGAGCAGAACCAGGACGGTGACGTGAATGGTGAACGCATGGATGTGGTGCACCATAAAGTCAGCCGTTCCCAGCTCCATTGGCATCATGGCGACTTTGCCGCCCACGGCCATTACGTCGCCGCCGAACACGGGGCTGACGCTAGAGATGGCATTGGGGGCTGTGTTGCCAGGTGCCAAGGTGTGAAGTTGTTGTACCCATTGGGCGAATACTGGCTGCAGTTGAATACCAGTATCGGAGAACATGTCCTGAGGACGACCGAAGGCCCGCAGGGTGTCGTTGTGAACGTATAGCCCGAAGCTGTGGAAGCCTAGAAACAGGCAAACCCAGTTCAGGTGAGAAATGATGGCATCCCGGTGGCGAATGACGCGATCGAGCACGTTATCCACGTTCGTGGCTGGATCGTAGTCGCGCACGAAGAAGATGGCTGCGTGCGCCCCCGCACCCACGATCAGGAAGCCGCCAATCCACATGTGGTGGGTAAACAGCGATAGCTGGGTGGGATAATCCGTCGCAATGTACGGATAGGGAGGCATCGCGTACATGTGGTGAGCCACAATGATGCTCAAGGAACCGAGCAGAGCCAAGTTTAAGGCCAGCTGGGCGTGCCAAGAAGTGGTGAGAACTTCGTACAGGCCTTTGTGGCCCTGACCGGTGAAGGGACCTCGGTGAGCTTCCAGAATTTCTTTCATGCTGTGACCGATGCCCCAGTTGGTGCGGTACATGTGGCCGGCAATGATGAACAATACGGCGATCGCCAAGTGATGGTGTGCCGTATCGGTTAGCCACAAGCCACCGGTCATGGGGTTAAGTCCGCCTTTAAAGGTCAGGAACTCGCTGTAAGCTCCCCAGTTCAAGCTAAAGAAGGGGGCAACGCCGCTGAACCAACCCCATTCAACCCCAGGATACAACTCTTTCATCAGACTGGGATTGAGGATGAATTCGTGGGGCAGTGGAATGTCTTCGGGCGCTACTCCGGAGTTCAGTAACTTGTTGATGGGCAGAGATACGTGAATTTGGTGTCCAGCCCAACCTAGAGAACCCAGACCTAGGAGTCCGGCTAGGTGGTGGTTCATCATGGATTCCACGTTCTGGAACCATTCCAGCTTGGGAGCGCGCTTGTGGTAGTGGAACCAGCCAGCGAACAGCATCAGACCGGCCATGACCAGGCCGCCGATGGCGGTGCAGTATAGTTCAAATTCGCTGGTAATACCAGAAGCACGCCATAGTTGGAACAGTCCCGAGGTAATTTGAATTCCTTGGAATCCGCCACCAACATCAGCGTTAAGAATTTCTTGACCAAAAATTGGCCAAACAACTTGGGCACTGGGTTTGATGCCAGTGGGGTTATTTAGCCAAGCTTCGTAGTTGGAAAACTTAGCACCGTGGAAGTACGCACCACTCAGCCAGACGAAGATGACTGCTAGGTGACCGAAGTGGGCGCTGAAAATCCGGCGCGATACTTCTTCTAAATCGCTGGTTTGACTATCGAAGTCGTGGGCATTGGCATGCAAGTCCCAAATCCAAGTGGTGGTCTTGGGACCTTTGGCAAGAGTGCGGTCGAAAAATCCTGGTTTGCCCCACTGCTCAAATGAAGTGGGAACCGGGTCTTTATCGACAGCGATTCTTGCTTTTGCCTCTCGCTCCTTAGGACTGGTTGTCATTGAGACTCTCCTCTCTTTAGACAGGAACGAACTCTGCTTTACCTTCAGCCTTTCCTTGAAATTGTAAGTGTTTTTTTACTTTCGGCAAGTGCTGAGGGGCAGACCCGTGGAAGCTAGCCCAATTTTGGGAAGCAAGCTTACTCAAAGGTCTAGTGTAATCTTCTCTTTCCGTTTCGAGAAGCCCCCCCAATGTTAAGCTTCATGAAGCTCAAGGTAGCTAGAACGAGCAAGCAAAAGTGGCGTTCTGAGTCTGCATTATAGAGCTTTCTTCCTAGGTTCGTTGAAGGGTTGCTTAACAATATTTAAAAATTTTTTGTCGATTTTTTCGGCATGGGACATGCCCCCCACCAAACCAGTTAACTCCCCAAATGTTTGCAATTCAAGGATTTCGCTTTGCGAAACGTCCAAGACCTGAGAAGATAGTTTTGGATTTGCTCAAAGCGATCGCTCTATCCACAAAATGAAAGAAAACTTAACTTTTACGCAAAGAAACGTTACTGGATGGAGCGATTTGTGTAGCAACGATTAATTTTCTTTAGTTTTGAATTAAATATTTCCAATAGCTGCTTTTTCAGGAGTATTGAGACGTGTTCGATCGAACTTTGTATTGGTGGCGACAAATTGCTCGTAGGTGGTTTGCTGGTGGGTTGGTTCTGGTTTTACTAATAGCTACAACAGCCTGCAGCCAAAGCGCCGATCTAGAAACCAACTCCAAAAACGGAACTTCTACCTCTGCCGTTCCCAAATCCCAACTGGTGGAGGTTTCCCCGCCAGAACCCCTACAAAAACTAAACAGCAAGCTAGATGTTTACCGACCCCAAGTAACCATTACAGCGCCATCCCCTGACGAGGTCATTGAAGATCAAACTGTAGAAGTGACTCTTCAGTCGCGAGACTTACCACTTTATCGAGATTCCAACTTCAACTTAGGACCGCATTTGCGAGTTTTTCTAGACGACCGAGCTGCCATATCTGTATACGACACCAGCCAACCCATCCAATTTTCCGATCTTTCCCCCGGCAGCCATACTATACAAGTCCTAGCAGCCAAGCCTTGGGAAGAAAGTTTTAAAAATGAAGGTGCGTATGCAAGAACCACTTTTCACGTTTTTACGAAAACACCGCAAGATATTCCCGATCCAGAACAACCCCTGCTTACCTACAACACACCACAGGGAACTCAGGGAGCAGAACCCATTCTGTTAGATTTTTATCTGGATAACGCTCCTTTACATTTGGCAGCTCAACAAGATCCGAATGATGAAATTGAAGATTGGCAAATTCGCATTACTGCCAATGGAGAAACCTTCTATTTCGATCGCTGGCAACCTGTTTATCTAGAAGGTTTCTCAGCTGGGCAAAATTGGATTAAGTTGGAATATCTAAACGAACGGGGAGAGAGCGTTGCCAATCCTATTGACAACAACACCAAACTAATTACCTACCAACCAAATGCTCAGGATTCTCTTTCCCAGCTAATCCGTGGGGAAATTCCTTTTGAGGAAGCTCTCGCTATAGTCGATCCAGACTACACGAAACCCTCAGAACCGGAAGTAGAAAAAACTCCCCAACCAGAGAAAACTACTGAA
>CAYZHY010000198.1:0-4199 GCA_964477525.1 uncultured Geitlerinema sp. | reverse complement strand
GTTAGTAATTTGTCCGGTCATCACTAACAAAATAACTGTAACAGTAGGCACCAAAGCGAGGGCAATTCGCTGTCCGGAAATCACAGCATTTAAAAAGACCAATGCCATGGCAACCATGCTAATAGGACGCCAAATCAACCTTGAAGAATCGCTAAATGCACCGGCAAAGGTTAAGAAAGCATTGGCAATTAGAAACCAGGCCCACTGCCAGGGAGCCACAAACGTACCAGGAAGCCGAATCATGTTAACTTGAGGACTAAAAACTAACGAGCCGCCTACAAGACACTTGGCTTCTAAGGTAGCTTTAAACAAATCTTCTCCACTCAAATTGCGCGTTCCCACACATCTTCCTGAGTCCAGCATGTAATATTGCATGGCACCCAACAAACAGCAAATAATTGCTAAAACCACATGCAAACGACTCAGAAACATTAATTCTTTTTTATCGCGAATTAAATAATAACCACACAACATTAAGGGAACGTAGCCAATGAAAACTTTTAATCCTAAAATGCCTAATAAAATTGGCTGTTTGTTGGCAGGATCGAATTGGTCGGGAATATTTCCCATAATCATACTTAAAGCACAGGCGATAATTACCAGAGTTAGGGGAACTTGTAGTCGTTTATCAATTAATATACGACTTCTGGTCTGTTTGCACCTTTGCCACAAACGCAATAGTGCGGGAATATAAAAACCATCTTTAGCTAGCTGGAAAATGGCATTTCCGCCAGCTATCCAATAGGTAACCGTACCAGCAAATGGCATGTAGATGAGAAACAACCACAGGCCAATACGCCAGTATTTATAAGAAAGCGCCGTGACCACGGTGCCACCGAAGCCTGCTAAAGCGAGTTTGGGTTCGTCGAGAGCAAAAAATGCTCCCCCTAACATAATTCCTAATGCGAAAAAAGGAACTAAAAATTGAATAAATTCTTGAATTTTCTGTTTGCGCTCGCGTTGGCGCTTTTTGATTTCTTTTTTGGTAAGTTGTTTTTTGCCTACTTTTTTATTTTTTCTCGTATTTTTTTTACTTTTAGATTTTTTCGTTTTTGTAGGAGCCATAATGTTTATTTGTAAAAAATATTATAAGAAAACCACGAAAAATCCTGGTTAATACTCCGATATATTTACTTATTTCTTTATCGTTCAAAATGTTTTTAAAGATGCGCCAAGGCGACTATCTTCCCACCAGAGATTGCAGTTTTTTAACGGCACGTCGAGAAAGATAGTACGGTTTATAAAACTGGTTGTAAAATTGAAAGCTTTTTAACTGCTGCCAAAAGCGATCGCCATAGCTTTGAATTTGCTGTTCAAAACGTTTTTGGGCATATTCATAAAGTTCGATATCCAAAGCATTGTACTGGCGAATCACTTCTAAAGTTTCCGCATCCATATTGGAGGAATCTGCCTTTTTCTGGGTTACATTTCTTTTCGTATAAAAAGGCATTTTCCAATTAAAAGCTAGCTGGCATAAAATCAAGGTTTCGTCAAATCTTTCTGTGAGTCCCACCACGGCAAAGTGTTTGTCTATATTTTCTTTAGCCAGCGCCAACATATCTGGTTTCGCTTCCCCGAACTTGACCTGCCAAGCAATCCCCGACAAAAGACGCGTTTGAACGTTATCGTAGAGAGGTGAATCTTCCCGGGAAACAAAGGACTGCAAGCTCATTTTTTCTTGATTGACCACAAAATCGTAAAAATTATGATGGGGCGTTTCCCAAATGTAATAATAATCAGAAATAACGCGGCTTACGGGGTCGCGCAACATGGTAATATAGCGACAAGGACGGAAAAAATACTCGTGCATGCCAAAATACATGTGTCCTTTCAAAACCCGGAAAGCAGCACGTTCTGTGGAGGGAAGATTTTGAAATTCTGCCATCGATTCCTCGTAGCGAGCACCATTGGTGGTGAAAATCGATTCCCCCGCATATTGTCGTTCGATAATGTCATTCAGGGTACTACCGCCAGCTTTCCAAATATGTAGAAAAATCAGTCCTTCCCGGGTTGGTTGAGTGTTCTTTGCCATCTTAAATTCGTGCTTTGCAACCTTCGTTCGCCAACATTCAACTGGAGAAATCTGCTGTAATTCTAGCTTATTTCCGGGAAAACTCTAGGGAAGTCAGACCGCCGTCGCATCACGGGAAATTTTTGTTATGAGTGCCAATGTGGACTCGACCAGCCAGCAGACAATTTATCCCCAGGTTTCCGTTATTATACCTGTTTACAATGGTGAAGCCGATTTGCCAGATTTGCTAGCTTGTTTGCGATCGCAAAGCTATCCCTGCGATCGTATAGAATATGTATTGGTAGACAACAACAGCAGCGATCGCAGTGTTGAGATCGTCCGACAAGCTATTACCGAATTTCCAGCCAAAATCTATCTGCTACAGGAAAAGCAAATTCAAAGTTCCTACGCCGCACGCAATACTGGCATCCGTGCTGCTACCAGCGATATTCTAGCTTTTACCGACGCGGACTGTCGTCCCCAGCCGCACTGGTTGGAAAAGCTGGTACAACCGTTTGCCAACCCGGAAATTGGCATTGTGGTTGGGGAAATCGAAGCACTCCCCAGCCATACCTTCTGGGAAAAATATGCTGAATATCGCAAAATTCTCTCCCAACAATATACCCTAGAGCATCCTTTTTATCCCTACGGCCAAACCGCCAACTTAGCTTTGCGGCGAGAAACCTTGCAGGCAGTGGGATTGTTTCGCAGCTATCTCACCACTGGTGGCGATGCCGATTTATGCTGGCGCATCCAACAGCAAACCCAGTGGCAACTGTCTTTTCAACCCTCAGCTACGGTCAAACACCGCCACCGTACGACTTTTCAAGGGTTGATGGCACAAATGCGTCGCTACGGCCAATCCAATCGCTACCTCCACGAGTTGCATGGTATCTCGTTAATGCCAGAATTTTCCCAGCGAGAGTACGCGTATCGTTTGGCACGGTGGCTGCTAAAAGAGGTACCAACGAAAACGCCAAAAGTCATTATTACAAGCGAACCAACTAGCTGGTTCGATTTAATCCAAACTCCCATTAGCTTGCTGCAAGCCAGAGCGCGGATTATCGGACAGAAAGAAGCCAAACTCCCCGAACAAGCCAACGAAATTGAATATCTGGATACTTAAAAATTCAAAAAAAATGGGCGATACTGGATTCGAACCAGTGACCCCTTCCGTGTGAAGGAAGTGCGCTACCGCTGCGCTAATCGCCCATGTTCGCAGTTAATCTAGAATACCAGAAAAAAAGCGATCGCGCAATCCCCCAAAATCGTTCTTCGTTATTGTCATTCCTGTTGCGGGTACTGTTCCCACAAATCGGTTTGTTGCCTCAAACTGCTGTGGTTGCCATGTCCCAAAATTAAATGATCTAGCAAAGGAATTCCCAAAATTTGTCCGCCTTGTAGCATTTGTCGGGTCAATTCCAGATCTTCGGAACTGGGTTCCACATTGCCCGAAGGATGGTTGTGAGCGACAATGGCGCGTGTAGACCCTTGACGAATGACCTCCCGAAAAATTTCTCGTGGATGGGCCAGCGTTTCTGTTGCCGTACCAATAGCAATTACTTGCGTTCCCATCAAACGATTTTTTACATCCAAAAACAAAACCGCAAAATGCTCTTTGGGTTGCCACATCAAATCGTGACTGAGAACTGCTGCTGCTGCTTCGGGACTATCGATAAGTCTCCCTTCCGGTGGTCTTAGTTGAAAAACCCGTTTTCCCAACTCAATGGCCGCGACAATCGTAGTTGCTTTTGCCGGACCTACTCCCGGAATTTGTCTTAATTCGTTGATAGTAACATCCCGCAGCATTTCCAAAGGTTCCCGTTGGTTTTCACCGAGACGCTGTAGAATGTAATGTCCCAATCCCACAGCAGATAGTTTTCCCGGTCCTTGACCCGTTCCCAATAAAATAGCCAGCAGTTCTGCTGTAGAGATAGTTTTGGGACCACCAGCCATTAAGCGTTCCCGTGGTCTTTCGCTGCTTGGTAAATCGGCAATTCTCAGGCTGTATGTCATGGCTTGTACTTTCGCAAAACGAGGAATTTAGCCAACAAATTGGGCATTTGTTAGCTAAATCAAGAGAAATTTCTATAATAATGACACAAAATGCATCGATTGAGTTAAAAATTTTTCCTGCTTTATCCCTTCGATTGGTAGTTTTGGACGGTAAGTGAGGAAATGCGCCAGC
>CAYZHY010000197.1:0-4262 GCA_964477525.1 uncultured Geitlerinema sp. | reverse complement strand
AAAAAATCGGAGGCACCAGCCAATGGGAAACCTCCGATATAAAGAATTACAAGCGATGGACAAGGAAGTTACAGCCTAGACCATAGCTGCCATCTTCACTTCGTTGCTATCAAGAATTTCTTGCAACTCTTCCGCATCCACCGTTTCTTTGTCAATCAGCTTCTGAGCAATGGTATCGAGAATATGTTGGTTGCTCATCAACACTTCTCTGGCACGACGGTAAGCCATCTCCACTAAATTGCGAACTTCGTCGTCAACCGCAGAAGCCGTTTCTTCTGAATAGTTGCGGTCGGAAGCAATGTCGCGACCTAGGAACATGCCGCCTTGCTGGCTACCCAAAGCTACAGGACCGAGACGTTCGCTCATACCGAAGCGCGTGACCATTTGCTGGGCCACCCGTGCTACCTGTTGCAAGTCGTTGGAAGCACCCGTGGTCACTTCATCGTTACCAAAGACGATCTCTTCAGCCACGCGACCACCGAGAGCCACAGCCATTTGATTTTCCAAATAGGAACGGCTGTACAGTCCCGAGTCCATGCGTTCTTCGCTAGGTGTAAACCAAGTCAGACCGCCAGCAGCTCCCCGGGGAACGATGCTGATTTTCTGTACCGGGTCGTAATCCGGCATCAGCGCACCAACCAAGGCGTGACCGGCTTCGTGGTAAGCTACCAAGGCTTTGCGTTTTTCGCTCATCACCCGGTCTTTCTTCTCCGGACCTGCCAACACGCGATCGATCGCATCGTTGATTTCGTCCATGGAAATCTCGGTTAGATTGCGCCGCGCCGCCAAAATGGCTGCTTCGTTGAGCAGGTTGGCAAGGTCGGCACCGGTAAAGCCGGGAGTGCGACGGGCAATTTTTTCCAAGTCTACATCGGGAGACAAGCTCTTGCCGCGAGCGTGGACGTCCAGAATTTGCCGGCGTCCTTCGTAGTCGGGACTATCTACAACTACCTGACGGTCGAAACGACCGGGACGCATCAAAGCGGAATCCAATACGTCGGGACGGTTGGTAGCGGCAATAATGATAATGCCGGTGTTGCTTTCAAAGCCGTCCATTTCTGTGAGCAGCTGGTTGAGGGTTTGTTCCCGTTCGTCGTTGCCGCCACCCAAGCCAGCACCACGCTGGCGTCCTACTGCGTCAATCTCGTCGATGAAGACAATGCAGGGAGCGTTTTGCTTGGCTTGTTCGAACAGGTCGCGGACGCGGGAAGCACCCACACCTACGAACATTTCCACAAATTCAGAGCCGGAAATGCTGAAAAAGGGAACGCCAGCTTCGCCAGCCACGGCTTTGGCCATTAAGGTTTTACCGGTTCCCGGAGGACCAACCAGCAGAACTCCTTTAGGAATTTTGGCGCCGATGGCGGTGAAACGGTCGGCGTTTTTCAAGAAGTCTACAACTTCGGTCAGTTCTAGTTTGGCTTGGTCAATTCCGGCTACGTCGTTAAAGCCAACGTTGGTTTGGGGTTCCATTTGCACTTTGGCTTTGGATTTGCCAAAGTTCATGGCTTGCGAACCTGGTCCCCCTTGCGCTCTGCGTAGCAGGAATAGCAAGCCTACGAGCAAGAGGACGGGGAAAAAGAAGCTACTGAGAGCACGCAGCCAGAAGCCATCGTTGTTCTGCGGTTGGACTTTTACGTCCAGATCGTGTTGGGTTAGGGTTTCGATTAGTTGCGGATCGTCGGGAAGGTACACTTTCCGTTTTTCCCCTTGCGGATCGGTAAAGGTAGCTTCCGAGCGATCGGAGCTAATGCTAACACTTCCTTCTATACGGTCGTTCTCTACAGCTTGAATAAATTTACTGTATTTCCACCGTTGCGGTTCTTGGGGTTGGTCTTCAAAGAATGCGGTGAGCAGAGCAATGACAACGATTGCTAGCAGTGCGTACAGTCCCGCGTTTTTCCAGCGTTTACTCACTGGGCAAATCCTCCTTTACTAAATTGCGCCAAGCTAGCAGGTATTTGGCCAGCTTATTGCGCCTACGAGCGGCGTGGGGGCGCTTTTTGTTTATACGTTCCGATAAACTTGCACAAACTTGGAACTGGGATAGCAAAACCCATTCCTAGTTTGATTTTATCTTCCTGTTTCTTTCTAGAGGTTTGGTGTCCCCTAGTCCACAGGCTTAAACGAGCGAACGACCCGCAGGTGTCCAGTGTAAGAGTAGCCTTGCTTGTGGGCCATTCTCAGGTAGACACGAACGTTTTGTCATGCAGAATTTGACAAGAAATTTGCTATGTAAACTAATATTAACTTATTTCAGGATGGTGTGGCATCCCTTATATTGGCGATCGCTGCGGGATGGGTTTTCCAGAAAGCCTGCAATTCCCGAACCACCTCAATTTTGGGAAAATAACGAGTTTGGCCATCGCTGTCGGTAATTTGGTGAATGGGGACCACTTCCACAACGCTGTTGCTATAAGCGATCGCGGATAGTTGCTGCACCAACTTTGGTGTAAAGGGACTTTCTGCCACTATTATACGCCGCTTTTTCAGCCATTGCAGCAGTTGGGCGCGGGCGATTCCTGGCAAAAGTTCCCCCGTTGCTGGCGGGGTGACCCAGCATCCATTCATCCATCCCCACAAATTCCCCGTACTGGTTTCCAGCCAGTTGCCTTGGCTGTCAGTTAAAATAGCTTCCTGCGCCGCCACGCTACCAGCTTGCTGTTTGGCTTGCCAGGCGGGCAAATAATTTCCCGTTTTGTGGGCAGGATACCAACGGCGAAATTCCGGACCATTTGCTACCCAAGCGCTAATTCCTTCTTGCTGCCACTGTGTTACATTGGCAGGCAGAGAGCGTCCGAAAATTAGTTCGCGACCGTCGGGAAAAATCGTTACCCGCAACACCGCAGCGCGATCGCAGTGCGCTTGCAATCCCGCTTCTACCCGAGACCAATCCGGTAGCTGCCAGCCAAAAGTCTCCAAACTCTTCTGCAAGCGATCGCGATGGGCCTGCCAATTGGTCAAAGGATGTTTCCAAGAACTGTTATAAACCCGCAGCGTGGTAAATACCGTTGCCCCATACAACCAACCTGGGTCGGTTATATCCATTTCCAACCGACGGCCGTCATACCAAGCACCATCATACCAAAAACCAGCTCGATTTTCTGTCATAAGCCATCCTGAGGTTTTTTTTATGTTCGTTCCACCAGGATTTCAGCAACAATCTACCACCACATCTTTAGGAGAAGTAGTATACTATACACCAAAATCGTCTTGGTGGCTACCTGATGCCTCCGGCGATGTCGAAAACGCTACTTCCGAGACATCTCCCTTTCCGCCTTTGGTCTTTTTACATGGATTTGGCGGCGGTTCTTCTGCCTACGAGTGGTCGAAAGTCTATCCTGCCTTTGCTGGCGAATACTATACCATCGCTCCCGATTTAATTGGTTGGGGACGTTCGGCCCATCCAGCCAGGAACTACCAAATTGAAGATTACGTGAGCACGATTTGCGAGTTTATCGAAGCTGTTTGTACGCCGCCAGTTCCTGTAGTCGCTTCTTCTCTGACAGCAGCGTTTACCATTCGCGCAGCCGTAGAACGTCCGGATCTGTTCCAAAAATTAATTCTGACTACGGCAGCTGGTTTGTCTGACTTTGGCGATCGCTACACGCGCAGTTTCTTTACCCAACTGGTGAATACACCCATTGTAGACCGCGCTGTCTATAATTTGGCCGTTGCCAACGAACTCGGCATTCGCAGTTTCCTCGAACAGCGACAGTTTGCTCGTTCGGAACGAATTTTTGACGAGATTGTCCAAGCTTATTTGGAATCTGCCAAGCAACCCAATGCCGAATATGCGGCTCTTTCTTTCGTTCGTGGCGATTTGTGCTTCGATTTGTCGGAATATATCCCACAGCTTACCGTGCCTACAGCAATTTTGTGGGGGAAACAATCCCAGTTTACCGGTCCGGAGATTGGTCGTCGCCTGGCAGCATTGAACCCGGAGACGGTGAAGTTTTTTGTGGAACTCAAGGATGCTGGCTTGACGCCGCAGTTGGAATTGCCAGCGGTTACGATTGCTTGGATTCGCAAGTTTTTGCAGGTGTTGTTGTAGGGGAAGAGGGGGAGGAGTGGGAAGAGGGGGAGGATTTTCTATTTTTTTATTTCTGTTAAGTTATTTTGGTATATTGTTCTTTTTGTGGTAAGAAAAAGGGATTGGCGCGATCGCTGGTTCGATGCTACCGGTAAGAGGCGAACGATTCCCTGTCGCTACGAACTAGGGTTTTCGATTGGTTGGCTGTATAGAATATTTACACTTAATG
>CAYZHY010000196.1:0-4274 GCA_964477525.1 uncultured Geitlerinema sp. | reverse complement strand
TATATAGCTCGTAAAATCCCAAAAGGAGACTAAATCATGTCAAACGTAACTTTTTTTTACGATCGCGATGCTGATATTTTATATATTAACCAATGTCCACCCTATTCCGAACAGGAATCGGAAGAACTGGATGGAGACATCGTTGCTAGGTTCAATCCGGAAACTGGGGAAGTAGAAAACTTGGAACTGCTATTCTTTTCAAAAAGATTGCAAAACTCCCAAGTGTTAGAACTTCCCATTCAGGGAAAATTTTTACTAAATCAGTAAAATGAGCGCAATCTAGCAGGAACGCTATTCATTTTAAATTTGTTTTAAAACATCTAGAGAAATCGATCGCATACCATCATGTCTAAAATCCTATTTGTTACCGTTGGCGGGTCTCCGCAACCCATCATTACCGCAGTTCAAAGCCTCAATCCCGATCGCGTCGTCTTTGTTTGTTCCGGCGGTTCCAGAGGCAGCGAAACCCAAATTATTGGCGAAGGAAAACCCTGCGAAATTCGTCAAGGCGCACAAGTGGTCGATCGCTTGCCAAATTTGCCGACATATCTGGAATTAGGCGATCGCTTTCAACCAAATCGGGATGTTATCACCATATCCAACCCCGATGATTTATCGCAAAATTACCGCGCGATCGCGGAAAAAGTACGCGAAATTCGACAGGAATCTCCCCAAGATGATATTCTAGCTGACTATACCGGCGGCACCAAAACCATGTCGGTGGCTTTGGCAATGGTGGCTTTGGATTATGGTGCAAAAGTTCATTTAACCACCAATACCACCCGGGAAAATTTAATTCGCGTAGAAGCGGGAGAACGAGTGAGAGCAGCTTCCGTATCGTCGGTTACTGTCAATCGGACTGTAGAACAATTTATTCCTCGGGTTCTCCAACAGTATAACTATCCAGCCGCGATCGCGGAGTTGAAGATTTTGTTGCAAAATATGGAACTATCGCAAGAGGATAGACTGCGCATCGAACAGCTGTTGGATTGCTGCGAAGGGTTGGATGCTTGGGATAAATTCGACCACAAAAAAGCGATCGCGTACTTGCAAAAATATCTCAATAAACCAGAACTCAAAGATTTAATTTTATTTCTCAAACGGGTTATGGGAAGCCGTCAAGCATTTGCCACAGCCATTGGCGATGAATTTGAAACTGACCACGGCATCAACGGACATAGTTACGAAATTGTGGAAGACATTCTCCTCAATGCCGAACGCCGCGCTACGTTGGAACGATACGACGATGCCGTAGCTCGATTGTATCGCGCTTTGGAACTTTTGGTGCAAGTTCGTCTTTGGGAAGGGTATCAAATCCAAACTGGCGATGTAGATATTACCAAATTGCCAGAATCCCTACAAGAAAAATACGAAGCGGAACGTTCTCCCATCAAAGGAAAAATTCAACTGGCGTTGACCAAAAGTTACGAACTGCTTGCCGAGTTGCCAGATGACCCCCTAGGCAACGTTTATCTGGAATACAAAGATAGGCTTTTGGATATTTTAACCACGCGCAACGATTCTATTTTAGCCCATGGCATGCGTCCGGTTACCAAAAGTCAGTACCAACAGGTTTCTTCGCTGGTACAAACCTTCGTTACCACCGGAATTCATGCTGTGGTGGCTGGGAAAAAGAAACACGCGCCGGTACAATTTCCCCTCCAGTTACCTTTTTAATCTAACAGGGTTTTTCTTGCTAAGGAAACGGGGGGATAGAGCGATCGCAAATTTTATATTGCATACCAAATCCGATTTACTAAACCACAAACATAACCCGAACCGTCCCCCTTTACAAGGGGGACTACAGGGGGTTCTACCCCAATTATATTATCGGGTCTTGCCAAAACGGATTTCGTATCAGACCAAAAATGTCGCCAACCGTTCCCCCTGACAAGAAAGACAATAGGGGAATTTTCCGTTCGATTTTCCCAAAACTATCCACCCCGATTTTCTATTTTGGTTTCTATTCTTTTAAGGCAAATTTTGCCGTTGTTCTCCTTCAAATTGAGATTGGTCGGGATTTGCCGTTGGTGAAGTTTGGGAATCAATGTTTTGTGGGTCGGTGGTGGCAGAGACGGTATTCCAACCGCTGGGTCGCAGCAGGGAAAACAAAGCAAAATCTCCAACCGTACCGAATACAATGCTACTGAGAAATACCAGCGCCGTACACAGGATAACAGCAAACAGTCCCAAAGGCGCAACAATCAAAATCACCCAAGTAATAGCAGCGTTGGCGAGGGCAACCAAAACGCTGCGATAGCGAACCAATTGTTTGACGACGGAATAAGGCATAGTGGTTTTTCACTCAATCGACAATTTCTATTATAACAGCACTTTGAAGACCCCTATTCAATATAGGGTTTAAATAGAAGGTGTAGGGTATAGCAATGTCGAACCGATATGACCACTCTCTATCTCACCGAACCGGGAACCACAGTCAGCTATAGCAACCAGGTGTTGACGGTAACCCGAAAGGAAAAGACCACTCCTTGCCGCCTGGCAGAAATTCATTTAGTGGTAGTTTTGCCGGGAATACAACTCAGCCACAGCGCCATTTCCGCTTTTTTTGACAATGGAATTGAAACCATCTTTCTGCGGCGAGATGGACGGTTTCGCGGACGCTTGCAAGGACAGTTTGCCACCAACCCCACAGTACGGCTGGCGCAATATCAGAAAGTGAATACAACCTTTGGTAGGGCGCTAGCACAAAAGTTGGTTTTTGGCAAGGTTTGCAATCAAAAAGTTTTGCTGCAGCAGCGAAATCGTAAGAGTCGCGGTCGTATTAGCCAACTTACAGAAGCCATTGACATTCTCAGTGCTTACCAGCAGCAGCTAAAAGCCAGCGATACGCCTTTACAGGAAGACGAAATCATGGGAATCGAGGGAATTTGCGCGCGGACGTACTATCAAGCTTTGCGCCACTGGTTTCCCGAAAAATGGGGATTTACAGGACGCAACCGCCGTCCTCCCCGCGACCCCATCAATGCTTTGCTCAGTTGGGGATATGGGGTTTTGCTGGCGCGGGTCTTTGCTGCCTGCGTTCAAGGGGGACTCGATCCGTACTTGGGATTTTTTCACGCGATCGCGCCTCACCGTCCCAATATGGTTTTGGATTTAATGGAGGAGTTTCGTCCGGTGATTGTCGATCGAGCCACCATCCGTTTGCTGGAAGCCGATGTATTGACATGGGAGGATTTCGAGCCTTCTCCAGATGGTGCTGGCATTTGGTTGGGTCAAACCGCCAAAAAACTATTCTTAGCGCAGTTAGAACAGCAGTTTCAAACCAAATACCGCTATCCACCCCAAAACCAGCGTCGTTTGGCTTTAAGTCAGATTTTGCTGGAACAAGCGCGATGGATTGGGCAATGTTTGGCATCTTCTGAGTTGGATTATGAGGCTTTTGTATTGCGATGACGAATTTGTGGTTGGTTTGCTACGACATCCGCGATGACAAGCGACGGCAGCGGTTGGCAAAGCTAATGGAACAGCGATGCCAGCGGGTACAGTATTCGGTGTTTGAGTGTCCTGTGGATGCGCCGACGCTGGATAAGTTGCTGTCTCGGTGGTTGAAGGTGTTGGAGCTACCGGAGGATAGTTTGCGGGTATATCCGTTGGATGCGAAGGCAAAAGCGCAAGCGCGGGTATACGGAAGTCCGCCTCCTTACGAACCGCCGGATTATTTAATTTTGTAACGAAAGTTGTGGAAATTGAATGCCACTGCTGGCGCTTTCAGCCTTGCCCTCCCTTGGTGGAGGGCTTTTATTACGGAATGTAAATTTGTACCAACAGTTTGACGCGAAGAGCAGGAAAGTCTCTGTGGAAGCGAGAAACAGTCAGTTAAAAATTTTTTGGGAATTTTGCCTTGACTTCTGGAAAAAATTGGTCTATATTAAGAATAACGCTGGATATTCAAAGTTTTATCTGGCAAAGTTGAACCTTGTAAAATTTTGTAAAGGACTACGTACGTGGTCTGGCGCAACTGGACCTTGAAAATCCCATATAGAGCGAGTTTTCCGGGGGTAGGGTCTTTTCCTATCTATTCCCCGCAAGGGGACGGAAACTTGCTTTCATTAGAACCTTCTTACATCTTCTTTACTATGTCTTTTCCTATCTATTCCCCGCAAGGGGACGGAAACCTTCCGGGATTGGATCATGCTCCCGGAAAATTGCCTCCCCTGTCTTTTCCTATCTATTCCCCGCAAGGGGACGGAAACATTCCTTCTCCAGTTCTCTATTTCACTCGGACTTCTCGGCTTTGTCTTTTCCTATCTATT
>CAYZHY010000195.1:0-4288 GCA_964477525.1 uncultured Geitlerinema sp. | reverse complement strand
AGAAGTAGCCAAACAAGGCATTGATGCCATTCGAGAATACTTTCGCCAACTGCGAGAAGAAGGAGAAGAATCCCTTTACGAAGCCAAATTGCTGATTGTCGGCGAAGCGGAAGCAGGCAAAACCACCTTAGCCAAAAAAATCGACAATCCCGACTACGAATTGCAACCGCGAGAACCTTCCACAGAAGGCATTGACGTTTTGCGGTGGTCGTTTCCCTATCAAGAACAAACCTTTGACGTCAACATCTGGGATTTCGGCGGTCAGGAAATTTACCACGCCACCCACCAATTTTTCCTCACCAAACGTTCCCTCTATATCTTGGTCGCCGATAGCCGCAAAGAAGACACGGATTTTTACTACTGGATGAACGTCGTTTCCCTTCTCAGCGACAATAGCCCTTTGCTAGTCGTCAAAAACGAACAACAAGGCCGCCAGCGGAATATCAACGAACGTGCTTTACGCGGTCAGTTTGACAATTTCAAAGAAACCTTACCCAGTAATTTAGCCACCAATCGCGGTTTGGATGACATTATCAAATACATCCAACATTACATCACCGAACTCCCCCACGTCGGCGATAAACTGCCCAAAACCTGGAAACAAGTTCGCCAAGTTTTGGAACAAGACTCCCGCCACCATATTTCTTTAGAAAAATATATAGAAATTTGCCAAGAAAACGGCTTTCAAAGTCGCGAAGATGCCCTGCAACTCAGCCAATACTTGCACGATTTGGGCATTTGCTTGCATTTCCAAGATGACGATTTGCTAAACAACACTGTCATTCTCAAACCGGAATGGGCAACGGATGCTGTCTATCGGGTTTTGGATAGCGACACAGTCAGTAACAATTTCGGCTGTTTTACCCGTTCCGATTTGCAAGAAATTTGGCACGAAGAAAAATATGCCCGCATGCGGAGAGAATTGTTGCAGCTGATGAAGATGTTTCAGCTATGCTACGAAATTCCCCAGCAATCAGGAACCTACATTGCCCCGCAATTGCTATCGGAAGACCAACCGGATTACCCTTGGGATGAAGAAGACAACCGCATTTTAAAATACACCTACGAATTCATGCCCAAAGGAATCGTCACCCGCTTCATCGTCGCCATGCATCCCTACATTCACCAACAGCAATACGTCTGGCGTAGCGGTGTCATTTTGGAAAATCAAGATAAAGATACCCAAGCTGAAGTGATCGAACATTACGGCAAGCGAGAAATCAAAATCCGTCTGGTTGGCAAACAGAAACGGGAGTTCATGACGGTTATTGACCACGAGTTCCAAAAAATCCACGATTCCTATCCCGGATTAAAATACCAACAACTCATCCCCTGCCAGTGTTCGGAATGCCAAAACAGCCAACATCCCCATCTTTTTAAATTGCAAACATTAAAAAATTTCCAAAAGAAACAGAAACCAACAATTACCTGCGAAAACAGTGCCGAAGATGTCAACGTTCGCAGTTTAATCGATGATGTTTTTGGTTCTCAAGATGAATTACGAAATTTTGCTAAAGACGCTCAACCATCACAGCCAAGTATTAATATTATAAATAAAGTTGATAACAAAAGCCAAGCTATGAGCCAAGATCGAGGAGACATCAACCAAAGCGGTAATTTTGGTGTGGGTATTAACCAGGGTGAAATCAAAGACAATGCCAAAGCAGCAGGCATTTATAACGAAGCGGAACAGCAAAACTTAGCGCAAGCCGCCGCCGAAATTCAGCAACTTCTAGAACAGCTAGAGCAAACCTACCCTACCGATACCACAAACGGTAAAATGCAACTGGCTATGAAAGCCACCGAAGAAATTGAAAACAATCATTCCCTAAAACAACGCATTTTGCAAGCTTTGAAAGCCGGGGGAGTTTCTGCTATTGAACAAGCCCTCAACCATCCCGCCTCCAGTTTTGTCATTAACGCTCTCAAAGACTGGCAGCAAAACGAACCATCTAGCTAGAAAAATTTCGCGATCGCGCAAAAAGTAGGGGAATGCCCACTCTATAAATTCGATCGTATCTTCTATTATATGTAACCATTACCTAAAAATTGTAGCGATCGCTCCTCCCTATACGAACAAAAAAGCGATCGTTTATCAAAAAAATCTACAATCAATTTGACCGAAGCTCTTTTGAAGTCACGAGAATCGGGATTGCTGTCGATTTATCGATCCAAGTTTGGCATGTACTGTTCTTTTTCTTGATTTTCCATCAAATGTTTTTTCCGTCAAGTGCAGAATCGATCGTAATTGCCCCGGACCGTTTATAAATCGTTTGGATTTTTAGGTCAGAGTCAACCTTGGGTGGGCATTTTTTGCGAATATATATAGTTTACAGGCGATTGAAGGAAATTGAAGTAAGCGTACCTAGAAAAACAAGCTCATCGTGCTATCCTCAAAAACTCGATCTTTACCGTCTGCATTCGGGCGAACATTTTCTACCATTTCTTTAAAATTCTGCAAGAGGGAAAAAGGGAAAATTGGAAAAAAATTTAAGACAATCATTATTTTTCAGAGATATATACTCCCGGCTGCGATGCCGTCCCCTGCTTCGACAGGCTCAGCACAAGCTTAGCAAGGAGGACTTACAGGGGGTTCTTATATTATTTTCTGAATAGTTTGCAAGAAATAATAGGGGCATTTTTTAGTAGGGGCGATCGCGCGTTGCACCCCTACCAGGGAAATCGGGAAATCTTAAAAAAACATTGTTTTTCAGGAAATGGTATAAGACCTAACAATGGAAAATTTGACTTCAGCATTCCACAAGGAATCGAGCGATATTTGGATGAGAATAAAACTAGGAGATGGTAGGAAGGTAGAGGCATAAGCGTTTCCCCATCCTTCCCATTTCTTACAAGCGCCACTAAAGCTGCAAATTCTCTACAATTCGCTGCATAGCCGTTTCTACATTTTCACGACTGTTAAATGCCGAAATGCGGAAATAGCCTTCGCCAGCGGAACCAAAGCCAGAACCAGGAGTGCCCACAACATTGGCTTTTTGCAACAACATATCGAACAAGTCCCAACTGGAATAACCACTAGGCGCTTTTATCCATAAGTACGGTGCGTGAACGCCGCCGTAAACCGTTAAGCCAGCTTTAGAAAGTTTGTCGCGAATAATTTGGGCATTTTCTAGATAAAAGTCGATTAAAGCCCGAATTTGCTTTTGTCCGGCTTCGCTGTAGACCGCTTCCGCACCCCGCTGGACGATATAAGAAACGCCATTGAACTTGGTAGATTGGCGGCGGTTCCACAGATTCCACAGTTTCACCTCAGAACCATCGTCACCTTTGGCGGTCAACTCTTCAGGAACTACGGTATAGGCACAGCGCGTTCCCGTAAATCCAGCATTTTTGGAGAAGGAACGAAACTCAATAGCACATTCTTTTGCCCCTTCAATTTCGTAGATAGAGTGGGGAATGTCTGGGTCGGTGATAAAAGCTTCGTAGGCAGCGTCAAATAGAATAATTGCCTCGTTTTCCCTTGCATAATTTACCCACTTTGTCAAGGTTTCCTTCGTAGCGATCGCACCTGTGGGATTGTTGGGAAAACACAGATAAATCAAATCCACGTTTTGCGACGGCAGGGGTGGTGTAAAGTCATTTTCTGCACTCATCGGCAGGTAAACCAACCCCTCGTATTTGCCATCTTCGGTAGCAACTCCAGTGTGACCAGCCATAACGTTGGTATCGACATAAACCGGATACACCGGGTCGGTGACGGCAATGGTATTGTCATCGCCAAAAATATCTAAAATATTACCAGTGTCGCATTTGGCCCCATCGGAAACAAAAATCTCAGCAGCCTTGATGTTGCATCCTCTGGCTTGAAAATCGTGGGAAGCAATTTTTTCCCGCAACCAAGCATATCCTTGTTCCGGACCGTAGCCACGAAACGTAGCGCGATCGCTCATTTCGTCAACCGCTTTTTTCATGGCTTCGCAGCAAGCCGACGGCAGGGGTTCGGTAACGTCGCCAATGCCGAGTTTGATGATATCGGCGTTGGGATTTTCTTCTTTAAAACTATTGACCCGACGGGCAATTTCGGGGAATAGATACCCGGCTGTCAGTTTGAGATAGTTGGTATTCGCTTTGGTCATTGCAGATCCTAGTTGCTGTTCCTTAGTGTAGGATAGAGCTTTTGCCGTCGCCAGTTCAAGATGTGTTTGCTGCGATCGCGCTACTTGTTATTTTCCACAGCAAGGTTTCTATTTACGTTCTCGGCCCAACGCGATCGCTGACTCGGATATCCCGGTTGCGCATTCTCTCAATAGCTTCTTGCAGAAACCAA
>CAYZHY010000194.1:0-4329 GCA_964477525.1 uncultured Geitlerinema sp. | reverse complement strand
CTATATGTGGTATTCTATGTTATGGGTGATAGGCAATATAAAAAACGTAGCCGTACTCGTGACAGTACCTTCTGTACAGCTCGATTTCCTGTTGTTCGGTCCTAAGAATCGCCAACGCTTCCGGTTGTTCCGCATATTTTTGTTGCAATAGCTTCGCTCTCGCTTCCAAGGGAGTATAATAATTGTCCCACCAATCGGATTCGGGCAAACAAAAATAGCCAATGGGTTCGTATCCAGCGCGTTCGATCGCCTGCAAATTTCCTGCAATGGTTTGCATGGCGGGATAGTTTTGCTGCCAGAAATTCAAAACTTCTAACGATGGATTTGACGTTAGCCAAGTAAGTTCGGTAACAACGATATATCCGGGGTGGTTTAGCCATCTTTTCCACTGAGACAATCCCCTTTCAAAGCCAATAATGTAAATCGAACCTTCCGCCCAAATGATATCAAAACGTTGGTTCCCCAAATCGAGATCGAACATATCCTGACATCTGGCATCGATGCGATCGCAAACACCTTCTTCTTGCGATCGCGCTATGAGTCTATTTACATACGGCCAATGGTTGTCAATAGCAACAACGGTACCGCGCGTTAAGCGTAACAAATCCAAGGTTTGCTTGCCCGGTCCGCAACCAATATCGAGAATGCGCGGTGTCTGTGGCAAACCAGAAAGCATGGAAAAGGCCTTTTGCGTAGAAGCAAAACTACCCGGACCTTCCCGGGGCAAATCTTGGTGAATTTCAAAAAAAAGAGCGATCGCATCGTTCATAATTTTTTTACTCAATATAACTTAAATATTTATACAAGGTAGCGATCGCCCCAGCCACCTTCCCGAGTCTCGACCGCCCCATCTAGCTATAGAATAGCAGAAAACGACGGTCGAGCTACTATGGAGAAGTTCAACTTAACGGCGGAAACCGCGACGTTGCTGAATCATTTCTGCCAGTTGTTGTTGCTGTTCGGGAGTGAGAACATTCCGAATTTGTAGCATCATTTGAAAACGACGATCGCCCATTTGTTGGTGCAACTGTTGCATTTGTTCGTGTTGTTGCTGTAACTGTTCGTTGCTAGCATCGCTGGCGAGGAGGGATTGCATTGAGTCGTGTGCTTGTTGTAGCTGCGATCGCAACTCCTCGGTGTCAGCACGAAAGTTCTCCCGGATATTGCGGATTTGTTCGGTTTGTTCCTCGCTGAGATCCAACTGTTGGATTAAGTTATCAAAGCGATCGCCGCGATGCCCGTGACGTGGTCCTCGTTGTGTTAACATTTGAGAATCATCCGCATCCCAGTTTTGCGCCTGTACCGCCGGCGTTCCCACAGCAAAGAAAAAAGGAATAGCAGAAAGCAAAAAGATATGGCGTAATTTCATTATCAAGAATCTCCTCTGATGTTACTGCATTCGCTTATCCTGCGAACACTTCTATTTTATACCATTTTTGTGAGTTTTTGTAAGAGATAATAGTAGTAAAGGCGCTTCGCGAATCGCCCCTACAGGAATTTGAAAACAATCGAGACGATCGTTATTTTTCAGAACTGGTATTAGGCAAAACCATCTCATACCTACTTGGATGGCAATTCCCAAACCATCTAGAACCAAAGTACCAAATAAATTTGAGACGTTGTTTCTATTGCCTGACGAAGGAATTCCCCTGTAAGATTCTCGTTTGCCAATATAAAAGCGATTTGTGGAGAAAACCGTGCAAAAACTGTTTCGCCAAAGCCATCCCTGCCTGCTGCTCTATCTGGAAAAGCACGCTGAAAAACCACGTCAACAGCATTTTCTATCGTTTGGATTGGCGCGATCGCACCCAAACAGCTATTTTCGCCACCCGTCACCTGCCGCGATCGTGAAAACAAATCTCGAAAAGTCGTTAATTAGATAAACAAGAAAACGATTAATTTGGCGATAAAATCTCCCCATACACCTTTTGCTTATTTTCAGAAAACAGCACAAAAAACACCTTCTCTATTTCCAGATGCCCTTCTAAAAACGCCGCCACCGTATCCACAGCAATTTGACTCGCCTCGCGGATAGGATACCCATAAACCCCACAAGAAATCGCCGGAAACGCGATCGTCTTCACCTCATTTTCCACAGCCAACTGCAAGCTGTTCCGGTAACAATTCGCCAATAATTCCCCATCGTTGGGATTTTTCCCGTAAACCGGACCCACTGTATGAATCACGTATCTTGCCGGTAAATTGTACCCATTGGTGATTCGAGCTTCCCCAGTCGGACATCCACCCAGCGTACGGCATTCCTCCAGCAACTGTGGACCAGCCGCGCGATGGATAGCACCATCGACACCACCCCCGCCCAACAGGGAAGAATTCGCCGCATTGACAATCGCACCTACATTCATTTGCGTGATATCGCCACGAACAGCTTCCATGCGATCGCGAACTTCCGACTTCATAAACTTCCTCCTTGGCAACCAACAAAAAAGAAATCCCACCATTAAGCCCTAGTAAAAATATTATACCATTTGAGAAATGGTATTCCTTCGTGAAACGACCGAAAACGAAAGCCAGAACAACGGCTACAAATGCGGTCAACAAGAAGAAACCTACAACATCGTCGCAGCTACTTGGGCAGACGTACTCAACCGTGCTAACCTATAGGTTTGAAGTGATGTACGAGCGCAACGCCCATAACTTCCCCTTAGACTGTGCGATTGCTGTCGATCCATCGGCCATCAACCTTTACCAACGATCTTCCTATGATTTGTCGTCGCGTTTTTACGATCGTTTTTGTCGCCCTTACCTTAGTGGCGATAAAGTTGGCGTGGCAAATTGTGAGTCCTACTATTATTCAACCCCCTGCCGATCCACCGAGCCCCATAACTGTTTATGTAGCCGATTACGGTTTCCATTCACGATTGCTGTTACCAAATGAGGATGGCAAGATTGTGCAGTACGCTTATGGAGATTGGCAGTATTTTGCCCTCAAGCAGCAAACGCCCATTACAGCTTTCCAAGCCTTGTTCCTAGCAACTCCTGCAACCTTGAGAAAGAGAGTATTTGAGAATCGGATGGTCATGGAAGCTTCCCTACAAGATCGTCCAAAAATTACATTGCTGAAGTTAGAAGTTGCTACCGATAAAGTTGCTGCTTTGCGATCGCACTTAGAATATCGCTTTCAACAGCAATTAGAAACTCACATTGAAGACAAAACATATCAGATTAAATTTGTACGAGAGGATCGAGACTATACCGTTTTCCACAATAGCAACCATGAGTTGGTGGCATGGCTTCAGGAATTAGATTGCCAAGTGGAAGGATTTATTACTTGGCCAAACTTTCAAGTTCGAGATTAACGATTTTCATAGAAGTTAAAAAATACGCGCAAGCACAACCTTCAATTGGATTGCTATGTATCTGCCACCAGAAACTCCCAAATCCGTTTTTCATACTCTGACCCAGCCACATTTGCCACATTATCATGCCCAGCCCCTTCCACCAGCCAAAGTTCTGTGGAACCTTCTGCTGCTTGATAGAGTTGTTCGCTCATTTCATAAGGAATTAAACCATCGGCAGTGCCGTGAACGAACAAGATAGGCAAGTCAAGCTTGGAAATTTTTTCTAGGGAATTAAAACGTTGCGTTAGTAATAAATCAAGGGGTAGCCAAGCGTAGCAAACCTTAGATTGTCCCACATCACGAATCGAAGTAAAAGCCCCTTCTAGTGCCAATCCGCCTAGATTCGGTTCGCGAGTAGCCAGTTCAATAGCAACAGCACTCCCTAAAGATTGTCCAAATACATAAATCTTCTCGGGAGGAACCTCTTGCTGTTCCTTTAAATAATTTAAAGCCCCTTCCGCATCCTCATACAATCTTTCCTCATTGGGAAAGCGTCCTTGACTCAAACCATAGCCACGGTAATCAAACAGAAAGACCGAAAATCCCACTGAGCGAAACCGTTCCACCCAAGGTAAATACGTGCTAACATTGCCCCCATTACCATGAAGGTAAAGTAAAGTCGGGCTGTTCTTCTGCTGATTTGGTACCCACCAACCATGGATATTTTCCTGGGATTCCAGAGGAATTGACACTGACTCATAAGACATCCCATAATCATCCGGTGTTGTTGTCACTCTAGAAGAAGGAAAGAAAATGAATTGCCGTTGCAGGAAAAATAATGCGACAGCTACAATCATATAGCCAATCGCACCGGCTAATAACACATGAGCAATCGATTTCAATTTCAACCACATATCTCTTGCTAAAAGAGCAATCGAACGACAATCGTGTCTGCTGTCAATTTTCCGGAGTCTGCAACCAGAAAATCCCAAAAACGGAAATTGCTCGCTATCATCTATCTAATACCATT
>CAYZHY010000193.1:2559-4385 GCA_964477525.1 uncultured Geitlerinema sp. | reverse complement strand
TAACCATCGCAAACTTCAATAGCGCGATAAAACACAAACCATTCCGGCTGTTTCTGCAATTGTTCCCACAACTCACCCAAACGCAAACCATCCCACTCCGGTGTCGGCTTCTCGCCAAACCAGGGCAAATCAATAGGATGGGTCAAAACAATCGCGACAAACTCCTCCGTCATCGGTTGTTCAAACTCAATCGTCTCCATATCTGCTTTCTCCTGAGGTAACAACAGCGGATGGTGCGTAATTTTCGCTTCCGGGGCAAAATCCCGCGACGGCGATACCACCAAACCACCATTATCTCCCCGATTCAAAAACAACCAAGGGCGATGCAGGTATCTCTTTAAATCGACAATCGCTTGATATTCCTGATTCACCGTAATTTTCTGCGGCTGTAGCGGCTTATTATTGGTTCTCATACCTCTGGTTCCCATTGTTGCCGCTTCTTCCGGCGATTCAAACCGCAACCACTCCCGATATTTATCCGCTTGTTCTATCCAACTTTGCCAAATTTGCCGACCTTGCCAGCGGGGAAACTCCGTCTCCCACAGCCAGTCATACGCCACCTGCCAAGGAGTTTTCTGCTTTTGGCTTTGACCTCCCCTTGGCGCTTGCAACTGCGACAAATCAATGCCATCCGCTGCCATCGCCTCTCCCCAGTTGTCGCGAATCCTTTTCACAATTTGATTGATGTTTTGGTTAATTCCCTCCGGCGAAAATGTCTTCTCCTCGCCTACTTGCTGTTGAATAGCTGTTGCTATCTGCGCGTGCGTTTGCTGGCGGTTTTCCGGGTGAAACCGCCGGGAAAATCCATACCGCTGATTGGTTATTGCATTGCCAAACAGTTCCTGGGTTTTGGTTTCTAGAAATTTTTCTTGCCAGTCAGTAGCCATGGTTCTCCTCCAATCCTAGTCGATATTGTCAGAATTAAGCATCAAGCGTGAGTTTCCGACTTTCCCTTACCGTAATTCCCGCAGTTGAAATCGCTAATAACATTTCCTTAAAAGTTTGCAATAAATAGTCGGGGTATCCTTGTAGGGGCGCTTCGCGAAGCGCCCCTACCAGAGCAATTGGGGAATTCCAGAAAACCATTGTTTTTCAGAAATGGTATAAGGAAGTCCATCAGCTTTTGATGCTTTTCTCTACTTTAGCAAAAGAACCAGCCATAGAACCCCCATTTTTCTAAATTTATTCATTTTTATTCGTTTTTATCCTTGTTTATTGTTAGTTATTTTGAGGCTAAAATTTTTATTTATCTGATTCTTGACACTTAAAACAAGCAGTAAGTATGCTAAACATAGAAATCAAACAACGAGGTTTTCGATGACATTACCAACCGATAATCCTAACACAACCACCACCCAGGAACATTCGCCCTGGCAAAGTAAAACCATCGCCAAAATCAACGCATCCCTAGCTGCTTCCCACCAGAAAAAACCATCATTCCCCGAAAAAGACATTCAAATATCCCAGCATCTGCCCCATCGGGTGAAACTCATCATTCCCGACAACCCAGCCAGCAACCTACCTGGGCAAATCGAACAATATTTCTCCCTTGTATGTGGCGGATGTACCCGCAAACGTGGCTGGGGCAGCTACTGCAACCACATTGGCGAAATCATCCACGAACCCATTCTGGAAATGACCGTTTGCTGTACGAACGACCAATTGCAGCGCATTTTGCCCCAACTGGAAACTTTCATTGCTGCCATTTTAACCGAACTCGAACAAGAAACCGTTTTCTTCTCCCTCGATGGCGATACTTTTCTGCTGCAATGCCCTGCTGACAATTCCCTGGAAGGGGAAACTGCTGCTTAAATCCGTTTGGAAAA
>CAYZHY010000193.1:0-2459 GCA_964477525.1 uncultured Geitlerinema sp. | reverse complement strand
GGGTTTTCTATAACGGATTTTTCTACGCCCATTGTTTTTAAAAACTAACTAGGAGGTTACTGATGAAATCCTGCAACCAAAAATACTGCCCCTGGGTACAAGACCCGCAAAATCCCCGCCGTTTCGTCTGTCTGAAATGCCATCAGCGTACCAATTTGAATCACACTGACCTAGAATCTGGCATTTGGCTATTGCCCGTTATTCTAGTCGCTATCGTTGTTGCCGTTGCTACGATGCCAGCTAATTCTACTACTGTTCCCTATCCCCACAACACCGAGTTTGGAGATTCTCGCTATGACCAATAAACCTAACTTGCAATCGGATGTCGATACTTTGCTGAAAACGCTAGAAGACAATCCAGACCATGCAGAATTGGTGAGGTGTGCCCTTCGACTTCGCTCAGGGCACACCCAGGAAGATCGACTTCGCTCAGGGCACACCCAGGACTCAGGGCATACCCAGGCAGATTCTACTTTCCACCGCCGCCCACCTTGGTGGCAAAAAACCGGAAAAGCCATTATCCATACGTTCCTTGCCAAACCCGGCGATTTCTACGGTCGTGCTGTTGTTAGCAAAGATGTGAAAAAACACGCTTTTCTAACGGCTGGCAGCGTTTCTGTCAGTACTGCCTACAATGCTTGCTCGAATTTACCTTTATTTCACTATGCTTTCAAGGGATTGGGTATGGCTTCCACTCCCATCACCATTGTCGCTGCCGTTCTTATTTTAATGGCAACCAACTATTTTGCTACCGCCCTGACTGCCAAAAAATCCAACAACCAACGCTGGCGGCGGGTTGCCCTTGGTGGCGCTATTTCCCTGCATCTGCTGCAATCTATGGTTGCTGCTATTAGCACAATTTTACTCCTCGACCAAGCCAGTCTCAGCCAAAACAAGGCACAAGAACTCATTCAAAAACAAACCCAACGGTTGGAAGCCATGCAGGCAATCGACCATCCTGACTATGAAGAGGCCAAACGAGAATGTCAGAAATGGGAAGCCCAAATGGAACAATATCCCCACGACCATCCCAAATGGGATACTGCCTATACCAAAGCATACGGTACTTGGGCACAACGCGATCGCAATTGGAAAGAAGTTCCCACCGATAAATTACCCGCCTGCCGCAAAAAAGAACGCTTGCACCAAAAAGCGATCGCTCCTTACCAACAAGCCAAAGCCTCATGGCAAGCCAAACTGCAAAAACGAGTCCAATCCGGCAACGACGTTCTATTTTTAAAACGACAAGTACCGGACTTGTACCAACAACATTTTACCCCCCAAGGACATTTACGTTCCGGCATCGAAGCCGCCCGTCTCGCTACCCTGAAATTTTGGCAAGATTTGCGCCAGTTCAACCCGGGCAATTTGGGCTTTCCCTTGTTTTTCCTGTGCCTTTCCCTCATCACCAGCGGATTTGCCTGTTGGATGAGTTGGGCATTTAGCCAGCGTAGCGACGTACAAAAATCCTTTAGCGATAAGGTACAAGCAGAACGCGATGCTTGGTTGCATGAATTATACATCGCCCTGCAAAAACGTCAAGAACAAGAAAAACAAGAATACCTCGCCCCCAAAACCATCGATATGGATGACTACCGCCACCACCAATAAATTTGGGAGGAAACTATGTACCAACCCTCACATTTTCCCCAAGATTCAATATCTTCTCCATCTGCGAAACCCGCAGAATCCCACCAAACTGACCCAGACGCTGCTGCCAACCTCGAACAAAAACATGCCTACGAACGACGTTTGCTGCAACTGTGGATTCGCCAGGTCAAAGAAACCGGCGAAATTGACTACTCTCCCCTCGCCGACCATCTGGAACAAGTTTTCCAAGTTGAAAATGCTTCCCCCAACACGCTACTGCTGCCAGCAGAAGTCGCCCAACTACAGGAAAAATTAGAACGCAGCCGCGATGCCATTGCCACTGCCAGCAATACCATGCAAGACATTCTCGCAGACCTGCAAGCCACCCAGGGCGATGGAAGGCTGAACCGCCAACGACAGCAGGAATACCAACAAGCTTTCTCTCCCCTATGTCAAGGCATCGAACAAATTCTAGAAATCGGTCAGCAGCATGGATCCCCAGACCCCATTTCCCAAGAAATTGCCTATAAATTGCACAACGATTTAACCTATTTTCGCCAATATTTGCTGGAACGCGCTTCCTTACCCACTCTGCTTCGTCAAAATCCTTCCCCAGCTACCCGTCAATTCTACCGCCGCCTGCAAACCTACCTCGTCAATATCGACGATAGTAGCGAACGATTCGTTTGTTTTGTCAAGGAAATTATCCAACGCAAGGATGTATCGCAATTACAGTCGCCAACCGAAACAAGGAGTTCCTAACCATGATTGTTCGCTGGTTGAAAAAACTGTTCCACCGCCAATTTCGCCCTTCTTCTAGCTACCAAGGCCATCATTGCTTGAATAACGAACAATTCCAAAGCCAATAT
>CAYZHY010000192.1:2687-4425 GCA_964477525.1 uncultured Geitlerinema sp. | reverse complement strand
GAGGCTACGCGAATATGGGAGCTTTCCCCTATAACTTCCATCCCCATATTTGTCAGTATTGGTATTGGATAAACTTATGTGGCTTCTCTATCAAGGAATTCCCAATCTCCCCGATTTAACTCATCCCCAAGAACTGATGCAATTTGGGTCGCAGGTAATGCGACTGTGGTTGGTCTTGTTGGTATTGGTGGGTTTGTTGGGAGTGATTCTGGCTTTGTTCAATTTTTCCCAGGGTCGCAAAGAAAATCCACCCTGGTTGCATGCTTGGTTGTCGCGATACGGTCGCTGGTTGCAGGGATTGCAACACGCGACGTTGGTTTTGTTGTTGTTGGTGGTGGGATTTTTCCTCTGTTCTACCTTAGCCAATCGCTATCACAATTGGGAACAAGCACAGGTTCAAGACGTGGCGGCTAACGTTGCTGGCGAAAGGTTGGAACAATACGCACCGCGATTGCGGTATATGGTGAAGCAAACCTATACGACCGACAGGTATGTAGATGGAGAATATGTAGAAGTTGAAAGAACCAAGCAGGATGCTCGTTATTTGGCTTTGCAATCTTCGCAGATTGAGGTTATCTTAGACCAAACCACCGATCCAGCAAGCGATCGCTTTATTTACCAAACAGACTATCGCGCTGAATACAAAATTACCAATACCCTCGACCGTCAGGAACAATTTTTCTTCGATGCCAGACCTCCCCATGGCTATCGGTTGCTGCAAGATTATCAAGTCACGCAAATCGAACCCAGCCAACAACGCCTCGAACAAGTCAATCCCAACAAATACAGCTATCCCATCCAGCTAGATGCCGGCGAGTCGAGAACTTTGCAAGTTACCTACAAAGCACAAGGTGCTTCTCGTTGGGTGTATAATTCTCAAAATCAATTGCTGGCTAACTTTCGATTGTCCATACTAGCAAATTTTCCCCGTGCAGATTTTGCCAGTGGGATTGTACCGACGCAGATGCAGCCGGAAGGTGAAGGAACGCGATTTATTTGGGAATTTGACAATAATGTATCGGTGGAAAATCCCTTTGGCGTGTTTACGGCGACTTCCAATGTAGAAAATACGGGAATTATTCCGCTTTTGTTAATTTTATCGCCAGGCGTATTTCTGTGGTGGTTGCTGCTTTTATATTTATCCGTTCCTTTGCAGTTGCGGGATGTGACCGTTGCTTCGGGCATTTTTTTCGCATTTCTGCTAGCCTTAACTTATGGTAGCCGTTTGATACCTGCTGAGGTGGCTTGGTCGCTACTATCTCCATTGTTCCTATTTTTGGTTTGGGGATTGGGAAACCAGCAACGCACCTCTCTGGCTATTTTTATTGCGACCATTAGTGGTGCGATTTTGCCGGTGTTGGGATTGTTGGTTCCCTATCGAGGCTTGACCCTCAGTATTGCCGGAGTTTTGTCGGTTACCTGGTTGGCAGTCCGTTTGTGGTATGGTTGGGAACCAAGTCTGAGAAAATCGTAGGGATGGATGGTTGGCTGCTATGTCGTCGAGTTTGAAACCGCATGTAACGATTCGACCTTGGGAACCACGCGATCGCGATATTTGTGCGAAAATTATTCAAGAGGTTTTGACGGAATATGGTTTGGCGTGGGAACCGGAAACCAGCGATCGCGATGTGGTAGAAGTGGAGAAATATTATTGGCAAGCTGGTGGTGAG
The DNA here is from genome assembly GCA_964477525.1 of uncultured Geitlerinema sp. Taxonomy (GTDB): domain Bacteria; phylum Cyanobacteriota; class Cyanobacteriia; order Cyanobacteriales; family PCC-9228; genus PCC-9228. Next base: position 2,755 of record CAYZHY010000192.1, on the reverse strand, counting down.
TTTTGGGTGGTCGAGAAACAAAAAACGGTGGTGGGAACGGGTGGTTACTATCCTATTTTTCGCGGGGA
>CAYZHY010000192.1:0-2587 GCA_964477525.1 uncultured Geitlerinema sp. | reverse complement strand
GAAATTCGGAAAATGTATTTGTTGCCATCGGTTCGCGGCTGTGGGATTGGGAAATTTTTGCTACAACAATTAGAAGCTGCGATCGCTGCTAAAGGATTTCAAAGGATTTGGGTAGAAACCGCTAGCGTTCTAACAGAAGCGGTGAAGCTATACGAGAAATATGGCTACCAACCAGCAACCGATGTGGAAACGCCTCGATGCGATCGCATTTACGTGAAGTCAATAAATCGCTAAAAATAGTATACAGGTAGCTTGTGGAAATAGAAATGACAACAACAACAACGTTACAAGACCTGCAAAAAAATCTAGGTGCCACCTTTGATAGCGAAACCCATTCCATCCCGGTTAGTTTTGGCAACGATGCCGAAGCCTTAGCGGCAGCTAAAAATGAAGTGGTTTTGTGCGATCGTTCTCATTGGGGATTGCTGCGGCTATCTGGCGAAGAACAGCTGCAGTTTTTGCACAATCAAAGTACCAATGACTTTAACAGCTTGCAGCCAGGACAAAGCCAAGATACAGTCTTTACCAATTCTACGGCACGGACCATCGATTTGGCTACAGCTTATGCCACCGAAGATGCCATTTTGTTGCTGGTATCTCCCAATCGCCGGGAAACCATGATGAAATGGTTGGACCGCTATATTTTTCCGTTTGATAAGGTAGAATTAGAAGATGTTAGCGATCGCTACAGTATTTTTAGTTTAATCGGACCCCAAAGCGATACGGTTTGGGAGAAATTGGGAATTTCTCTTGATTTATCGGCTAACAGCCACCAACTTGTCACTTTAAACCAAACCCAAGTACGGGTTGCTACCGGCAGTGGATTGGCCATGCCGGGATATACGCTATTGGTCAATCGCGAAGAAGCTGCCACCGTCTGGAAACTGCTAACAGAAACTGCCGGCGTTCCTCCCATGGGGGATTCTTGCTGGGAAAAACTGCGGATTTTGCAGGGAAGACCGGCAGCCGAAGCGGAACTGACCGAAGATTACAATCCCCTGGAAGCAGCTTTGTGGCACAATATTTCTTTTGAAAAAGGTTGCTATATCGGTCAAGAAACCATTGCCAGGTTAAATACCTACAAAGGTGTGAAAATGCAGCTTTGGGGAGTTCGCCTGCCAAGTTTTGTGGAACCAGGAACAACCGTGATGTTGAATGGCAAGAAGGTAGGAACCTTGACCAGCTGTACCGAAACGTCAGACGGTGTTTTTGGGTTAGCCTATATTCGGACCAAAGCGGGTGGTCTGGGTTTGCAGGTATCCATCGGCGATGTGGAAGCTGAAGTGGTGGATTTAGATTTTGCCTCCCGGGGATATTTAGAAGCGGAAAACTTGGCAACGGAAAACTAATTTGCTTTGAGAGTCTGCCAACCCCGATAATGGCAATATTGGCTCATTTTTTGTTGTAGATTATGGTTGCTTCTTTGCAAAACGTGTTTTTGGTTACGGTCATTTGCGAATCAGTGTTGCAAGACCGGATTGTTAAATTGTTGAAAAATGCTGGTGCCAGTGGATATACCATTACCCAAGCCATTGGTTCCGGTCGTCACGGTTCGCGAATGGGAGATATTGCTGGTTTCAATACCAATATTGAAATCAAAGTTCTGACTTCTGAGGAAATTTGCGATCGCTTGATGGAAGAAATGAAACCGATTCAGGAAAAACACGCTCTCATTGCCTTTCGCCAATCGGTGGAAGCGTTGCTGTAAAAGTCAATAAAAAAAAGGGCGATCGCGCGATCGCCCTTATCTAATTATTTAGCTGACTTATGAAAATTCTATCAAGTCCCCTGAAAACCAGGTGCTTCCGCACGGACAGCCGTGCTTAAATCTGGTGTAAACTCAATTGTGTAGTCAAAGGGAGAATCTGTATCGGGTCCATTGTTTTCCATAGCTGTTTTATCCGTGCGACGAGGTGAGAAAAACGATTCTGCCTGAACCACCACATTGCCATCACTATTTAATGACAAGTCAGTAACGGTCAGCGTATTGCTATCGCCGTCGCTGAGAACTGCTGAGAGGAAGGTAGCATCGGTGGGAATGCCGGTAGCAGGGTCAATTTTGGCAATAATAGCAACCTTGGCACCACCGCCTTGACCGTAGTTAGTCAGCCAGCCATCATTAGCAAACTCGCGGAAGTCTTCATCCGAACTGCCTTGCGTACCATCGGTATTGAAGACGGCATAGAGATTGTCACCACCATCCCACAACAAGCCATATCCCCTGTTGTCAGAACCAGTTTCTTCTAATTCGTTGCCAACCACCCAATCTTGAGTTCCGTTAGTGAAGCTGACCATAACTGGATTTTGGTTGTCGCTAGAAACTTGTTGGTAACCGATATAAATCGAGCGATTTCCCACGGTAACGCTAGGACCACCTTGTGCTGACACTTCAGATTCGTTACTCAAATCCACTCCCTGCAAGTTGACCGAGTCAGACACAGCCGTTGCCAAATCGTTATCGTTAATGGTGACACTAGCGGTATCTTGACTTCCCAAATCAGCATTGACGGCATTGGTTAGCGTTAGTTGCAAGGTTTCGTCGTTTTCTACCTCGCTATCGTCGTTAATGGGAATGTCAATGGTCTTA
>CAYZHY010000191.1:0-4451 GCA_964477525.1 uncultured Geitlerinema sp. | reverse complement strand
CTGTAAATAGAGAAGAAAGGGACGGAGAAGCGCCACGAGGTACTTTTTCCGTCCCCCCATTCACCGTTTTCCTTTTAACCAAAAAGTATTCATAAATCCCCTCCCTTTGACATCGATACGTCCGCGCGATTCCAAGATATATCGATCTTGCAAGCGAGCGTGCATGGCTTCGGTGACTTGAATGCCATTAGATTCTCCTTGGGATTCCATACGAGAAGCGACATTCACGGTATCTCCCCAGAGGTCGTAAATAAATTTTTTGGTCCCAATGACACCAGCCACTACGGGACCGGTGTGAATGCCAATCCGAATTTTAAACGGCTGGCCATCATCTCGGGTAAAGGTTTGGACTTGTTCTAACATTTCCAAAGCCATATCCGCGATCGCTTCTGCGTGGTCTTCTCGGGGCGTGGGCAAACCACCAGCGACCATGTAAGCATCGCCGATGGTTTTGATTTTTTCTAGCTGGTAGCGGTCCGTGAGTTTGTCAAAAACCGAGAAAACTTGATTCAGCAAGTTAACCAGATCGATAGGCGACATGCGGGCAGAAAGTGGAGTGAATTCCACCAAATCGGCAAACATAATGGTAGACTCATCAAATTGTTCCGCCACCGATCCCTGGGCTTGTTTCAGCCGCTCGGCAATCTTTTGGGGTAAAATGTTGAGCAAAAGCCGGTCGGATTTTTGTCTGGCCAAACGCAGGGCAGCTTCCGTACGTTTGCGATCGCTCATATCGCGAAAATACCAAATGCGTCCGTAATATTGGCCAGTACTGGACCGAACCGGACCGGAGTAGCGCTCGAATACCCGTCCGTCTTTGGCAGTAATTTCATCGCGAGTGACTTGCGTTCGGTGTTTGGAGAGATAATCAACTTGAGTGAGAAATTCTTGGGGATTGTCTAGTTGGGAGAGAACCCAACTCAACAGTCGCTGCATATTTCCGGAGGCAATAACGTGGGGAGGAATGTTCCACTGTTCGCAAAAACGCTGGTTGTAGGAAGCGATGTTGCGGTTTTCATCGATCACCAAAATGCCATCCAAAGCGGCTTCCTGTTGGGCTTTGAGCATGGCATTGCTACGGCTGAGGGCTCTGGTGGCTTGCACCCGTTCGGTGATATTTTCGGCAATACACATTAAATGGGTGACGTTGCCAGCTTCGTCTAACAGGGGAACTTGCAACGTACGCAGCAAAATTTTTTCCCCGTTGGCAGATGCGACTTCTTCTTCGGGGATTTCTTGGAGTTCTTTTCGATCGACAACTTGCTTTGCTTGAGATTCAAAGGCGCTTGCTTTTTCTGGTGGGTATAAATCTCGAACGTTATGGGATATGGCTTGTTCTCTGGAAATACCAAACATTTCTTCGCAGGCTTTGTTCCACAAAACGTAGCGATAGTCGTTTTGCACGTCTTTTGTATACAAGGCTAGGGGAAGATGTTCGATGATGCTATCAAGGAATTGTTGGGATTGGCGTAGTTCTTCTTCTGCCCTCATGCGATCGCGGACTTCTTGTTCGAGGCGAATGTTTTGTTCCGCTAGCAATCGCTGGGCTTGGCGTAGCTGTAGGTGGTTTTCAATACGGACGAATACTTCTTCTAACTGAAAGGGTTTGGTTATATAATCAACTCCTCCAACATTAAAAGCTTTAACCTTATCTGTTTCTTCATCTAAGGCACTCAAAAAAATAACGGGTATATCTTGAGTTGATTCCTTGGCTTTGAGGCGTTCGCAAACTTCATACCCATCCATTTGGGGCATACTAATATCAAGAAGAATCAAATCCGGTGGTTTGGCATCCGCCGCTCGCAAGGCCGTGTTCCCGTTGGTGGCGCTACGCACTTTGTAGCCCCGCTTGCTTAAAATTTCCGATAGCAACCGCAAGTTGGTGGGAGTATCGTCTACAATTAAAATATTGGCAGTTGGGGTTTGGAATTGGTCGCTCGTCATAAAGTTGTTGGAAGTCGCTCACAAAAAGTTGTTGGGTATGCGATCGCCTCAAAGATAGGAAATGGATATACAGTTTGCATGGATCGGGATTTGACGATCCCACAAACCGACCGGCGGCATATAACATACTAGTAGATGTTGACCCAAAATCCAGACGGTGACAAATCGTCCCCCTAGGATACTGCCAAAATGCCCCCGAGCCAGATACATACCATCTTTCTTTATTTTATTTTTTTCTATAATTTCCCACAACTTGTCCCTATTGCTTCCCATCTTTGAGGGGAAGCTATCAGTTGGCTAGCTGTGTAAGCATCCATTGGCGGTGCAAACCAAAATCCCTGTCCGTAGTCACATTGCAATTGTTGCAATTTTTTTAACTGTTGGTAGGTTTCAATTCCTTCTCCGACAACCTGCATGCCCATGCTGTGGGCCATATTGATAATCGCAGGGACAATTCCAGTTTGATGGTTTGGGAAAAGTTGCTGAATAAATGATTTGTCGATCTTTAAAAAATCAACAGGAAACTCTTGCAGGTAACTTAAAGCGGAATACCCCGTCCCAAAATCATCGATACTAACTTTCATTCCTCTTGCTTTTAGATATTGTAAAACAGTTTTCGCGCGATCGCGATTTTCCATAAACAAACTTTCGGTAATTTCTAACGTCAAACAGGTGGGCGATAAATTGGATTCTACCAAAATTCGATCGATGGTTGGTAACAAATCGGCTTGGGAAAACTGCCAGGCGGACAAATTAACGCAAATTTTGTACTGTAATTGGTTGCCATTGCTATCCTGTTGGTACCACTGAGCCATTTGATGGCAAGCTGCTGTCAGCATTTGTCTGTCGATAGCAACAATGGAACCGGTTTCTTCTGCTATTTCAATAAAATCACCAGGCGTTAGAAGACCTTTTTGGGGATGTTGCCACCGCAACAGGGTTTCAAATCCCTTCAATTGTCCAGTTTCCAAACAAATAATTGGTTGGTAATAAGGCAAAATTTCGTAATTTTGAATAGCCTTTTTTAGTTCTGTCTCTACGCGCAAAAATTCCAAAACGCGACGGCGCATAGATACATCAAAAATCCGGTATTGTCCTTTTCCAGCTTCTTTAGCTTGGTACATGGCCACGTCGGCATCGCGCAAAATATATTCTGGTTTTTGGTAGCGTCTATCTCCATAGACAATACCAATGCTGGTATTCATATATACATCCCGTTCTGCCACCAAAAAAGGCGTACAAAAAGCTTCCAAAATTTTGGTTGCTACTTCCGTCACTGTTGAAAAATCATCCATATTTTCTAAAAGAATGGCAAACTCATCCCCTCCCAAACGCGCTAGCCTGTTTGATATGGGCGTGCTTTTATATAAAACTTCGTCCAAAACCTGCTGCAATCTTTTGCCAATCGCAACTAACAGTTCGTCACCAATGACATGCCCAAAAGAATCGTTAACTTTTTTGAAGCGATCGCAATCTAAAAACAACACAGCAAATTTATAGTCTTCCTGTGTTTGACTGTAACTGAGTGCTTCTTCTAAATGTTTGATAAACATAGTACGGTTGGGTAACCCCGTTAGGGAATCTTGCAACGCCATTTCCAAAAGTTTCTGCTGTGCTGCTTGGCGTTGCTGGATTTCCTGTTGCAATTCTTGATTGGCTACTTCTAACTGTTGGGTACGTTGCTTGACGCGATTTTCCAACTCAGCATTTAACAAAGATATCTCTTGTTGTGCTTTTTTCAAGGCCAAATGGTTTTCTACCCGTACCAAGACTTCCTCAATTTGAAATGGTTTGGTAATGTAATCGACACCACCTACTTGAAATCCCCGTACTTTATCCATGGCTTCATCGTGAGCGCTTAAAAAAATCACCGGGATATCCTGCGTTTGCTCGCTGGCTTTCAATCGTTTGCAAACTTCATAGCCGCTCATGTTTGGCATATTAATATCCAGCAAAATTAAGTTCGGTGGCTTGGCAAATGCAGCTCGTAAAGCTGTAGGTCCGTTCATCGCACTACGTACTTTGTGTCCCTTTTGTTTCAACAACCGGGCTAACAGTTGAAGATTGGTGAGCACGTCGTCAACAAGCAGGATGTCTCCTTTCGGGGTAGATGCAAGAAAAGAGTCTTTCATAATTCAATCTAAAGGTGAGGTATATAGGAAGGAATATTTGGTCAAACGATAATCAAAACACATATAAACGTTATTATAGATTTAAGACAAACAACCTATGGTATTTGGATCTTGACCTTGGTATAAAATTTTATCCAAAAATAGCAACGATCTTTGTACGTGTTTTTACCTAAAAATTTTTCAAAGCTCTCTCACTTTATCTATATTGGTATTTATATAGTGTTTTTATTTGAATTGTTTACAATGCAATTGTGTAGGAGCGAACGGGCGTTTCCTTCTACAGATCTACAGAATTTTTTAATTGCCGAACAATATTCCATTTATAGTATTTTTATATGAGATGTGTACAGATCGCCTTTTATATAGAGGGGGAGG
>CAYZHY010000190.1:3212-4512 GCA_964477525.1 uncultured Geitlerinema sp. | reverse complement strand
ATTCACATACTCATCCCCCTCATCCCCCTCATCCCCCTCATCCCCCTCATCCAACTGCAGCTAACAATTCCAAACCATGACCAACCGTCCAATTTACCTCGACTGCCACGCCACCACTCCCGTCGACCAACGGGTTCTGGAAGCCATGCAGCCGTTTTTTAGCGAATACTTTGGCAATCCAGCCAGCGTTCAACACATGTACGGCTGGGAAACGGAAGCGGCTGTTAAACAAGCGCGGGAAACGCTTGCTGAGGCTATTGGCGCGACGCCAGTGGAAATTATCTTTACCAGCGGCGCAACGGAATCTAACAACCTGGCTATCAAAGGCGTAGCAGAAGCTTATTTTTCTCAGGGTCAGCATATTATTACGGTACAGACAGAACACAATGCCGTTCTCGACCCTTGCAAGTATCTAGATAAATTGGGATTTGACGTTACGTACTTGCCGGTACAGCCGGATGGTTTGCTGGATTTGGAACAACTCAAGCAAGCCATTCGGGAAGATACGATTTTGGTATCGGTGATGGCTGCCAATAACGAAATTGGCGTATTGCAACCCATTGAAGAGATTGGGGCGATTTGCCACGAAGCGGGGGTTTTGTTCCATACCGATGCCGCTCAAGCCATTGGCAAGATTCCCTTGGACGTGCAAAAAATGAATATCGATTTGCTTTCTATGACCGCCCATAAAGCTTACGGACCCAAGGGAATTGGTGCTTTGTACGTACGCCGCCGCCATCCTAGAGTGAATTTGGCCCCGCAAATCCATGGAGGCGACCACGAACGGGGGATGCGTTCCGGAACCCTGCCCGCACCGCTGATTGTAGGATTTGGCAAGGCGGTGTCTGTGGCTTTAGAGGAGATGGAAACGGAAAGCCAACGGGTACGGATATTGCGCGATCGCTTGTGGGAGAAAATTCGCCATCTCGACGGTATTCATATGAACGGTAGTTTAACCCATCGCTTGCCCGGAAATTTAAATGTGAGCGTGGAAGCGGTCGATGGTAATGCCTTGTTGCTGGGATTGCAGCCAGTTATCGCCGTATCTTCCGGTTCGGCTTGCACTTCTGCCAAACGGGAACCTTCCCACGTTTTGCATGCGTTGGGTCGTTCGGCAGATTTGGGCTTTGCTTCCGTGCGTTTTGGCATTGGTCGCTTCAACACCCAGGAGGAAATCGACCGCGCTGCCGAGCATACCATTGAGACGGTTCAATCGTTACAATCAGCCGCTCGTGGGAATCAGAGTGTGGGAGTATCGGAGTAGATTGATTGGAAAAGGGCGTTACACGTAGGGGCAACC
>CAYZHY010000190.1:0-3112 GCA_964477525.1 uncultured Geitlerinema sp. | reverse complement strand
CCCTCATCCTCATAGGTTTTCGTGGTCGATATGAAACGGATTTAATATTAGTTGGAGGAGGTGGCATAGAGGTTAGCATCGGTGCAAACGCCGGAAAGGGGAGAATCCCAGGAGTCGGCTGGCAGGTGGTCTAGGTAGGCAAAATCGAAAATAATGCCGATGCTGGGAATGCCATTCCAAGGAGATTCGGAAAACAAGCGGTCGTAAAATCCGCCGCCGTATCCCAAGCGATATCCCCTTTGGTCGCAAGCGACGGCGGGAACCAAAATTAAATCAACGGTTTCTGGGTCGATGGTGGGTGCAGTTTCTGGGGGCGTGAGAATGCCATAGCGACCTTTAACCTGCGGGTCGCCGGGTTGCCAGCGGTGCCACGTCAAGCGATCGCCCACACAAATGGGAAATCCCCAAATTTTGCTGCTATCCTCAAATAAAGGGCTGAGGTCGGGTTCGTTACGAAAGCTGAAATAGGCGAGTATGGTATTAGCTTTAGCATAAAACGAGCTATTTGTCAAATTATCGCACAAGCGATCGCTATAGGTTCGCCATTGAGAAGGTTCGAGCGACCGTCGTTTCTGGATAAGTTGCTGGCGCAGTTGTTTTTTTCGTTCCTGAAAATCCATGAAAATTTCCTATTTTAGGCATTTGCAGTGCATGGAAAAAGAAATAATTGAATATCCTCCCCCTCATCCCCCTCATCCCCCTCATCCCACTCATCCCCTCATCCCACTATTGCTGTTCAAAAACCTGCTTCATATCCAAAATAAAGACTTCCAACGTTTCTTCTTCTTGGTCTTCGTCTTCTTTGTAAGAAACCATCGCCACGTGGGAAGCTATGCCGAGGGGATGGGAACGACGGTAGGAGGCAGGTAGCTGGCGAATTTCAGCTAGAGGGATATCCAGCAAAGTCGGTGGTTCGCTGACGGGAACAGAACACAAATCGCTGTTTCCTATACGAATGACAATTAAAAATTTCTGGTTTTGGGAATCAATATTGCTCTGACCTAAATTCAATCGTTGGTGTAAGTCTACAACAGTAATAGCATAATTGCTTAAATGGACCAATCCCACACCATTGGCTTGGCTAATTTGACCGGGAGGTGCGTTAATCACTTTCACTACGTAAGAAATGGGAATAGCAATCCAGTAGCCAGCCAAATCGAAGATAATGGCTTTGAGAGTTTTGTTGTCAATAATGCTTGCCGCTGGAATGTTTTCATCAAATGGATGGTTGCCTGGGGTAGGGCTAGGTTCGATTGCTGGTGCCATGATTGTACTTCAGGGGATAAGGAACAATTGTTCTACTATTTTCTCATACATTCGAACTGGGTTAGCTTTGCGAGGCGGCAAAAATTTGATTTGCCCTCAGCTGCAGTTCGGAACTGTAAAAACCAACAAATCCTGGTTGCGAAATAATTGTTGTTCGTATTCATCTTCACACGAAATTGCAGGTAGTAATTGCTGGTTCTTTGGCTTTGCCGAGATAGGCGTTACTCCGTTAGCACTTGCCGTATTGAAATCGCCGCGTTTTTCGTAAAACCAACTGCGTCTGTAGTAAGCCTTGGCTTTTTTTTGGCCGTAAAAACTTATAACAATGTTACGATCGCAACTCCTAATAACATAACAGTTGCCCCTGTCATTCGTTCTTGAATTCCTGGTTCTTGCAAAAATAGATGGCCAAATAAAGCAGAAAATAAAATACTGCTTCTTTTCACAGATACTGCCTGGGCTACCAAGGTTAATTTGACTGCTTGCATAAAACACAACATTGTCAATCCCTGCAAAATACCAATTAAAAACAGATAAAAAATGTTGTCAGGAATGAATTTTACATTTTCCTGAGATTGATACAGCATAACTGGGGTCATAACAATAGCCAATACAGTCGAAGTTAAAGCTGCCCAAAAAATAGGAGAAGATTTTTCTATGCCGATTTTGTTAAACGTAGAAATCAAACTCCAAATAAAAGCGACCCCCAACATTAAGCGAGGACCGTTTTCCCGAAATAACAACTGTAGGGGAACCAAATACCCTCCCTTCTGATTTTTAATTTTTAAAATATAAGAACCACCTACCACAAAGAACATTCCCAAAATATCCCATATCCCTGGATATTCTTCTAAAATTAAAAACGAACTTGCTAGGACGAATAAAGGACTAAAAGAAATTATAGGAATAGTTAGGGAAAGATCGGATGATTTGATGGCACGAAAATAAAATAGATTGGAAACAATTTGCAAAACTAATACCACTGCACTTATACTAAGTAACAAAATATCCCACTCTGGTATTTCTTGGGAAATTTGCTCGAACAATAAAGGCAAAAAGAAAGGCAATGCAAAAAAACGCGAAGACCAGGTTATGATATATTCATCGCCAATTCGTTTTAATGCTTGTTTGCTGACTAAATCTTGTAAGGGAGCGAAAATAGCGGCTAATAAGACAAAAAATAACCACAGCATAATACATGTTCGTCCAAATTGTTTCCATGCAACCGTAGAAACTATGAGGCGGAATATATGTTTTGGTATTTTATTTGTCTATTGTTGTAGACAATTGCCCATCTTTCTGTTTTAGAGAATACAAAATTTTCAAATTGTGGAATGACTTGCCAAAACTAACCAAAACCAAATTTCCAAAACGGTTGTTACAAGCAACATACAGAATCTAAATTTAGATTTAGGGTTCGGGTCAACGCTTCCACAGCCTTGCGATAATCTCCCTGTTCTTCACTTATGGAAGCATTCACAATTTGAGTAAAAGCACTATATTTGTGATGTAATGGATTCTATCTAGCACTTCCCCCACAGCAAGTTTCCAGCAGACCACCTATACTCAAGTCGTTTGAACTGAAAAGCGATTGTTTCTCAGGAAATGGACGAGTTGGTTTGCTAGCCGTTTTTATATAAAAATAACCAAAGACAGCGGAATTTTTCTCACTATTTCCCAGAATTGAGGGATGCGCGTAGGCTTGCTTGGAACTCAAAACCGAACGATCCGCAGGAAAAAGGTGTTCCTGTCGCTAGGTCCAATTGTTTTTTTCAAAATGGTAAATCCCCTGTTATAGTTGAAAGCGATCGCGACTACCAATTCTGTATTGTCCAAAAATTAGCGC
>CAYZHY010000189.1:0-4566 GCA_964477525.1 uncultured Geitlerinema sp. | reverse complement strand
TTATGAGTCAATCCCCCTCTCCCAAGCCTTCACAAAGCAAAGGAGTAGCGGCAATTCTCAACTTTATCGAACGCCTGGGGAACCGCTTGCCGGATCCAGTGACGCTATTTGCCCTTCTTGCCCTGCTTACCATTTTTGCCAGCGCGATCGCATCTTGGGCAAACCTTTCCGTCGTCAATCCTGCCAAAGAAGAAACAGTAAAAGCAGTTTCTTTACTCACAGCAGAAGGCATTCGTCGTATTGTCAGCGAAGCCGTACCCAACTTTGTCCAATTTCCACCTTTAGGAACCGTTCTCGTTGCCTTGTTAGGGGTTGGCGTTGCCGAACATAGTGGCTTATTGTCTACCGCCTTGCGACGGTTGATTCTCATTGCCCCAGCCAAATTTGCCTCTCCTATGGTGGTGTTTGCGGGATTGATGTCGAATTTAGCGGCAGATGCGGGGAATGTCATTTTGGTTCCTCTCTCAGCCGTGGTGTTTCGAGCTTTCCATCGCCATCCCATCGCTGGTTTGGTTGCCGGATTTGCTGGGGTTTCCGGTGGCTTTAGTGCCAATTTGATTATCAATCCCCTAGATCCCTTGCTAGCAGGGTTATCCCAAAGTGCTGCTCAGTTAATCGATAAAGAATATACTGTGAATGCCATGGCGAATTACTATTTCATGGCAGTTTCTACAATTGCGATCGCTGTTGTTGGCTGGTACGTTACCGACTATATTGTAGAACCTAGATTGGGAACCTACAACAATGAGGAACAAGAGACAAACGAAGTGGAAGAACTAACCCCTTCGCAACGTAAAGGTTTGCGTTGGGCAGGATATGCCTTACTTGCCTATCTTGTCTGTATTGCCCTTTTAACGCTGCCTCCCCAAGCTGTCTTGCGCGATCCAGAAACCTCCGAACTTGTAAAATCAATTTCCTCGCCATTTATGGAAGGGATTGTCTTTCTGGTGGCATTGGGATTTTTCTTTCCCGGTCTGGCTTATGGCAAAGTTGCGGGCACCATCCGCACCGATAGAGATGTTGCCAATACCATGTCGAAAGCCATGAGTTCCTTGGGATATTATTTGGTTCTGGCGTTTATAGCGGCACAGTTTATTGCTTATTTTGATTGGAGCAATTTAGGGATTATTTTTGCCATTAGTGGTGCGAATTTTCTAAAAGCAACGGGAATCGAGGGCGTACCTGCCTTATTCTTATTCCTTGCCTTTAGCGTGGTTTTAAATTTATTTATTGGTTCGGCTTCAGCTAAATGGGCGGTTCTGGCACCGATTTTTGTGCCCATGCTCATGCTCGTTGGCTATTCCCCAGAAGCGATTCAAGCTCTTTACCGCATTGGCGATTCTAGTACCAATATTATCACGCCGTTGATGCCCTATTTTCCATTGGTTCTTGCTTTTGGACAGCAATACGACCAACAATTGGGAATTGGGCGTTTAATTGCTCTCATGTTGCCCTATAGCATCGCTTTTTTAATAAGTTGGGTAGCCTTGTTCTTTATATGGGTGGTTTTGAAATTGCCGTTAGGTCCCAATGCCCCTATTTATCAGATGTGAGCGAAAAAAAATCGCGATCGCTATCTCGCTAAAATGGCATAACACCCGCACTTGCAATAGATTGATTCCCATAGCTACAATCTACCGTTATTCGCTCGAAATCAAAAACTAGTTATGAAATTTAGTCGAATCTCTTTTTCCGCGATCGCGCTTGCTTTAATGCTAGCAATCATGAGTTTAACTGGTTGCGGTGAAGGTTCCCCTTTCAACCCAACAACTTTCAATCGAAACCCCGAACCGGTCAAAGTTCGTTCCAGTTATGGGACTTTAGAAGAACTATTTCAAACCGAAATTATCAATATGGGTCTTGAAGAACTGGGATATCAAGTAATTTCTGGAACCGAAGTTGAATATGAATTTCTGCACGAAGCGATCGCGGAAGGTTATCTCGATTTTACAGCCAGTCACTGGCACATCCTCCACACCAAGTACCTACAAGAAGGAATGAAACGAGTGGGAACTTTGATAGAAAATGCTTTACAAGGCTACTTAATCGATCGACAAACAGCCCAAGAGTATCAAATTTCCAATATTCAAGATTTGCAAGATCCAGAAATGGCCCAACTCTTTGACAGTGACGGTGATGGCAAAGCCAACTTAGTGGGGTGCGATCCGGGTTGGGGTTGCGAACGAATCATCGAACACCATCTTGATGCTTACAATCTTCGAGAAACGGTAGAACAGGACCGAGGAAATTATTCGGCTTTGGTTGACAATATGCTCGACCGCTTTAACCGTGGCGAACCAATCCTTTATTATACTTGGACACCCTACTGGTTAAATAACACGTTACAACCAGGTCAAGACGTAATTTGGTTGGAAGTTCCCTATACCGATATTCCAGAAGAACAGCAAGTTATTGAAAATATTAACACAAATTTCCAGGAGAAAAATTTAGGTTTTCCCATCGATACAATCGGGGTTTTAGCCAACAAACAATTTCTCGACGAAAATCCAGTCGCACAACGTTTCTTTGAAGTAGCTACCATTCCAGTTGACGACATTAACGCTCAAAACCAGCTAATGAAAAATGGAGAAAATACGCCCAAAAAAATTCGTTCCCATGCTAGGGCATGGATTCAAAACAATCAACCAACTTTTAATAATTGGTTGGACAAAGCGAGAAAAGAATCTCCAGAAAACTAGGTAGCGTTTTTATATTCCTATTTTTACCATTTCCCTAAAATTTTGTAATAGATATTCGGGGCGTTTTTTTAGGGCGCTTCGCCAATTCCCTCTACCGATATCATTGAAAAAATTCAAGGCAATTGTTGTTTTTTAGAAATGGTATTACTTTTGTGGCTGGCATAAAATAAAATTTTTCCATTCTCCTTGTTGGTTATCTTGCTTCCAAATACGAAGCGTGCCATCATATCCAGCACTAGCCAATATTTGTCCGTTTGGCTTTAAAAAAGCTACATCATAAACAAATCCAAAATGGCCGTAAAGGGTATTGACTTTCTGTTCCGCTTGGCTGGGATTGAAATTCCATCGTTTAACGGTTTCATCGTAGCTTGCTGTCGCTAAATACTGTTGGCTATTGCCGAAGTTGACAGCACGAACCAAAAAATCATGTGCGTTAAACTTTAATGTATTTCGTTCTCCGTTATTTAAATTCCAAATATCGATTTCTCCTAAATTGGTAGCGCTGGCTAACTTTTGTCCGTCGCTGCTAAAGGTAAGATCGAAAATATGTGTGACCTTTTGCTTTTCAATTGGAGAAAGAGCGGTTTCTCGTTTTGTCTCTAGATTCCAAATCCGAATTTTCCCATCATTTCCTCCACTGGCTAGGATGTTAGGATTGGCGGGATTAAAGGCAACTGTTTGGATTTTATTTTGTTGGGTTTCGATTTGAAGTTGTACAGGTTGGGGATTGGCATCAATTTCTGCAAGATTCCATACCAAAACTTTGCCCGTATCGCTACTAGCAGCAATTTTTAATCCATCCGCACTTGTAGCCACGCTTAAAATACGACCAAATCTTCTGTTGAGAATATTTTGACGCATTTTTCCCGTTTGAAAATCCCAAAGCTTGACCGTTCCATCTCCTCCCCCACTAACTAAAGTTTCTCCGTTCCGCGTAAGAGCAATGTCATTAATCCGACCTTCATGAGCTTGTAGGGGTTCGTATTTTTTTTGCTGTTTTTCCCAGTCCCAAACCTCAATTTGACCTTCAGAACTAGCACTGGCTAAAATTTGATAGTCAGAACGAACTGCTAGACTCAGTATGGCTGCCGAATTGGTTTGGCAATTGGCTTGACGATCGAACGGCGATTGACTTTGCCCAATGAAATTGTCATTGCTAACAAACCACCATCCCAAACCACCTACAATGGCTAGGGAGATGACGAGCGAAATGGCCGTTACGACGGTATCGTTTTTATTAGACATCGCTGGAATGGATTTTGGAGCTATCTACTATTGATAAGAGTACCAGTTATGCCTGCTGGCCGGGATAATTCGTTTGAAGTTTAACGAGTTATAATTCTAAATGTTGGACGTTATTTTTGTCGATCGCGATCGCTTTTTTTAGCAGGTTCAAAAATGACGAATCAGGTGGTTGGCTGTTTGGATTCGCCTTACTTGCCATACCAACATAAATTCATTTCCGCTCCCATACCATAAAATCCGAAAAAAGTCAATACGCCTTTCCGGAGGGTCGAAAAAATTTTTGGCATGAAGGAAGTTTCTCCGAAGCGCGATCGCGGTTTCTACGTACGGAATTATGGGAATTTAAACCTTACTAAGCCCCAAAATTGGTAATTTTATACACTATACACCCATCGTACAACTTAAAAAGTCACTTTCGATCTTACCCGAACGGCTACAATTCCTGCAACTTCGTTTTTCAATTGAAATTTCTTCTCAATAAAATTGTTGCGATTTTCGGAAAAAAGATTGAAATATTAAAACAAAAAGAAGCGAGGCTATTAGCTACAGCAAAGGGAAAAGCAAATGAGTTCGGCGAACCTGACAATTTCCTTGCTACCATAAAATCAATCTTGCTCCATAT
>CAYZHY010000188.1:0-4641 GCA_964477525.1 uncultured Geitlerinema sp. | reverse complement strand
TATATATAGAATGTTTTCCAGAGCTTAGGGCAATGCCCTTCGACCAGTTTAGAGGAAACCGTTCGCCCCTACATAGTTAAACCGTTTCGTTCGCTCTGAAATCGCTACAGATTAGGATTTGTGAATGAATTTGTGAAATTTTGGCTACATTTTGGCTCGTTTTGTAGCGAATTTGTATCGAAATTATGCAACTTTGTAACATTTGTCACGCAGCACCTCGTTCTCTATGGCAAAGTAAAAACCATCAAAAGTGCCTATTTAATGAATTTATGACGATTAATTGATTTTAATTCTTTATTCCCTTTAAAAAACCATATTTGCCAACCTCCAGAAAATAATTGCTAAAAAGTGAAAGTGTTTTCAAAAGGTTTATAACCAGCTTATGGAGTTTCTGTATCTTTAGGCGAATATATTACATGTGCCCGCAAAACATACTTGCATCCTCGAATCACGGTATCGCTTTCTTGAAGCAATTCTCGACGAAAACATAAAGCCATTTGTGCTTCCGGTTCGATGGCATGGATAGTCGATTGTTCTGCCCAAGGATATAGTTCCAACAAACGACTGGTACCACCTTCAAACTCTTGATTCAAGAAAAACAAAACCGTAAGTAAATTGCTTTCCCCATTCGGTTTTTTGATCGGTTCGTTGGGATGCAAAGCAAAACGCTGGCCGCTGTCAAACCGTAAGACCTGCAAGCATTCGTGAATGCCAATTGCCCAACGACCGTTCATAGCAACGGGGATGTAAGGAGAGATCCGATTCCAAAGCAAGTTGGCCAACTCTGGATCTTGCCAACTGGTTTGTTGGTAGTTCTGAATTTGAGAACAGTGACGATTTTTAGCAGTGTTGCTGCCAATGGTGACAGTTTGAAACCCTAAATTTTCGCTCTTTTCGATGTATTCAGCACACTCAATCGGGGAAATTAATTTGGAAACGGTAAAGGCATGGTGCGAGTAATATTCTTTACGCCTACCGATCGTTACTTCGTAAACTGGTAGATAAGGGCAAGAACCGCACTTATGGCGGTCGGGCCATTCACAACCACAAGTTGGTTTCCATTTACCCAAACGACGTTTTCTGGTTTTGGAATGCCTATGAAACGAAGAATTGGAATTGCAGCTTAGTTTGTAAGTAGATTGAATGTCTAAATTGGCAGAATGCACCGTCAAAACCTCCAAATACCAACTGAAATTGACTTTGTGACCTGCTGCACTTGACCGGTGGATCGTGTGGAAGCAAACATCTCCTTAGAATGGTTTGAGAGCAAGGTTCCATTCCATCAATGACACGGTGTCTAAAAATTTTGTTTCGCTCAAACCAAATTGATATGGAAAAGATAGCCTATTAGAATTAAATATTTGTAAAATTTTGACAAAGAAAAGATCGGATCGGAAATATGCAAACCTTGAGATTTGGCAAATGCAAATGAATAGATGCTACATGAAATTCCTAAGTAGTTCGATATGCGATACCTTCTTCTTAATACAATAGTTTTGCTGAGAGAAGATGGGAATCGGCAATCTGGCCGAATTTCTGTTGTGCCTAATGGCCGATTCCACCTGGAAACTGAAAAAAGTTGCACTCGTAGGTTGGGCAAACATTGGGCTTTCTCTCCGTTACTGTTAAAAATTTTAAGCAGTCACAATGTCCCAACCAAGTCTTGGCAGTTTCTCTAACTCCTAATCTATAGATATTTAACTGTATGCAGGATGTAGTTTCATTGATTTATGTGTATGCCCAACGAAGCAAGACAATCGATGAAATTTTTTTCAGTACAACTGGATCTAGGGATCTTGTTTGTGGGTACTAGGTTATCCTACGATACTTGTTTGTTGCCATCGTATGGCCTCGCTGTATCGGGAATGGCATTGGCTAGTTCCTCAATCTGGAAAATCTGTATAAAATATCTGGTTTGAAGCCTTGAAACTGTTCAAAGAAAACTTACAAGACCGACTGAAAAGGTTATTCTTAACCAGCCGTAGCTGGATGGGTCAGCTCTGGGAAAGTTCTAGACGCGTGTCTGTTCGATTTTATCTAGTAGGAATCATTTTTGTGGTTGGTTGGTGGTTGGTTGGTTGTACGCCAAGTACAAGTCAAAATCCTATCCAATCGACCAGCGATCGCATTACCATTGGGACGACACTAAACCCGCGCACCCTCGATCCTGCCGATGCTTACGAGCTTTCTTCGGCCATGATTTTGAACAATTTATGTGAGACTCTCTATACTTATAAACTAGGAACCACTGAATTGCAACCGCAATTAGCAGCAGATTTTCCCAAAATTCGTTCTGATGGTCTTACATATACCATTCCTTTGCGCCAAGACGTGGTTTTTCACGATGGCACACCATTTGATGCAGAAGCGATGGTCTTTTCTTTGGAAAGATTCATCCAAAATCAAGGACGTCCGTCATTTTTGTTAGCGGATGATGTGGCTGAGATAGCAGCAACCGGTGAGTATGAAATAACCATTACCCTAGAGCAACCATTTGCAGCTTTTCCATCTCTATTGACATTTCCCGGCATGTGTGCTGTTTCTCCCCAAGCCTATGAAATCGGTCAGGGACAATTCCAACCCACCGAACTTATCGGAACCGGTCCTTACCAACTGGCAAATTTTGCCACGGATAGCGTTCGGTTGCAGGTTTTTGACGAGTATTGGGCAGATCCCCCCAAAAACCAAGGCGTGGTAGTACAGCGATTTTCTACTCCTGCCAATTTATACAGTGCGTTTCGGACTGGGGCTGTCGATGTTGCCTATCAATCGTTGGATCCGGAACAAATTCACAGTTTAAACGCCAAAGCCAAGGAAAATCAATGGCAAGCGATCGCAGCTGATAGCACCAACATCACCTACATGACCCTCAATACCAAGCAACCACCATTAGATAAATTGGCCGTCAGACAAGCGATCGCAGCCGCCATCGACCGCAATATTTTGAGCGAACGGGTATTTTACGGGCAAGCCGATCCCCTCTACAGTCTGATTCCCACCAAATTTGACGCTTACCGACCAGTTTTCAAACAGAAATACGGGGATGGCAACAGCGAAAAAGCCAAACAACTGCTCGCCGAAGCTGGTTTTTCCCAAGACAACCCCCTAAAACTAGAAATATGGCATCCTACCGATTCCATTGCCCGCAGCCTTGCCGCCAGAACCATACAAGCGATCGCCGAACGAAACCTGGATGGCTTGCTGAAATTTGAAGTATCCAGCGTAGATGCCGCCACCGGCTATGGTTATCTAGAACAAGGCGCTTATCCCACCTTTCTGGTCGGTTGGTATGCGGATTTCTTCGACCCGGATAACTACATCCAACCCTTTCTCGCCTGCCAGGAAGGTTCTCCAGAAACCGGATGTGTCGAAGGTGCCAGCCAATACCAAGGGTCGTTTTACTACAACAGCCGCGCCAACCAACTCATCAAGCGATCGCGAAAAACCCTCGATCGCCAAAAGCGACAGCAACAGTTTGCCGAACTCCAAGAAATCTTAGCTCGCGACGTTCCTTTTATCCCGCTCTGGCAAAATAAAGACTATGCCTTTGCGCAAAACCACATTCGTGGCGTACGCTTGGAACCGACCCAACCACTTCCCATGTGGACCATAAGCAAAACCTCAGCCAATCGCTAAACTAGATGCCATGTCTCGTAGCAAAGCTTTACAATCTTACATTCTGCTGCGCCTGCTTTTAGCACCATTAATGCTTTGGGTGATTACCACCGTGGTTTTTTTGTTGCTGCGGGCCACCCCAGGCGATCCCGTGGATGCGATTTTAGGACCGCGCGCGCCGGCCAAGTTCAAACAGGAAATGAGGGAACAGTTGGGATTGGCGGGTTCCTTGTGGGAGCAGTACGTTGATTACATGGGCCATCTGCTGCAATTAGATTTGGGGCAATCCGCCACCAGTGGCGGCGAAACGGTTTGGCAAATCGTCGGCGATTATTTTCCTGCTACTGCCGAAATTGCGATCGCAGGAATGCTGGTAGCTGTTATTGCTGGAACCACTATCGGTTCTCTCGCCGCTTCCCACCCCAATACCAAAACCGACCTGTTCGGTCGTCTGTATGGAATCATTACCTACTCCATTCCCATGTTCTGGTTTGGTATGGTCTTGCAGTTTATTTTTGCGGTGGGATTGGGTTGGTTTCCTTTAGGAACTCGTTTTCCCGCCACCAGTTCTCCGCCAGAAAGTTTCACGGGTTTGTATGTGGTGGATAGCTTGCTAGCAGGTAATTTAGACAAATTGGTCACGTCTTTACATTATTTGGCGCTTCCGAGTTTGACATTGGGCTTGCTAATTGGCGGCATTTTCGAGCGAATTATAAGGGTAAATCTGCGACGAACGTTACAAGCTGACTACGTAGAAGCAGCAAGAGCAAGAGGCATTCCCGAACGTCGAATTTTGCTAGCCCATGCTTTAAAAAATGCAATTATCCCAGCAATTACAGTATTGGGATTGACGTTTGCTGCTTTGTTGGGAGGAGCGGTTCTGACGGAAGTCACGTTTTCCTGGCCTGGTTTGGCTAGCCGTCTCTACGAGGCAATTACCCAACGGGATTATCCCACAGTACAGGGCATCGTCGTATTTTTTGCCGCCATTGTCGTTATTGCTTCCATTATTATTGACGTTCTCAA
>CAYZHY010000187.1:2762-4644 GCA_964477525.1 uncultured Geitlerinema sp. | reverse complement strand
GCGATCGCTACTCCTATTTTCGCTTTTATTTCTATTGATTTTTCTTTAACAGAAAATAAGCATCCATAAAACCTTTCCCTTTCACTTCAATTGGGCCGCGTTTTTGAAAATGATATTTGTCCGAATAGCGACATAAAGCTTGATAGGTACTTTCCGAAATTTGAATAAAACCAGGTATCCCCTCTGACTCCATGCGACTGGCAATATTCACCGCATCTCCCCACAAATCGTAGGAGAATTTTTTGGTACCAATGACCCCAGCTACCAGCGAACCGGTGTTGATGCCAATGCGTAAATTGAGGTCGATCTCGCGAGTGCGATTGAAATCTTTGACCGCTTCCTGCATGGCCAGTGCCATATCGGCAATTAACTCTGCATGATTGTCTTGCGATATGGGAACGCCTCCCGCTACCATATATTCATCGCCAATGGTTTTGATTTTCTCCAGTTCGTAGGTTTCGGTGAGGCGATCGAAATGGGAAAATAATTCGTTGAGAATGGAAATTAACTCTTGAGGAGATATCTGACTGGCAATATTGGTAAAGTTGGTAATATCGGCAAACAAAATACTGGCTTCGTCAATGCGATGAGCAATATGATGGCCGGGGTTTTCTTTAAGCTGTTTGGCAATAGAAGAGGGAAAAATATTTAACAACAAATTCTCGGCTTTTTGCTTTTCCCATTGCAATGCTTGTGCCGTTCGCTTGCGTTCGGTAATATCGTTGAAAAATACCGATAGCCCTTCATAAGAAGGATAAACTCGCACTTCAAACCAACGTTTCAAAGATGTATAAAATTCTTCAAAAGTAATGCCAGTCCCCTGGGTAAAGGCTTCGCGATACTGCTGTTCGGTTTGCGACCCCACAAACTCCGGCAACACATCCCAAATTTGTTTCCCTAAGACTTCCTCTGGCTTACGCTGGAGAATTTCAGCAGCGGTGGGATTGACGTGCGTAAAACGCCATTGCGGGTCGAGGGCAAAGAAACCATCCTGCATGTATTCTAGCAAATCCACAATTTGCCGGTCGGAAGCGCGTAGTTTGGCTTCGGTTTCTTCTTGTCTGACAATATGGCGTTCCAATCGTTTGACGTTTAGACGCAGTTCCAACTGCGAAACAACCTGACGTGCCAAAGCTTGTAGGGCATTTTGTTGTTCTTGCGTTAGTTTTCTGGGAACGCGATCGATGGCACAGAGGGTTCCCAGGGGATATCCTTCTGGCGTGACTAAGGGGGCACCCGCATAAAAGCGAATGTTGGGGTCGTTGGTAACTAACGGATTGCCAGCAAAGCGCTCGTCTTCTAGGGCGTTGGGAATGATGGTAATTTCATCGGGCTTGAGAATGGCGTGGGCACAAAAGGCTTGTTCTCTGGGCGTTTCGGAAACGTCAAGCCCTACTTTCGATTTAAACCACTGTCTGTTTTCGTCGATGAGGCTAATAAGAGAAATGGAAGTACCGCAAATATAGGAAGCTAAAGCGGTGAGGTCGTCGAAGTCTTTTTCGGGTAAAGTGTCGAGGATTTGGTATTTTTCTAACGCTTGCAATCGTTCCCGTTCGTTTTCCGGTTCGGGTGGCACTTGCATGGAACGTTTTTTCCCACGACCAAGGGGAAACCCCGTCGCGTTTGTCAAGGTTTGCAGCGATCGCTGTATTTGTCTTTTAATCCGAGACAAGCAGTTCAAAAACAACGGAAACGAATAATGGGGGATATGGGTTCTTTGATTCTATGTTATCGAAATCGATCGTCGGAACGCTTGTTTTGGACTTTGCCTTTAGCGGCTTCCAAGCAAGCTAACCGTTCCACTGTCTGTTCGTCGAATTCACAGAACGTAGGGTTTGATATCAAGCAAGGGCGTACCGTCTATAATATCTATATTCTCTAC
>CAYZHY010000187.1:0-2662 GCA_964477525.1 uncultured Geitlerinema sp. | reverse complement strand
ATTATCCGCTCGATTGTTTAGTTTAACAATAGATAGACCAATGGGATTGGGGCGTTTGGGCGATCGCGTTGCTACCCCCCCACGTTCCGTGGTATCCAGAAACGGCGTGACCTGCAAGTTGCTTTCGGTGACTTTATGAAAATGGAAAATCAAAATAATATGGGAAAACCCTTCCAAATCTTGCAATTCATCGACAACGATACGACGAAAAAGGCCGCGATGGTTTCACCGCGACCTTGCAGGTATAAAACCAGCAAAACAAATTCAGTTATTTACTGAGCTTGAGAGTATTTTTCGGCGACGAAATCCCAGTTAATGAGATGGTTTAGGAAATTATCCACATAGTCACCGCGACGGTTTTGGTAGTCGAGATAGTAGGCGTGTTCCCATACATCGAGGGTAAGCAGAGGCGTTTTGCCTTGAGTCATGGGATTTTCGGCGTTGGGAGTTTTGTCTACTTTCAGGGTACCGTTTTCTAGAACCAACCAAGCCCAACCGCTGCCAAATTGGCTGGTAGCAGCCTGTTTGAACTGTGCCTTAAACTGGTCCAAACCACCGAAATCGGAATTAATTTTACTAGCGATTTCGCCAAGGGGATTGCCACCGCCATTCGGTTTCATGGAATACCAGAAAAAGGTATGGTTCCAAACTTGAGCGGCATTATTAAAAATACCAGCTTTGGAGGAATCTCCCGCTGTTGCCTTTATAATCTCTTCTAGGGATTGCCCTTCCAATTCCGTACCTTGAACCAGGTTATTCAGCTTGTTGACATAACCCTGATGGTGTTTGCCGTAGTGAAACTCTAGAGTTTCAGCGGACATATTGCTAGATTCTAGAGCATCTTTGTTGTAGGGTAAATTTGGTAGTTCAAAGGCCATAGTGTTCTCTGTCCTTAAATTGCCAATCTTTTAGATGGGCAGTTTTTATTTTACTGGTCGTTATATTCGAACATCATAGCATTGCTGCGTTGGCCAACTTCTGGGAAAGATTTCTGCACTCGAAGACTCATGTGGCGGTTGTCTTGCAGTTGTGCTGGTTGAGAAGCGATTTCCCTGCCATCAAACTCAGGTTTCCTCGATCTTTGAAAGAAACTGATTTAAAGTATTTCAATTTGAGGCAGATCCTCTAAAATAAAATTATTAACTTACTTCTATTCCCTGACTTTTGAAGATTGTACCCACAAGATACCTTGCGGGTACACCATGAAATTATTGAAAACGACTCGTAACGCGACCAAGCAAACAATCCCATCCAATCCAGCCGAAGGTGCGGCTATCGGTACTTTTAGCTGGATTGTGGCCGACAACAAAACATTGCCCATCCCCACGAACGTCGCTCACCCATTTTACCAGTTGCAAACTGTCGCGCTCGGGATGTTTGGCAATGACCAGATCCCCGGGCTGGGGAGCGATACGTCGGTAAGCTTGCGGATCGACAAGAATTTCCTCGCCTGGTTGCAGCAAGGGAGTCATGGAGTGGCCGGTGACGCGAAAACGCAACCTGCGCCGCAAAATCCATAGGAACAACTCCCAATAGCTGCAACGGGGAAGCGTTTCTCCTGCAAACGCCGATGGTGCGTTGTTAGCTGGCTTTGTACCAGACAACGTCGTTGCGTTCTTTGGTGGTCCAGAAGATGTCATGGATTTCTTTAACGTAATCCATGAGTTGGTTGGCGCTGTCTGGATCGATTTTTTGCTTGCAAGTGGAACAGAGCTTGGTTGCTTTCCAGACTTTATCGTGCAAGTCAGGATAACGCTCTAGGTGATGGGGTTTGAAGTAATCGGTCCACAGGATCAGGATTTCCCGCTTGGTAATTTCGGCTTGCTCTTCTTTGATTTGAATGTAGCGAGCCAAGGTATTGTGATAGTTAGCTAGGGAAGCCTGGTCGTTGCCTTGCGGTGGCTCTAGTTTCAGGATTTTGTTGGTTAGGGAAACAACGGCTTCAGCAGCAATGCGTGCAGAAGCGGGATCGTAAACGCCACAGGGGCCATCGCAGTGGGCGCTAACTTCTGGAGCGGGGAACCAACGTTTGATTTGTGCGATCGCTTGCTTGAGCATAAATTTCTCTCCCAAATATGTACTGCAAAGTGCCGTTTCTAACAACCGTCGGCGCGCGCTTCAACGGTCGCTATCTACAGACTCGATGTAGCTCTTTGTACTTCCGTCTAAATTAACAGATAAAGGAATCCGTTGCACGAAATCATTAGCGAGGTTTTCTCTATCAAGAAGATGGAGCCAGATGGTTTTTACTTACCATCTTGGGTGCCTTGGCAACGAATGCCATGTCGGTACCTACAAACTGCAAGGAAGTACAATTTTTCATTCGATCGAGCTAATGGAAGCAGTTGCAGCAGCAGGGCTATAGATTCTTAATCTATTGGCCCCGGAGCTTCATACTACTTTACGGCATATTTTAGATCGAAATTTGGCCTATATCCAAGGATATTGCTGAAAATTACCTTAAAAAGGAAGCTAGAGCTGGATCTTAGCTAATATGCAGGCGTATGTCCAGTTTAAGCTATTGGCGATCGCGGTAGCAAATCTTAAAGAAAAACCTAAAAAACTGAACGGGCAAACTACGACACACCACTGAGGATATGTCGCTCCATGGTGGGAGCAACACAACGGCTAGATTCGGCTTTCTGGAAAATTCGCTTTATAT
>CAYZHY010000186.1:0-4698 GCA_964477525.1 uncultured Geitlerinema sp. | reverse complement strand
GGCTGAAAAATGATGTCAATCAAAATATCGCCAAACGCCACGTCAACTCCAAGTTTCCTCGACAAAAATATGATGAAATTTGTTCTTTCGTTCGCAATAAAAACCGGAAAATATGGGGTTGGGTAGCTTTAGACCGACAAATTACGAACAATTTTTGGTTGGGCGATTGGAGATCGCAGCCAATATATGGCTTGCGAATTATGAAATTTTTTTACCTCCAGTTTATCAGCAATGTCCTGTTTTTTATACAAATTTTTGCCAAATTTATGCCAAAATATTTCCTTTATTGACACTAAAACAACTTGGCAAATAAATTAGAAAAATATTGCATATTGAGAAATTCAATAATACGCTGCGTAAGCGATTTTACGAACTCGTTCTTTCATTTTTATATTTTTTTAATTTAGAAAATCATATCGGACCGATTTTGATTTTTTTGTCATTACGTAATTGTTTTGATATTTGCGTTGATTTTGAATGATGTTTTTTGATGTTTTTTGGGGATTTGTAGGACCATGAACGAACAAATTTATACCAACTATCGATTGCAACTTCCTAATGAAGAAATTTTGGGGACTTTGGTAGTCAGAGATAGTGCGATCGCGGATATTCAACCAGGTGTAGTCAACCAAGGAGAAAATGGTGAAGGCGAGATTTTAATGCCTAGTGCGATCGAACTGCATACCGATAATTTGGAAAAATGCATGTCGCCGCGTCCGGGAATTGAATGGCCTTTAGAAGCAGCGGCAACCTATCACGATCGCGATTTAATTGCTGCGGGAATTACTACCGTTTGCGATGCGATCGCTATTGGGGATATCAAACCGGGAAGCCGGCGTTTGATGGAGTTTGAACCAGCTATTCATATAATTGAAAAAGGACAGAAGAAACAAAAATTTGTTGCCGACCACCGCTTGCATTTACGATGTGAATTGTCTTACAAAAGTGTGTGCGATGTAGCAGAAAAATATGCTGGCAATTCTTTGCTGTCTTTAATTTCTTTAATGGACCATACCCCAGGACAGCGTCAGTTTGTCAGTATTGAAAAATACAAAGAATATTACATGGGCAAACATGGAATTTCGGCAGCAGAAATGGATACATTTATTCGTTCCCGCCAACAAAACCAACAACAGTACGCCCAACCAAATCGCCAGGCTTTGGTGAAGATGACCCAGCAACGGGGAATTTTCCTAGCCAGCCACGACGATGCTACGGTAGACCACGTACAAGAAGCCGTACGGGATGGCGCAGCGATCGCGGAATTTCCCACCACCATAGAAGCCGCTCAAACTGCTTGCAGTCAAGGCTTGCAGGTTTTGTTAGGTGCTCCCAATGTGGTATTGGGTGGTTCCCATTCTGGAAATGTGGCAGCCATAGATTTGCTAACCAAAGATTTTGGGAATATTTTATCTTCCGATTACGTTCCTCACAGTTTGTTACAATTGGTGTTTATTGTTAGCGAAAAAACGGGAAAACCTTTGTACGAAACCATGCGTTTGGCGACCAGCAATCCAGCAAAAGCCATTGGTTTGTTTGGCGATCGAGGTAGTTTGGAAATAGGAAAACGGGCAGATTTGATTTGCGTACGCGATGATAGAAATGTACCGCGATTAACTTCTGTTGTTCGTAGCGGAAAGCGAGTTGCCTAACCATCATGGGTACCTATATTGTTTACGCTTGTCCTGTGGGAGAATTCTCTCGTCAAGTAGAATCGTATTTCCACCGCACCCGCACCGAATGCGGAACCAACGCCGCACACAATTATATGCCCCACTGTAGCTTAACCGGATTTTTTAATGATGAAATGGCATCGGTAGCTGGCTATTTGCAGGCCTTGCATCGGGTTTGGTGCGACGCGATCGCAACCTGTCCGCAACCGGCGATTGAGATTTCCAAGATGACGTTTCGTCGGGATTGGCATGGGGTAGAACTATATTCCGATTGGGTCAAAGAACTAATTGCCGATTTTATTGACAAAATCGATCCTCACCAAAAAGGGGAAGTATTACGTTCCAAAGATTGGCTGCATCTTTCCCTAGCATACGATTTCGAACCCCAACAGCACGAGTATTTAGCAGAAATCGCCCAAGAAATCATCGAACCAAAAGCACCTTTAGAATGGGAGTTACGCTTTTACCAACGCCATTTTCGCCATAACGGTGACAAATGCGAAATCTATTGGACCTGTCACCAATGTTGGCATTTGTATTAAAAGTTTTCGGCACCGAAAGGACTGTCTAAAAAAACCTGTGCATCTGGCATACTGGATTCCGTTGGTAAAGGCTTGCGTTTTTTTCTCGTGTATTTTCTATGGAAATGAGTAAAAAAATTTCCCACGTTATTTACGATTTAGACGGTCTACTGCTGGATACGGAATCCTTACACGCTCAAGTAAACGCTGCCTTGGCACGTGCCCACGGTAAAACATTTACGAAAGCGTTGAAATCCAAGATGACCGGTCGTCCTTCCATCGAATCGGCACAGTTGGCGGTGGAAACTCTCTCATTGCCGCTGACGGCAAAAGAGTACATGGATCGACGCAACGAATATTTGTTTGAACTGTTTCCCCGTGCCAAACCCATGCCCGGAGCTGTACGACTAACTTACCATCTCTATCGCCACGGTATTCCCCAAGCTGTTGCCACCAGTACAGCTCGTTATCCTTTTTCTTTGAAAACCAGCCGCCACCAAGAATGGTTTTCTATTTTTGACTGTGTGGTGTTGGGAGACGATCCGGCGGTGAAACGGGGCAAGCCAGCACCGGATATTTTTACGGTGGCAGCAGAACGCCTGCAAGCACCGCCGGAGTCTTGTTTGGTATTTGAAGATTCTCCGGCTGGGGTATTAGCAGCTAAAGCAGCGGGTATGTCAGTGGTGGTGGTACCGGCAGCGGATGCCGATCGCAGTTTGTATCCGGAAGAAACGGTTTTTTTGTCTTCTTTGGCGAATATCGATCCATCGGTTTGGTCGCTGCCAGCGTTTGACTCGTTTGAAGCGTCATAATAGGAAAGGTAGATGGCTCGAAAGATAGATTTTTGGCAACGATGATGGGTCAAACGACTTTGAATTTGGTCGCGATCGCGATTTTTGTTTTTACCATGTCCAGCGTTTTCGCTCCTTTGCTGGATTACTCCCAGGCGATTCCGGCGGCGGGAGTGTTTGGCTTATTGGGTTTGCTAGCAGCAGACCAATGGGGATTTGAAGGGAAAGGAGCTACATTATTTGTAGATTGGGTAGCCCGGCGATCGTCGCCCGAATACCGCGATCGGGTTGCCTATCACGAGGCAGGACATTTTTTGGTTGCCTATTTGCTGGATATTCCGGTAACCAATTATGCGTTGACAGCTTGGGAAGCTTACCGCCAGGGGCATCCTGCTAGAGGAGGCGTTGAATTTTCTGACGAGCATCTGGTAGCTACGCCCCAAAAGCTATCTTCGCCAATTTTAAAAAACTATTTTACAGTTTGGATGGCTGGCATTGCTGCAGAAAAGTTGGTTTACGAGAAAGCAGAAGGTGGCGGCGACGATTTGCAAAAGTTACGAGCGGTTCTAGCGGTTACGGAATCCTCTAGTTTCAATCAAAAACAAAAAGAACGCCTGGCAAGGGAGCAAGCTCGTACGTTATTGCAAGCCCACTGGAAAGCCTATTCTTTGTTGGTAGAAGCGATGAAGCAGCGACAGCCGGTTTCCGAGTGTTACCAACTCCTGGAAAGGGAAACGGGCATTCAGCGATTGGCAGCCTAATGTGTTCTTCGCCATTTCATGGAAGTGGGTGCCATGAATACGATTAAAATTCCCCAAAATTTTTATATAACCCCCTCTCAATTTGAACAACTCGTGACAGCTAACGACCAAGTGCGATTGGAATTGACTGCCGAGGGAGAATTAATCGTCATGCCACCTACAGGTGGGGAGGCTGGGAATTTAAATTTTCTGCTGTACAAGGATTTGCTGCTGTGGAACGAACGCAACCAACTGGGGTTGGGGTTTGATTCTTCTACGATTTTTGCTCTGCCGAATGGAGCTATGCGATCGCCCGATTTTGCCTGGGTTCAACGCCAGCGATGGGAAGCTCTCAGTCGAAAACAGCGGCGAGGCTTTCCACCCCTGGCTCCCGATTTTGTTATTGAGTTGGTTAGCCCCAGCGATTTGCAAAACCAACGGTTTTCCGATTTGCAGCTAAAGATGCAAGAGTATATCGATACGGGCGTGCGTTTGGGATGGCTCATTGTTCCTGAAAGCCACCAAGTGGAAATCTATCGTCGCGATCGCTCGGTGGAACGATTACATTCTCCCAATTCCCTTTCTGGAGAAGATGTGCTTCCCGGTTTGGTTGTTCGTTTGCAGTTAATTTGGCAAGTTGCTTAACAAATATTTGCAAAACTATTTTTGTCCAGCTTAGATGTTTGAGCGAAACGCCTTCAAAAATTTTTGTTTCCCCTTACCGGGCAGGGAGGAAAAAATTTTTCCTTTGCACCAACGAATATTTACTTTTCTCTATTAACTAAAACAAGTATAGCAAATTTAATGATTTTTGTCAACCTCATGCATCTATAAAAATAAAATCCCCCCACCAAACTGGCGGGGGGATTGTTGGTTGCTAGGTACTAGCTAGGCAAGACAGTTTTGGGAGATGCCCCCTTAACCAAACTTGCTAGCCGTACTGGCGATGAGGAAGGCGGCATAGGTGAGAATG
>CAYZHY010000185.1:0-4764 GCA_964477525.1 uncultured Geitlerinema sp. | reverse complement strand
TAATTTTTTTGTTGTTTCTCATTGCTATCTATAAATTTCGTTCCCATCATGTATACGAACAGTTGGTTATCTGGACTTGCTGGAGTTAACGAGCGTTGGGTGCAATGGTGGGAGTCTCCATTTATGCCCCACGGTCAGTGTTTCTCGTGGAAACCAGAACTAATCGGATTGCACGTTACCGCCGATGTGCTTGCGGCTGTTTCCTACTACGGCATTTCCCTGTTACTGGTTTCCTTCATTTACCAGCGTCAAGATACGCCATTTAAGAACATTTTTTGGCTGTTGGCCGCCTTTACTTTTTGTTGCGGTACTACCCATTTATTTGAAGCGTGGACGGTTTGGAAACCCATTTATTGGATCGAGGGATGGGGAAAAGCAGTCACTGCTGTTATGTCTGTGTGGACAGCTTTTGTTGCCATTCCTTTAATCCCCAAGGCCTTGCAGTTACCAAGTCCCGAACAATTCAAAGAGACCAACCAAAAATTCGAAAATGAAATTCGCGATCGCCGCCAAACCGAACAAGAACTTCGGCAAACCCAAGAACTCTTCCATCTGGCTATGCAGGGAGCTAAAGACGGTTTGTGGTCTTGGGATATGGTAACTCATACTGCCTATTTTTCCCCCAGTTGGAAACAAATTTTAGGCACCGACGCCGAAGAACTCCCCCAAGATTTAGAAACTTGGAAACAAATGCTGCATCCCGACGATCGCGATCGCGTGGTTGCCTGCATTCAACAATATTTAGCCGGCGAAACATCGTCATGCGAAGCCGAATTTCGATTGCAGCATCAAGACGGTTCCTATCGCTGGATTATTGGTCGGGGAGTGGCTTCTTTTGACCAACACAATCGACCCTATCGTTTGGCCGGTTCTGCCATTGACGTTACCCCCTTCAAACAATCGCAACAAGCTTTAGAAACAGCCAAAGAAGAACTAGAAAATAACTACCGCCTGCTACAAGCCATTGTGGAAGGTACGGCCGATGCCATTTCTTTGAAAAACACCCAAGGTCATCACCTGTTGGTGAACTCCACCTTAGCGTCGTTATTGCAGCGACCCATATCAGAAATTGTCGGTCAAGACATCAGTGCCTTCCAACCAAAAGAAATTGCCGCCGAGATTTTAGAAAGCGATCGCCGAGTGGTGGAAACTGGTCAAACCGAAACCATCGAAGAAACCCTCTACGCGAACGGCACCTATCGGACCTATTTAACCACCAAAAGCGCTTTCCGCGATTCCCAAGGCCAATCCATTGGTTGTATTAGTATTTCTCACGATATAAGCGATCGCAAACAGGTGCAAGCCGAACTGTACCGAGAACGGGAATTTCTCAACACCATTCTAGAAAACATCAGCGATGGCATTGTTGCCTGCAATGCCGAGGGCAAAATCACCCTCTTCAATCGAGCGACGCGCGAAATCCACGGGTTGCCAGAAAAACCCATTCCTCCCGAACAGTGGAGTCAGTATTACGGGTTGTACTTCCCCGATGGAGAGACCCTCATGCCTACCGCTGACATTCCCTTATATCGGGCTTTACAAGGGGAAAATTTCCGGGATGTAGAAATAGCGATTCGCCCTACAAACGGACAAATGCGATTTCTGCTAGTCAGCGGTTCGCCGTTACTGGATGTGGATGGTAAACAAATCGGTGCCCTTGTTAGCATGCACGACATCACCGAACGCAAGCAAGCTGAAAATATCCTGCGGCAAACCAACGAAGAGCTAGAACAGCGCGTACAAGAACGTACTGCCCACCTGCAACAAGAAATCGAACAACGCAAACAGCACCAAGCTGCGCGCCGACAGAGCGAAGAACGCCTGCAAGCCATTTTACACTACGCTCCCACTGCCATTTACCTCAAAGATACCCACGGTCGCTACCTGCTTGCCAATCCCCAAACTACCGCTTTTTTTGACACCACCCCAGAAGAAATGGTCGGTAAAAGCGACTGCGATCTGCTTCCCCCTGCCGTTGCCAGCCAATCCCGCCATAGCGATCGCTTGGTTCTCCAGCAGCAAACCGCCATCAAACAGGAAGAAAACCTACCCCTCAAAGGCGACTGGCGTACCTACATGTCCATTAAATTTCCCCTATTCGACGAAAACGGCACTCCCTACGCCGTTTGCGGTATGTCCAACGATATCACCGAGCGCAAACAAGCAGAAGCGGAAAAACACAAAATGGCGGCTTTGATTGAAAGCAGTTCTGATTTTATCGCCATGGCTACCTTAGAAGGAAGGCCCTTTTTCATGAATCAAGCCGGTCGCGAGTTGGTGGGATTGGAGAGTTTGGAAGCCGTACAGAAAATCCATATTAAAGACACCCATCCGCCGCAAGATTACGAAAAAATAGAACGAGAAATTCTGCCGGTAGTGAAAAACGAAGGAAAATGGCAAGGGGAACTCCATTTTTGTCATGTCAAAACTGGAGAAGCCATTCCCGTTCACTTCCATATATTTATGGTTCGAGACCCGCAAGACGGTTCTCCCCTGGCTTTGGCTACTGTTAGCCGGGATATTCGGGAACGCAAACGTGCAGAAGCCGAACTGCGTCGTTCGGAACAGCAATATCGAGAGCTAGCAGCGAGGGAACAACTATTCAACCGTCTAGCCAATCAAATTCGCAGTTCCCTGGAATTAAACACCATTTTGCAAACCGCCGTCAGCGAAATTCACCAAATTTTGGGATTGGACCGCTGTCGGTTTTTGTGGTACTACCAAAACAGCGAACCTCCTTTTGCAGAAGTGGTTCGCGAAGCCCAAAATCAAGATTTACCGTCGGGGGTTGGTGTTCGATATGAGGTCAACGAAAAAATATCTTTCATGACCGAACCGCTGTTGAATTTGGAGGTATTTTGTCTCGAAGATGCGGAAGAGCTTGAAAACGAAGCCAAACGTAGGTTTTTCCATCAGGTAAACTATAGATCGCTGTTGTTGGTACCAGTTCATACGCCTTCGGGAGATATTTTTGGCTTTATTAGCTGCGGTTACACCAGCAAACCCCGTCCTTGGCGCAATGAAGAAATCAAACTCCTGCGAGGGGTAGCCGGTCAAATTGCGATCGCGGTGGAACAGGCCAACCTATACCAACGCAGCCTCCAAGAAGCAGAACGCGCTCAAAAACGCGCTCAAGAACTCTCCGAGACCCTACAAGAGTTGAAACGCACGCAAAGCCAGCTCGTACAAAGCGAAAAAATGGCATCTTTGGGGCAGTTGGTAGCGGGAATTGCCCACGAAATCAACAATCCAGTTAGTTTTATTCAAGGTAACATCGAACCAGCGACCGAGTATGCCAACGATCTGCTGAAGTTGGTCCACCTTTACCAACAACACCAACAACAACCCCACCCAGAGATTCAAGCGTTTGCCGAAGCCATCGATTTGGACTTTCTGCGGCAAGATTTTCCAGAACTGCTATCGTCTATGAAAATTGGGGCTTCCCGCATTAGCGAAATTGTGAAATCTTTGAAAACGTTCTCCCGTCTTGACGAAGCAGAACGCAAAGAAACCAACCTTCACGAAGGTATTGACAGTACGCTCACGATTCTACGCAATCGGTTGAAAGCCAATCCCCCCGTACCGGAAATTCAAGTGGTAACTGAATACGACTCGCAGCTATCGAGAGTAGAATGCTATCCAGGACAGCTCAATCAGGTGTTTGTGAACCTGTTGGCTAATGCGATCGATGCCATTGAGGAAAAATATCGGGGGGAAAATGCAGCAGATATTGCGGAACCACCGCAGTTAAAAATACGTACCCAAAAAATCCAACAACAAAGCTGTCGCATTGAAATTACAGACAATGGCATTGGTATTCCAGAATCCATGCAGCAGCAACTGTTCGATCCTTTCTTTACAACTAAGCCAGTGGGTCAAGGAACTGGTTTGGGATTGTCCATTAGTTATTCAATTATCGTGGAAAAACATCAAGGACAACTGCAATGTTTTTCCAAACCAGGCCACGGTACTCAATTTATTATTAAACTACCTTTACAAATAAATTCCACTGCCGAACAATCGTAATAGCAGTCTATGCGAATATATTTATGCCTAAATTGCGACAAAAAAATCGCCCAACCTTTTTTTAGGGGCGATCCATCCCATCATGGATTCGAGATAGGCAGACAAATCGTTTCAATAATAATTCATTAAGACGAAGCAGGAACAGTAGCTGGTTGCAACAAACTGACCAAATGTCCGTCTGGCGTACGTACGGCAGCTACTTTGCCAAAAGACGGTTCTCGTATATCCCCTTCTACATGGGCACCTTGAGATTCCAAAGCTTGGATAGCCGCATAAATATCATCAACGCTAAAACTAAGAATGGGAGAATTGCCACCTTGGGACTGTTCCCCAGCAGCATGTAAGGCAATTGTGGTTCCATCAGCATCCAACTCTGCCCATGCCGAACTAGACTTTTTGATTTCCAGTCCCAATCCTTCGCTATAAAACTTAGCTGCAGCAGCCACATCGGGAACCATTAGCATAACATGTTTGAATTGAGCAGCCATTTGATTTCTCCTGGAAACAGCCAACTTTTTCCAGTTTAACGCCATTTTGTAGGCTGTGGAAGCGAGCGTGGAAATCTAACATCTCTGCTTTCTACGGGTATTTTTCGATCGAGCTTGTGCAACTGCCTACTATGGCAAGAACAGCGAAAATTGGTTAACTTAGAACTATCTTGGCCAAGATTGGCTACATTGACTTCATATAGTATTTTTATATGAGATGTGTACAGAACGCCTTTTATATAGAGGGGGA
>CAYZHY010000184.1:0-4776 GCA_964477525.1 uncultured Geitlerinema sp. | reverse complement strand
GGTTGCTATTGATGGCTTCTAAAATGGTTTGTATGAGCTTATCTCGTCCAAAAAAGCGATCGCGGTCTCTGGTGTTGAAGCGTCTCAGTCCTTGATAGGGCGATCGCCAAATGAGTTCTCGCTGGGTGATTTCCTGTGCCGATATTTGCAGGATTTGGGTTGCAATGGTGGTATTTTGTACTGGCGCAAAGGTAATTGTATTGCTGGTGCCACTGACCGAAATATCCTGCAATTCATTGTTTTGATTTTGGGAAGCAGATGGATCGGACATGAAAACCTACAAATGGCGATCGCGATTTCCCCATAAAATAACATAGTTCTAGCATCACTTGCCAACAGACAATTTCTAGAGAATGTTCGCTATGGAAGACAGTTTGAATTCTGACAATCAAGAGTTGCACATTGTTAAGTTCTTCTTCCAATTTTTCTTGTCAGGATTGACGTAATTTTGCAACCACTGACATCCCTGCTGTATCAGTTCATCTCCTGTTTTCCAATCTTGCAACACTTTCACCGTCCCCTCCTCGCTAGCAGAAGCAATGGTGTTGCCGTCGGGACTGAAAGCTACGTGACGGACCGGATTCTTGTGTTCGAGCGTATGCAGCAATTCACCCTGACGATTCCAAAATTGAACGCTGTTGCCACTGACAGAAGCAATAGTATTGCCATTGGGACTGAAAGCTACATGAAGAACGCCACCCTCACCTTTGGGAGTCTTTAGCTCTTTCCCCTGACGATTCCACAATGTCATCCCATTCCCGCTAGCAGAAGCAATGGTGTTGCCGTCGGGACTGAAAGCTACGTGAACGACCGCTTTCTCGTGTGGAAGCGTTTGCAGCAGTTCCCCCTGGCGATTCCACAATTTTACCTTGTCCCCACTAGCAACAGCAATGGTTTCACCGTCGGGACTGAAAGCTACGTGAAGGATGCTACCTTCATGGGATAGCGTCTGTTGTAATTTTCCCTGACGATTCCACAATTTCACGTTTCCGTTTGCGCTAGCGGAAGCCATGATGTTGCCGTCGGGACTGAAAGCTGCGCGAACAACTTCATTTTCATGTGGTAGCGTTTGCAAAAGTTTCCCCTGGCGGTTCCACAATTTAACGGTTTTATCCTTGCTAGCCGAAGCAATGGTTTCACCGTTGGGACTGAAGGCTACGCGATAAACCGAATCTTCGTGTTCGAGGGTCCGCAGCAGTTTCCCCTGGCGATTCCACAATTTGACGGCTCCACCATCGCTAGCAGAAGCAATGGTGTTGCTATTGGGACTGAAAGCGACGTGATTGACATTATTGTTGTGTTTGAGCGTTTGCAGTAGCTTACCCTGGCGATTCCATATGTTTGCCGTATTGTCTTTGCTGGCAGAAGCCATGATGTCACCGTCAGGACTGAAAGCTACGTGATTCACTGCACTCTCGTGTTTGAGGGGTTGCACCAACTCGCCCTGGCGATACCACAATTGTACGGTCTGGTCCCTACCAGCAGAAGCAATAATTTCACCTTGAGGAGGAAGGAACTTTACGTGAGTAACCCATTTTCGTTCTTGGTGGGGGAGTGTCTGTACCAGCTCACCTTCACGGTTCCACAATTTCACCGTACCGCCTTTGCTGGCACAAGCAATGGTTTCGCCGTCGGGGCTAAAGGCGACGTCAACAACCACCCAATCCTTGAGCGGGAGTGTCTGTACCAGCTCACCTTGACGGTTCCACAATTTAACAGTCTCGTCATTGGTAGCAGCAGCAATGGTATCGCCGTCAGGACTGAAGGCTACGTGAAGAACCTTATTTTGGTGTGGGAAAGTTTGCAGTAGCTTCCCTTGGCGATTCCATAATTTCACCGTACCGTCGGAGCTAGCAGCAGCAATGGTCTGACCGTTGGAACTAAAGGTTACATGAACGAAACGATCCTGGTGTGAAAGCGTTTGCAGCAGCTTGCCTTGGCGATTCCACAATTTTAAGTGACCGTCGGAGCTAGCAGCAGCAATGGTTTGACCGTCGGGGCTAAAGGCTACGTGGTAAAAACTTTTTTCGTCAGACAAAGTTTGTATATGGTCACCCTGGTGATTCCACAATGTTACGTTTTCATCGCTAGCAGCAACAATGGTTTTGTCATTAGGACTGAAGGCTATGTCATTGAGTTTTTCCTGGTATGCGAGAGTGTGTATGAGCTTACCTTGACGATTCCAAAATTTGACCGTACTAATTTTTGTTTCCTTGCTAACTTCTGTTTTGTCACCACTAGCAGAGACAATGGTGTTGCCCTGGGAACTGAAGGCTACACGATGAACCGCATCCTGGTGTGAAAGCCTTTGCAGCAACTTACCCTGACGGTTCCACAATTTTACCGTACCGCCCTTGCTGGCAGAGGCAATGGTATTGCCTTGGGAACTGAAGGCTATATGATTGACCCAACCTTGGTGTTGGAGCTTACCAATATTAACCATCTGTTTCTGACTGGGATACATAAATTGGGCGACATTGCGGAAAATTTGCATAAATTCATTCCCTTTCAATGCAGAATTGTTCTGCACTTGTTGGTAGGCATATAAGCTTTGAATTAGGGATTCCACTCTGCTTCCCGATAAATACAAAGCATGAGCCTCCTCAGCCTGACTGTGGATACTTTGCCTTTTTGCTGTTTGTTGCCGCTTTTCTGCTATTTGCTGCTGCTTTTCTGCTTTCTGTTGCGCTTGTTCTGCTTTTTGTTTTTGTTGCACTGCCACTTGCCACTGCCACCCAGCCAACAGACTTAAAACCAAGGTAACCCCAGAAAAGGCACTCAGACCCATCATGATATTTCGACGCCGTTTTGCCTTCCTTTCTTTTTCTGCCAAACTGGCATCAATAAATTGATGTTCTATTTTTCGCAATCCCCCTACTTGTTCGAAGGTTGCTTCTTGACGCAATGTTTCGATCTGCTCCAGTCGGGTTCCTTGGAGCAATTCTTCCCGTGCCTGTTTTTCCCCACGTTCCTCTCGAACTCGCTGCCAGCGTTGGGTTTCGTCGGCTAGAAAGTTTTTTAGCGCGATCGCTTCTTTTTCTTGTTCGATCCATTGCTTCAGTCTATCCCAAGATACCAATAAAATTTCATGAGCCAGCTCCACAATCGCTCCTTGTTGTCTGGAACGGTCGGCAGCCATTCCTGGAGACATTGAAGGAGAGGTTTCCCGGTCTTCGTATTCCAAGCTGCTTACTAGTAAATTTTCATTAATGAGTTGCTGTAACGTTTCGCTGGTGGTGCCTTCGGCAAATTCGTGGCGATAGGCTTTCCGGGAAACGACGCGATCGCCCCCTTCTGAAGGTATAATATTAACCAACTTTAGTAAAATGCATTTAGTCGCTTCTTGTTGTTCCCAGCTAATCTGCTGGTAAATTTGCTCTACTCGCGTTTTTAAAGCTCCCCGAACTCCTTGCAAATCCCAATAGGTCTGAGACGCCAAAACGCGGTCTTCTAGGCGTGGTTGACCATTGGCTTTTTGGGTCTCGCATTCTTGTTTCCAAAGCAAATCCAAGGTATATTGCAATAAAGGTAAATAGCCTTTTTGCCCTTGCACGTCGTCAATAATTTGCTTGACCAATCCTTCTTCAAATACGACACCATGTTGCGCTGCCGGCTGTTCGATGGCTTGTCGTAGTTCTTCTGAGCTCATTTCCCCAACAAAAAGATAGCTATTTTGATTGATGAGCTGGCTCCAGCCTTGGTAGTGACTAAAAAACTCTTGAAAATCAGCCCGCATTCCCAAGACCACGCGCAAGGTATCATCAGCGTTGACAATTAAATCTACCAATCCCTGCAAAAATTTCTGGCGAATCTCTTCTTCGCCACAGTTAGTAAACAGTTCCTCAAATTGGTCAACAAACAATAACCAACGGCTTTGCGGCGATTTCAATTGCTCTACTACGTTCTGTAGCGTATCGACTTCCGGTTTTAAGGCAATTTTGGCTTCGGATTCGCTAAACTGATAGTCTTTTTCTTCGTTCAGCAGGCATCGATATAAAGAAGCAAAAGGATTTTCCCCAGGGGTAAAAATGAAGTCGTAAAATTGCTGGTTGCCTAAAGATTTCCGCAATTCGGGAATAGCACCAGCTCTCACGACGGAAGATTTACCGCTGCCGGAAGCTCCCGTTACCAACGTCAAGCGGTTGCTATTGATGGCTTCTAAAATGGTTTGTATGAGCTTATCTCTTCCAAAAAAGCGATGGCGGTCTTTGGTATTAAAGCGTTTCAACCCCTGATAGGGAGAATGCCAAATTAATTGTCGTTGGGTAATCTCCCGTGGTGAAATTTGTAGAATCTGGGTTTCGATAGTGGTTTGAACTGGCGCAAAGGTAATGGTATTGCTGCTGCCGTTTACCGACACATCCTGCAATTCGTTGCCTTGGTTTTGAGAAGGAAATGGAGCGGACATAGAAAGCTTGGAAATTGCTGTCTCTCTATTCGAGCTTCTGTATTTTCTAGGATTACAATCCCATTAGCTATACATCAGGAAACTTTGATGTATTTTATTATGCTATTTCCTGAAATTCCGCAATAACTTGAGATAAAAGCTTCCTGATTTTACGGGAAAGTAGGGAGTCTTTCGCGATCGCTATTTCTCGAAGATAGTACGATTCGGGCCTTTGAAACTCCCTTCACAATTTTTCAGTTCCTTTGAATGCGAAAAATTTTCTATAAATGCCCAAAAAGCACTGACAAAAAGTTTCTTACCCGGACTTTCTGGCATATATAGTATTTTTATATGAGATGTGTACAAATCGCCTTTTATATGGGGAGGAG
>CAYZHY010000183.1:2532-4953 GCA_964477525.1 uncultured Geitlerinema sp. | reverse complement strand
TCAGCGACGGTCAGGGAGGAACGGTTGAGGATCGGACCTTTGACATTGCCGTTACTGCTACCAACGACCCGCCACAAATAGAAACGAATACAGGTACTACGGTTGAAGCTGGTGAATCCGTTCCTATTACCAAAGACGAACTCAACGAAGGCGACCCGGATAATGACGGCGAGGAACTGACCTACCAAATTAGTACCCCACCTAGCAACGGTACTTTGTTTTTGGATGACAATGGCAATGGCACCCTCGACCCGGGAGAACAAGAAATAGGGGAAGACGGTACGTTTACGCAAGCCGATATTGATAGTGGCAACCTGGCGTACCAGCATGACGGTTCTTCTAGCGAACCCGACAGCTTTGATTTCTCTCTCACAGATGGCAATAACTCGGTGGAAGGTGACTTTACATTTGCTATCGATACAGAAGGGAATGACCCGCCGAGTTTGTTGGTGAATGAAGGTGCTACGGTTGATGAAGGGGGAACCGTTGCCATTGATACGAGCGATCTCAATGAGGGAGACCCGGATGATGATGGTGCCGAACTGACCTATGAAGTCACGCAAGCTACTAGCAACGGCACGCTGTTTTTGGATGAGAATGGCAACGGTACGCCAGATGGTGGCGAAGAATTAGGAAACGGCGATACGTTTACGCAGGCCGATATTGACAGTGGCAACCTATCCTACCAACACGACGGTAGCGAAACTCCCAATACGGACAGTTTTGACTTTTCGCTGGCAGATGGTGGTGAAGATGGGTCTACGCCAGTAACAGATACGTTTGATTTCACCATTAATGAAGTCAACGACCTGCCAGTCATCGACCCCGATAACTTTGCTCTGAATGAAAACAGTCCTCCAGGAACAGTGGTGGGTACGCTAACGGCGACGGATGCGGAAAACCAACCGCTGCAGGATTGGACCATCAACAACAATCCCGACCCCGATGGCGATGGAACCCCGGCATTTACCATCGATCCGGAAACTGGAGAAATTACCGTTGGCGACCAGGATGACTTAGATTTTGAAGATACGCCTAACTTCGATCTAGAAGTTCAGGTCAGTGACGGTCAGGGAATCAGCAACCCGCAAACCATTCCCATTCAACTCAACGATGTTAGCGACCCCACGGTCGATCCGAACCAAAACTTTACTATCGATGAAAACAGCAGCGAAGGAACGCCAGTCGGTCAGGTAACTGCGACCAGTCAGGATGACGAACCGCTACAGGATTGGAGGATTCAAAACAATCCCGACCCGGATGGCGATGGAACCCCGGCGTTTACCATCAACCCAGAAACTGGGGAAATTACTGTCGGCGACCAAGACGATGTGGATTTCGAGGACACGCCTAGCTTCGATCTGCAAGTACAAGTCAGTGACGGGACCAAGTTTAGCGACCCAGAGACGGTGACGGTCAACCTTAACGATGTGGCCGATCCAAGCATCAATCCAGGTCAAGTCTTCGAGATTAACGAAAACAGCGAAGCAGGTACCTCCGTCGGTTCGGTACAAGCTACGGATATAGACGGCGACCCCTTACAAGATTGGCAGATTAGCGGTGGCAATACTGATGTGGACGATGATGGCAATCCAGCGTTTGCAATAGATCCCGATACTGGGGAGATTACCGTTAACGACCAGGATGATGTTGATTTTGAAACGAAGTCACGATTCGATTTACAAGTACAAGTTAGTGACGGCAACCAAACCAGCGACCCAGGAACGGTAACGGTTAATCTGCTGGATGTGAGCGACCCGGCTGTCGATCCGGACCAAGCGTTCAACCTTGATGAAAACAGTCCTCAAGATACTGTGGTTGGTACGGTGAGTGGCAGTACCACCGATGGCAGTTTGCAGGATTGGACCATCAAAAACAATCCCGACCCGGATGGCGATGGAACCGCGGCGTTTAGCATTGACCCGGATACTGGGGAAATTGTGGTTAACGACCAAGACGATCTGGATTTTGAAAGCAATTCTAGTTTCGATCTGCAGGTACAGGTCAGCGATGGCACCAAAGTTAGCGACCCGGAAACGGTGCAGGTCACTCTCAACGATGTCACCAATCCCACAGTTGATTCGGGTCAAAGCTTTAATGTAGACGAAAATAGCAGTCCGGGAACGCCGGTGGGACAGGTAACTGGTAGCAATCCAGAAGGGGAATTGGAAAACTGGCAAATTGCCAACAATCCCGACCCGGATGGTGATGGAACGCCGGCATTTGCTATTAATCCCGACACTGGGGAGATTACAGTTAGCGATCGCGAAGATCTGGATTTTGAAAGCAATTCTAGTTTCGATTTGCAGGTACAGGTGGCCGATGGCGATACCACCAGTCCTCCCCAAACGGTGCAGGTGAATCTTAACGATGTCACCAATCCCACAGTTGATTCG
The DNA here is from genome assembly GCA_964477525.1 of uncultured Geitlerinema sp. Classification (GTDB taxonomy): domain Bacteria; phylum Cyanobacteriota; class Cyanobacteriia; order Cyanobacteriales; family PCC-9228; genus PCC-9228. Next base: position 2,557 of record CAYZHY010000183.1, on the reverse strand, counting down.
GGTCAAAGCTTTAATGTAGACGAAA
>CAYZHY010000183.1:0-2432 GCA_964477525.1 uncultured Geitlerinema sp. | reverse complement strand
CGATTTGCAGGTACAGGTGGCCGATGGCGATACCACCAGTCCTCCCCAAACGGTGACGGTGAATCTCAACGACCTGGCAGAAACCTCGCCGGAACCAGCCAACAGTCCTCCCAGCATCGACCATGTGGATATTGAAGCCACACCGGATGCCAACGGTGCGATCGCTTTAGACACGCAATTGTTTACCGATGTCTATTCCGACCCAGAAAATTCGCCATTAGGCAGCATTCGGATTAATTCTCTGCCAGAAAACGGTACTTTATTCCTCGATGGCGAACCCGTAACCACCGGACAAGCGATCGCTTCTGGCGATATCGGGAAGGTAAGCGTGGAACCCGACAGCGGCTTCACTGGAACCCTGGAATTTGACTGGAACGCTTCTGACGGCGAACGATTTGCTCTGTTTGGCAAAACCTTTAGCATCGATGTCAACGAAACGCCTACCATCGATAGCGAAGCCGGGGAAGATGTGGAAACGCCGTTCAATACTGCGATCGCACTGGAAAATGTGGCCGTCGACGCCTCCAACGATGGCAACATCACCACCACCCTCAGCACCAATAACGGCACCCTCACTTTAGAAAACACCAACGGTCTTACCTTCACCCAAGGAGATGGCAATAGCGACCCGCAGATGGTTTTCTCGGGTTCTGAGGAGACCGTCAATACGGCTTTGGAAAGCTTGACGTTTACTCCCGATGCTGGCTTTGTGGGAGAAGCCTCGGTGGAAGTAGCAGCCGACAACAGTTTTGACACCGATAGCGATCGCATCAACATTCAGGTTTTAGAGTCCCTTGGTGGTAGGGTTCACGATGACTGTCAAATCAATATAACCACACCTACCGTTCCCCAGGTTCCTGCAGATGTTTTTGCCGGACTGCCTGTCGTGGATGGTTCAACTGAGTTGGAAACAGACGAAACCATCACCGGTAGCGACAGCGACGACGTTCTCCTGGGAAATGCTAACAGCAACGAACTGCAAGGCGGTCTCGGCAACGACTTCCTCCTCAGCAACCAAGAAGACGACTTTTTGATAGGTGGGGAAGGCGACGATACCTTCCGTGCCGGTCGCGATCGCGATTTGGCTTTGGGAGAAGCCGGCAACGACCTCATGCTAGGAGACATGGGAGACGATTCCCTCAGCGGTGGCGAAGGTGACGACACTTTGGCAGGTGGCAATGGTTCTCCCGTATCCGAAGCTGACGGGAACGATTTGCTGGTTGGCGATAGCGGTCAAGACCTTCTGTTTGGCAATCGCGGCAACGATACGTTGTTTGGCGGCACCGACGACGATACCCTACGCGGCGGTCGTCAGGATGACTTGATGGTTGCCGGCAGCGGCGACGATGTGGCTTTTGGCGAACTCGGCAACGATTCCCTCAGCGGTGGCGAAGGAAACGACACTTTGGCAGGTAGCAATGGTTCTACCCTCACCAACACAGATGGTGAAGATTTGCTGGTTGGCGATAGCGGTCAAGACCTTCTGTTTGGCAATCGCGGCAACGATATGTTGTTTGGCGGCACCGACGACGATACCCTGCGTGGCGGTCGTCAGGATGACTGGGTTATCGGCGAAAGCGGTAACGACGTTGTATTTGGCGAACTCGGCAACGATTCCCTCAGCGGTGGCGAAGGAAACGACACCTTGGTAGGTAGCAATGGCTCTCCCCTCACCAACACAGACGGTAACGATTTGCTCATTGGTAATGGCGGTCAAGACCTTCTGTTTGGCAATCGCGGCAACGATACGTTGTTTGGCGGCACCGAAGACGATACCCTGCGTGGCGGTCGTCAGGATGACTGGGTTGTTAATGGAGCTGGCAACGATTTAGCCTATGGCGAACTCGGCAACGATACCGTAATTGGCGGTGCTGGCGACGATACCCTGGTCGGCGACAATGATGGTGACAGCAACGCACACGGCAACGATTTGATTTGTGCCGGCGATGGCAATGACATAGCGTTTGGTTCCCAAGGCTCCGACAAAGTTCATGGTGAAGCTGGCAACGATACGTTGTTTGGCGGTCAGGATGGAGATACGCTTTTAGGCAAGACTGGCAACGATGTTTTGCTTGGCGATGCTGGTAGCGACTTACTGATTGGCGGCGAAGGAAACGATGTCTTTGTTCTAGGAGCAGACACTGGGGTGGATACGATTGAAGATTTTGCCGACGGTGTCGATTCGATAGCTTTGGCTGGTGGTTTGCGTTTTTCGCAGCTTACCGTCACGGAAACCGATACCGGTGCTGCGATTTCGTTCGGAGAACAAACCCTGGCCAATCTTATGGGGGTCCAGGCCGGCAATCTTACAGAGGAAGATTTTCGGGAGTTTTCTGGTTTCTAGAATGGCTATGCTATTTGGTTAATCTTGAGTGGGAGGAGTGGGAGGAGTGGGAGGAGTGGGAGGAGTGGGAGGAGTGGGAGGAGGGGGA
>CAYZHY010000182.1:0-5113 GCA_964477525.1 uncultured Geitlerinema sp. | reverse complement strand
CTTTGCATGCCCAAGGATTTTCCTATCGCGATATTACGGATATTTATATTAGTCATTTACACAGCGACCACGTCGGTGGTTTGGAATATATAGGATTTAGTACCAAATTTGACTCCCATTGCATTCGCCCGCGACTATATTTAAGCAAAGATTTGGCAGCAAAAATCTGGGATCATACGCTAGCCGGTGGTATGAAAGCAATTCAAGGAAATGTAGCGGATTTGCAGACGTTCTTTGATGTTTTTGAAATTTCCCATCAAGGGTATTTTATGTGGTCGGATATTTGGTTTCAGTTAGTACAGGTCATCCACGTAGATACGGGGTATTTTGTTATGCCCAGCTATGGATTATTTTTTGAGATTCAAGGAACGAAAATTTTTCTAACCACAGATACGCAGTTGCATTTACCGACTTTAGAAAAATTCTATGCCCAAGCCGATCTGATTTTCCAAGATTGCGAAACTTCCCATATACCTACATCCGTACACGCCCACTATCGCCATTTAGTGCAACTTCCGCAAAAATACAAACAAAAAATGTGGTTGTACGGCTACCAACCGGGGCAAATTCCTGATGCCACGGCAGATGGTTTTTTGGGATTTGTCGAACCAGGGCAAGTTTTTGAATTTCCCCGTGAAGGTAGGGATGCAGAGAGATTTGTACGTGGTGGTGATGGAGAGATGGGAAGATGGGGAGATGGGAAAATCGGGTAAAATCTTGACCTATTCATGCTTCCCTATTTCAAGGGCAAGCAGGGGAGGTCCCCCCTACCAGGTTCCCATTCCCCACGATCTCTATAAGTTGTTCGTATAAGAAATCCAGGTTTCTAATGGTTGGAAGCCAACAGACTCGTACAAGCTCATGGCTTTGGTGGAACTGTCAGCATCCACGCTCAATTTGACGGCTTCTACACCTTTGCTATAAAGCTGCCGCATGGTGGCCAGCAACATGGTTTTTCCTAAGCCGCGGCGACGGAAATTACGTCGCGTTCCCAACCATTTAATCCAACCGACGTTTTCACCGGTACGAGCGTTTTCTTCTGGGTTAATATAACCGTATCCTAAAGCGGCAAAGGCACCTTCTGCAGAAACCGCAATGAGGTTGAGGTCGGATTGGTTGTGGGGATTTGACAACCACTGTTGTAGGGTTTCTTGGTCAATGTCGTGATGGTTCCAATGATCGCGGAAAGAGTGGTTGAACAAATCCACCCCTGCTTGCAGGTCGGCGTTGGTTTTGGATAGGGAACGTAGGGTGAACCCTTCCGGCATGGGTCGCGATTCAACAGTATTGGGGGTGTCGTGTTTCATGGTCACGAAAGTGCGATCGCGATGAAATCCTTGTCTTTCCACCCAGGCTTGGCGGCTGAGGGTGTCGTCACGCATCTCAGTGTGCAACACGGCGGGCAGTTTTTGCTGGCGACCCAGCGATCGCATGCGATGTTCTGCCCAATTCAGGATTTCCGATTCCAAACCGTCGCCGCTTACCTGTGGGTGAGTAAAGAAAATCAACCATCCATCGACCGTATCTGGGGTATCAAAGACTAGCAATTGTCCGAATCCAACTAAGTTGCCATTGGAGTCTTCCCACAAACGAATGTTGCTGGAAGATTCCGATTCGGACCCTGCTAGCATAGCAGGGAGTTCGCAAATCGAGGTGTCTGCGTCAATATATCCGGTAGGGTTGGAAACTTCTACTAAATTGGTAATTTTACTTAAATCTTTGGCACCTAAATACGGGCGCGTCATTATCGTAGCCATAAAGATCGCACTCCCATTTGTGGAAGTGTTCCTCCTAAAATTTCAGCAAACTTGAATATTCAACAGCTTGCGGTTGGTATGGAATATCTACCAAACCACATTGGTTGGCGAAATTTACAGAAGCGATCGCCCTTTCATAGTAAGCAAGGGGTCGCGTTGTGTCAATCCTAAAACAACCAAAAAGTCTGATTTCCCGTCTGAATTTCGCTGGAAACTTCCTAAACTGGTTGTTCGAGTTTTTCTACAGAAAATCTACGGTAAGACCAACCTGCGATGGCAAAATCGTGGAATGGTCAGATTCTTGGTTTGCTATATGTTGGTTTTGCTACGGTTTCTGCCCTGCATGGCCATTCCTTCATCAGCGATCGCATGTTTGCAACCTACGACACCGAATCTCAAAAAAGTTCGGTGACTCCCTGCATAGAAACGTTATCGGCGGTAGGTTTCCCAAAACGGGGAATCGCACCTGTTTGAAATGGGAATGGATGCCTGAAACCGTTACGAAATTGTCTTTAAATAAAAGCCTTCCTAAGTCCAGGTGATAAAATTCACCCCCAATTAAGCGGTAGTATTACCTTAACCATTTGAAGTTTCCGTTCGCGTATACCTTGTTACCCTTCTTCGATCCATTATAACAGAATCCACACCAGCGATCCGTAGCAAAAGGATCGGTGCTATATATCCGGGTCAGACAAGGTCAACGCTGCTTATCAATAATGGTATTGTAGCAAAGGAATCTATTCCACGGTGCTAGTTTAGCAAAATTTTCCAATTTTGTTGTTCGTTTTCCATGAAAAAACACATAGTTGGGGCATTGACCCTTAATAGAAATCTTATCTATTGGTAGCAGAGGGGATATTTGATACTCAAATGTCTGTAATGGTTAGGACTTTTCATTTTCTATAACCATAAAAAAACCTTCGAGAAGCCAAACGATCGCTCCCCAAAGGTGATAAAATTTATAAATTTAGATAATGGCGCTCCATTTAGAAGGGAAAAATCGCCATCAAGCTAAAAGCGATCGCGATAACCACCGCGATTGTTGCGACGGTTGTCACCGGAGCTAGATTTGCGGTCTTCTCGGGGTCTGGCTTTGTTGACCCGTAGCTGCCTTCCCATCCATTCTGCTTCGTTAAGGGCTTCAATAGCCTTTTCTTCGGTCTCCGTTTCCCACATTTCCACAAAAGCAAATCCCCGCGGCCGGCCGCTTTCTCGGTCTACGGGAATGGAAATATTTTTAATCCTGCCATAATCGGAAAAGACGGATTCCAGGTCAGCTTCGGTTGCCTGGTAAGATAAATTGCCTATGTAAATCGTCAACGTTCTGCCTCTTGAAGATACAAAAAATACAAAGTGAAATTCTCTGTAGCTAGGTGAGTAGGTTGATTGCCTTCTTTCAAACCGCGCCGTTACCCGGAATTGCCTTCCGTCTTTTCCTCAAATGGAAATTTAAAGCCTATGCACCAGCGTTGTTGCGAAGAAGATTCTTCCTAAACCGCCATAGCTATGGAGAAGATGATTTTCTATTAAAGCTTCCTTTATCGGACCCTGTCAAGTCTTCGCAACAATTTCTAACCATTAGCATTGTTCGATCTGTCGGACGGCCGTGAGGGCAGAATAGCTAACGCCAGCGGTTCCTTCGCCGGGATGGGTAGAATCTCCCACCAGCCAAAGATAGGGAATGGGGGTCCGAGTAGCAAATCCAAATGGACCAAACGTAGACACGCGCTGCCCAATACCGCCTACCATACCATCTTCGCGGGCGGTAAACCGCTCAAACGTGCGTGGGGTGGCAGCTTCCACATGGAGGATGGTTTCTTCATTGAGATGAAAATAGCGACGCAAACGAGCGATCGCATCTTCGGTGTAGCGTTGTTTTTCTTGCCGGTAATCGCTACAATTGCGCCAGCGGCGAATATCAGTAAACGAAGAAGCTGTAATGGTAGCCTTGCCTGTAGGCGCACGACCGTCGCCTTCGTGGCTAACCGAAACGAACAGAGAATTGTTTTCCGCCACCTGTTGGTCGTAATCGTCAAGAAACTGCAAGTGGGAAGGGCAACCAGGAGGAATCGCTTCTTGGGTTACCCCCAAATAAACCACAAAAGCACCAGAAGCCGGGGGGAGCTTATCTATGCGTCGCCGGTAGCCAGCAGGCGCTTGTTCGCCCAAAAGTTTCACCAAATTTTGAACGGTAACATTGGCAACAATATGTTGGGCATCAATGCGGCTGACTTCGCCAGTTTTTCGATTGCGTACGGTGACAGCAGCTGCTTGTTTTTTATTTAGATGAATGCGTTCCGCGGTATAGCGCATGTATAGCTGGCCGCCATAACGTTTGAAAGCCGCTACCAAGCGATCGCTGAGAACCTGCATGCTACCGTGGAGATGGTACAAACCATAGGGTTCTTGAGACAATCCCAAAGCCGTGGCGGCATATAGCAAAGCCGTTTCCTCGCTATCGACCTGGGAATACAGCTTCAACTGCATATCTAAAAACGTTTTTAATCGTAGGTCACTATCCAGACCGTATCCCCGCAAGGCATCGGCAACAGAAAGAAAGGTAAAGGGAAACGTAACCAGGGTTTGGGGTCGAATGGCTTGTAGCAATTGCCACAAATCCCACCAATTGCGCGGGGGAAGGACTGGATCGCGTCCTTGAAAGTCCAAACTAGCGGCAAACAGGGTTTGGATGAGTTTCCAGAAAGGTTCGCTGCCGGGAAATTGCTTTTGTCGTTCCGCCTGCCATTGTTGCTGCTGTCGCCACACGTTGATGGGTTGGCTTTCTTGGGGCAAATAAACGCTACAGGCAGGATCGATGGGAGTAGCGGGAGGAATTTCTGTTTCTAGTTCGGAAAAAATGCGGTGGTGAATGCCTCCCGGTTCCAAACCGGCGACTTGGGTGGCCCCCACATCAAAGGTGAATCCCCGGCGTTTGAACGTGGAGGCGCATCCCCCCGGTACCAAGGCTTGGTCGAATACCAATACCCGATAGCCACGTTTGGCTAGCAAGGCGGCGGCGGTCAAGCCACCGATACCGGCACCGATAATGACAATGGGATTTAAGCAAGCATGGCTGCTAGGCTGGGATTTCATGAAAGTATTTACATTTCTTAATATATTAATTTTTATGATAACGCGATCGCGCGATCGCTAGCAATGAGTTGCCATTGCTAGGATTTGCTGGGGTGGTTGGCGCTAGAAAAGACGACTGACAGTTACCAATGGCATGGGCCAAAATAAAAGCAACATAGTCGCTACTTATTCCAGCTGGGCTGGCCAAGAACAAAAATTGATGGTCCTGCTATATAGTGTTTCCAAATCAAACGTCAATAGTGCATGGCTGCAAGATTTTATAC
>CAYZHY010000181.1:0-5137 GCA_964477525.1 uncultured Geitlerinema sp. | reverse complement strand
GATGCGTTGGTCCTTCCCAACAAGGATTTCCCATTACTACCCAATGATATTACGTTTGAGGATTTAACTTTCGAGCAAGTGCAAGGGGGAACGGTGATTTCAGTCAACGGCAACACTATGGCTGGTCTAACCGGGGTTGATGCCACCAATCTTACCGGAGAGGATTTCCAACAGGTTTCTAGTATTTAGCTATTCCAGGTTTGGCACCCTATTGACCCATCGCGCGATCGCGAAATGCTAGATTGAAAACAGAATTGTTAGGTTCAAACATGGTAATAGATGCACGCAGTTTCCCCAGCAACCGCTTTCGGTTTGACGAAATAACGGAAACGCCCCATTTAATTCCTACCTGGCAACAAACTCAGAGATGGTTGCAGGAGTTTGCTGCAACCCCCGAATTTACCAACGAAATGCAGCTGGCTTTTGGAGATCGTGTCAATGTTGCCAGATTGCAACAAACTTGGGCAAGTGGTAACGTCGGAAGTTTACCCGAAATAGAAGTCCTTCCTACTTCCGAACTAAATGGGGCCAATGGGGCGTTTGCTGCTGAAACCAATACGATTTATCTGTCGCAAGAAGTTTTGAGTGAGGATATAGGATCGGGGGCACAGGTATTTCTAGAAGAATACGGTCACTATCTAGACTCGCAATTGACACCAAAAGAGGCACCTGGAGATGAAGGAGGCATTTTTGCCGAATTGGTGCGCGGAAATCCCTTGAGTCAGTCAGATACGATCCAGTTACAGGCAGAAGATGATACGGCAACCGTTTCTTTAGATGGAAATCCAGTTGATATCGAACAAAACTTCCTCGGCATCAGCATTCCCGATAATTTCTTTTCCAATTCCATCGATTTCATCAACAACTTAATTGAAACGCCACGCCAATTTCTCAGCGATTTTTTAGAGCGAACCTCCACGCAACTACCTGACGATCTCTCCTTGAACAATCTGGTTAGCGACTTACAAGATGGGAGATTCAGTCAGGCTGTTGATATTTTAGGTCAAGTTGCAGGATTTTCTTTTCCTGTTTTTAACAATCTTCTTTTTGGAGATTCGCAAAACATCAACGACCTCATCGATCTGCTTACAGAAGATACAGGCAATAATTTTGTCTTCGCTGGTGACGGAAATGACACCATTTTGGGGGGTCTAGGTGTCGATGTTCTCAATGGCAACAACGACAACGATACCATCTTTGGCGGTCAAGATGAAGATATTCTCAACGGCAACAACGACAACAACACCATCTTTGGCGGTCAGCAGCGAGATGTCATCAATGGTGGCAACGGCGACAACTTCCTCAGCGGCGACTTGGGGGAAGATACGCTGATTGGAGGAGAAGGGAGCGATCGCTTTTTGTTGCGCGACGTAGTTGGTGCTGATATTATTACTGACTTTGTAGATGGCATTGATTCCTTAGCTCTTCCCACTGACAACTTCCCCTTACAACCCAATGGCTTGAGTTTTGACGATTTAAATATTTTTCAAGCAGAAGGGGGAACTGTCATTTCATACAATGGCAATACAATTGCTACTCTCACTGGCATTGATGCCACAACCATTACCGAAGAGGATTTTCAAGAGGTTTCCAGTTTTTAGAAACTAGGGTTGCTGGATATTGAAGTAGAAGCGATATAATATAATATTTTGCAGGGCAAGCACAAGGACTTGCCCCTACATTTTTCTGATTTTAAAAACCTACTGACTGTCTCGAAAAGCCACCAACGCCTCAGCAACCCGTTCGCTAACGCTTTGCCAATCCCCCAAACTAGGCTGGCGGAACAATCGCATCGTCGGATACCAAGGGCTATCTTCCCGTTCTAACATCCATCGCCAGTCAGCGCGATCGCTCAATAACGTCCAAACTGGTTTACCCAAAGCACCCGCCAAATGCACCACCGACGTATCCACACCAATCACCAAATCCAGTTGGGAAATCGCCGCCGCCGTATCCCCGTAATCCTGCAACAAAGGTGCCAAATCTTCCACCACGACATCGCCAGGTAGTGACTGCAAATCCCCTTCCCGTTCTCCCTTCTGCAAACTATAAAAAGCCACATGAGAGGTTTTCAACCAAGGTAAAAAATGAGATAATTGACAAGAGCGATTGCGATCGTTTTTATGGGTAGGGCTGCCTGCCCAAACGAGGCCCACTTTGATTTTGGTCGCAGAAATTCGCGGTTGCGGTAGCTGGAAGCCCATTTTATCTTGCGGAACTTGCAGATAGGGAATATTGGCAGGCACTGTTTCCAACGTGGTTCCCAAAATATGCGGCAAACTCATTAACGGTGCGTAAACATCAAAATCGGAAACGGAAATCTTCCCCGGTAGCATAAGTTGGTCTACGCCATCCACCGTTTGCAGCAACGGCATCAACTCCGCAGTGCAAACCAAAATAATCTTTTGGAATTTGGGCGCTACCAAGGGAATATACCGCGCAAACTGTATGGCATCGCCAGCACCTTGTTCCGTATGCAGCAATAGGGTAGCATTGGGGAGTTCCCGACCATCCCACATGGGATGCGGCGATTCAAATGGCGTAAATTCTGGTGTTTGCCAGCGCCACTCCGACTCGGCAAATCCCCGCGCCAGCTCGCCCATGCGCAATAAAATCATGCCTAAGTTAAAATGAGCTTGGGCGTAATCGGGTTGGAGCGCGATCGCTTTTTGCAAACAGGCTACGGCTTCGGAAAAGTTCTTCAAGTTGGCAAAAACATATCCCAAAGATTGATAGGCTGGTGCGTTGCCCGGCTCTTTCTTGAGAAATTCTCGCAATTGTTCGATGGCTTCTTCAGCGCGATCGCAATCTCCCAAAACCACACCCAAATTGTACTGCGCCACCCGCAAATCCGGATCCAACTCCAAACAACGCCGATAGTGCGCGATCGCATTTTCTAAATTTCCTGCATAATATTCTCGATTGCCAACTTCCAACTCCTGCTGTGCCCTATCTTTTTCATCTTGCGTTGAGCGAAGTCGAAACGCTGCATCCGAAACCTGCGGCTGTACCACCTCTTGTAATGCCTCATCCGGCAAAACGTAAGAACTCGCCAGCAAATTCTCATCCCAATCAATAATTTCCGGAAACCGTACCTCTGGCAAAACTTGCACGGAAAAGATTTCCTGCACCGCCTCTTCAAACCGCAAAAACGCCACCGTTTCTCCCGTTTGGATATTCACCACCCAAACCCCACAAATGCGTTCGGGCAACTCTTCCACCAGAGGAATACCGCTAAAAACCGCACTCTCGCGCACTTGCGAAAGACCAATAAAAGCCAAATCGCCGCAAAAATCAATTCCCCGAGTAAACCCACCAAACTTCGCCACCGTCTGCCAAGTTCCCGCTTGTGGGTCTACCACCGCCAACGTTCCTTTCCCCGACTCCAAAACCCACAAACGACCGCGATACCAACGCGGCGAATGCGGCATCGACAATCCCCGGCAGAGAATCCGATTTTCTTGCACATCCATCAAAATCCCACCAAACGCCTTATGTTCCCGCCAGCCACCATCGGTATCCGTCTCTGCCAGCGCCGTAACATATCGCGGTTGGTTATCTCGAACCGCCAACCCATTCAAGTGACAGCGATCGCCCAAGCTATACCCACTCACAAATGGCGGTCGCCAGCGGGGAACAAAACTGTGGTGAAAGTCGCAAGTACACAAACAAGAAAAACGGGTATTCACAAACCACAACTCGTCCCCGATATAAGCCATTTCGTGAATATCGATGTCTCCCGTAACGTGGCTGCGGCGGGGAAGGTAACAAGCGTCGTGTTTGCCAGCCGGTTCGATTTTCGGTGCCACAGCCGCCACATTCCGCAATTCCCAAATTTGATGTGCGCATCCCACCGCCATTTTTTCTTGGTCGGCAGCCAACCCCATGGGTTTGTTAAAAATCCGAAAGTGGGTGTTAACGGTATTGCCGTCGGCGCGAACTGCAATCACTTTGCCAGCTTGATAGGTGGAAACCACCAAAGAAATACCCAACTGCTGTAAAATTTGGGATAAATTAGACGTATGGACGCTACGCAACGGTTCGCTGGCAGCCGGTGGTGCTGGTGAAGTCATCGGCGATGCTTGCAAATAAGGTTCAATGGCAGCTAGCAACTGGGGAATCTGTTGTTCCCAATGCCAGTTTGCCATAAATTGAGCCGCGCGATCGCCTTTTTCTTTGGCTGCTTCCCGGTCTTGGTAAATCCGTTCCCAAACCGCCACCAATTCTTCCACTTGCGATTCTCCCCATCCTTCCACACCGGGAAACTGGGATGTGGGTTGCACCGGACCTTGTTCTTGTAAAATATAACAGTGGCGATCGCTGATAATATCCAAATGTCCGGTATTGGCAGATAAAACCGTGGGAACGCCGCAAGCCATGGCTTCCATCGCCACCAAATTGGTGCCTCCCTCGGCGCGATTGGGAAAAGCTGCCACATCCGCCTCTCGCAAAATTTCCGGCAAGGATTCGTGGAGAACCAACCCGACATCGCAAACGGATTCAGCGGGAATGCCATTGGCAACCAGCCATTCGGTAATCTGCAATCTGCCGTTGGCATCGACTTGAGGAATACCTTCTACGTGAGGACTGCAAGCAATTTCTTTGATAAATTCCGGCCAGTGGTTGTGCCACGCGACAACCAACAAAGCATCGGAATGGTTTTTCTGAAATTCGCGGAAGGCAGCGATAACAATATCTTGTCCTTTGCGATATTCCAGTTTGCCGCCGGAAAAAATAACAAAGCGATCGCCAAATCGGTGGGTTTTGGCAGCAGGGTAAAACAAACTGCCGTCAATGCCTTGAAAAGCGGTGGTGACGTGTTGGCAGCCCCGCGATCGCAATATTTGGGCATTCCAACTGGAACCAGCTACAATTAAATCGTATGCTTGGCTGCGCGCGATCGCTTCTTGACTCAATTGGGTATTCTCAAAGAAAATAATCCCAAAGCGATGGGTTCCCAAACGCGGCGGCGCATTGCCGACCAATTGATTTCCCAAACTGTGCAAAACTGGAAAATTGGCAGATGCTGTAGAGAGAGAATTGGTGGGAAATTGGGGAAAATCCTGCTGCTGGCGTTGCAAAAGCGGCGTTAACCACTGGCGAATCGACGGGCGATCGCTTGCCGCCGCCGGTGGTA
>CAYZHY010000180.1:0-5608 GCA_964477525.1 uncultured Geitlerinema sp. | reverse complement strand
ACAAAAACGCCCTTGATGTCTATCACACAATTTTAAGGAAATGGTATAAAAAGTGATTTGTACGCATGGGATTTGGTATCGGAACCTGCGAGAAACTTTATTCCGGTTCTTCTTCCTCATTTTCTTCTTCCTCTTCACCAGCGATTTTCTTCGTACTGGATTTAATCGAGGAAACTTGGGAAACCAGTTCTGTCTGAGCTTCTCGCATGGCCATTTGGGCTTCCAATCGGCGCACTCTTTGTTCTTCGACCCCTTGATAGTAGGAATTGGTTGGTGCCAGCCATACGCTGCCCGTACCTTCAAAGGTTTGCAGCAAGCCTTCTCCTGAAGTCAAACTCCCAATCCAAGATTTCGAGGATGTTTCCGCCGCAAACTCCAACTCACCCGTTCGCAATATCGCGAAACTTCCATCTACAGAAAGCTTTTCGTCTTCTAGGTCAACACGTACAACCTCCGAAAGCGGTACGGGGCAGTTAAAAACCACCAATCCAGTGCCGCTGACTTTCGTCTGAAACCAACCTTCCCCGCCAAATAGCATCGCCGAAATTTTGGCAATCCGTTCGCTATAAACTTCAATGTCTCCACCACCCGCAGCAAAAATGCCTTGGTCGGCAATAACTTCTTCATCATCCAACTCTTGTAAAAGAAAATGTCCGAAGGAGGGTTCCAAATAAACTTCGCCAGTTCCCTCAATGGTGGTTTTAAAGACAGTTTCTCCCACAGTCATCCGACGCCACAAAGCTTTTCCCAATCCCAGGAAACCACCTTCTTGGGTTCCTGACGACAATTCCAGGTCGCCTTTCATGTAGTGGAGAGCGTCTGGTTCGATGGAAATGGAGGCATCTTCCAGGGTGAATTTCACCCGCTTCATGGTCAAACCAATTTGGCGTGCATAATATAGTTCTTGAGCTACAGATGGATGCTTCGCGCCTTGTAGCTCATCAAATTGCAAAATTTCGACTTTGATATTTTCTGTTTCCTTGGAATCGATAACGCTTTCATTCTGCCCCTCGGTTTTGATTTCCATAGCGAATCTCCTCTTTCTTGCAATGAAATGCGCCCACTCAGGCTACCTTCGCACCCTAGCACAAAACCATGCAGGCCTATCATTATTGAAATGCAACGAAAATGCGATCGCTTTCTCATATAAAATCCGCACTGCAAAGACCCAATAAACCCCCAGGCTAGAACTTCTTTGTCTTCCTCCTCCCACTCCTCCCACTCCTCCCACTCTCTATATAAAATGTGATTGGTACACATCGGATTTAGTATCACTCCCCCCAGCGCTTCCATCGAGCAAAATTGTCTCCATCGCTCACAGCCAAACCGATTTGATGTTGGGTTGTCAGTTCGTCCGTCCCACCTTCGTTGGCACCGATATAATACATGTACCAACCACCATTCTCCAGCGGCACCACACAAGGCGTTCCCACAGCACGAGCATCCCAACGCCCGGACCCTGGCTGAGCGTGAGCAAAAACTGCACCGCCCACCTCATCGCCATCTTGTTTTTGCCAGTGTTCTCCATCCGTGGAAGTGGCAATGCCAATGCAATGGTAGCCGCTGTTATTTACGCCCTCGTAAAACATCACGTATTGGTTGCCAATGGGAAGAACGTAGCGCGTTCCGGCACCGCGTTCGTCAAAACGACCAGCAGCCCCCGGTCCCAAAATTTGACCGACTTTTTCCCAGCGCAAGCCATCTTCGGAAACAGCCAACCCTACCAGGAATCCTTTTTCTGGATGGAGGGTATGGTAGTAGAGTTTCCAGGAACCATCGTTTTCCCGCAGCACTTGCGGAAATCCACAAAACAGTTCGTCGAAATCCCCCGATTCGCCAACCGGTAAGAAAGCACCGCGATGGGGACCTTCCAAACGCACCCAGTGCAAGCCATCGCCGGAAATAGCACAACCAGGCTGCATGCGCACCCCTTTAGCACGCATGTTGCCTACTTGAGTGAAGTTGCCATCGCCGCCGAAGTACCACATCCAATAGAAACCGTCGCTGTACCTTACATCGCTAACACCTACGTGAGACGAGTCAAAGCGATCGGGGTCGGAATGGGGTTCAAAAACAGCACCCATGGTTAGCGGTCCTTGCACGCGCTGCCAATTGACGCCGTCTTGGGAAATGGCCATGCCGCAACGACCGGTGGGCAGGTTAATATCGCGGTCGAAGTTGGGGTCGCGGCCGTAGTACCACATCCGCCACATGCCGTCGGCACAGCGCAAAACGCGGGGGCAGGAAACCCGTTCCGAATCCCACCAGCCGGATGGACCTGGTCCCAAAATTAAGCCGGGTTGCTGGGTTGCATCGTTGGTTGGCTCGGTCATAAATAGAATGCCTCCATAAATTTTGTACCATTAGTATATTTAAAATCATGTTTTCGTTTCGTATCTATCCAACTTGAACAAACTTCATGGATATTTGCTGGCAGGCGATCGCTTGCTTTTGACCTGCTATCCCCCTACCTAGTTCCCTAGGAGATCGAAAATTTGTTAATTTAGAATCAATACTGCCAGAAAACAAGAATTATTGATAATCAAATTATTATGAATAATCATTTTAACTTTTTCCAAAATTGGTATCCCCTTCTACCGACGGCAGATTTGGTATCCGATCGCCCTATATCTGCTAAGTTATTGAATGTGCCTGTAGTGATTTGGAAGCCGGCAAACAGCGATCGCTACTGCGCATTTGTCGATCGCTGCCCGCATCGCTTGGCCCCTCTAAGCGAAGGACGCATCGACGACCAAACTGGAAATTTGCAATGTTGCTACCATGGGTGGCAGTTCGACGGCAGTGGTGCCTGTACCGCTATTCCCCAAGCTGAAGATTCCCAACTACTGGCATCCAATCGCGAACAAATTCAAGCCACAGCCCTCCCCACTTGCGAAGCCAACGACCTGTTTTGGGTTTGGCCCGATCCAGACTCAGCCGATTTGGCTGCCAAAACGCCGCTGCCGCTGTCACCGCAGATAGACGCATCCCAAGGATTTGTTTGGTCCTCTCAGGTGCGCGATTTGCCCTACGACTGGCAAACTTTGGTGGAAAATGTTGCCGACCCCAGCCACGTTCCTTTTGCCCATCACGGCATACAAGGAAAACGGGAGATGGCTAGTCCCATCCCCATTCAAATTACTGAATCGGGGCGCGATCGCATTACGGCAGAAGTGGAGCGCAGTTTTCCTACCACCATGACTTTTGAACCCCCCTGCCGGCTGGAGTATGCCATCGCTTTGGGAAGTGAGCAAAAGCGGGTTGGCCTAGTTACTTACTGCATTCCAGTAGCGCCGGGGCGATCGCGCATTGTTGCCCAGTTTGCGCGTAATTTTGCGTGGCGGGCGCACTATTGGATACCCCGTTGGTGGGAACACGTGCGTACGCGCAACCAAGTTCTCGATGGCGATATGATTCTGTTGCACTGTCAAGAAAAAGCGTTGGCGCAGGATGGTCATTGGAAAACCGCTTACACCATGCCCACCAGTGCCGACCGGTTGGTCATTGCCTTCCGCAAGTGGTTCGAGCAATACTGCCAAAGCCAACTTCCCTGGCAGCAATCCCACGGCGAAGTATCCCCACCATCCCCTAGCGAACTGCGACGGGAGGTTTTGTTGGACCGCTACCACCAGCACACCCAACATTGCAGCAGCTGTCGGGGCGCTTTGAAGCGAATCCAGCAGGTAGAAGTGGGTACTTTGGTGGTGGCTGCTATTTTTGTGGTTGCGATCGCGCTTTTGCCGGATGCTTATCGGTTGCCAGTCGGACTACTATTGGCAGCTATTTCGGCACTGAGTGCTGGGGGATGGGCTTGGTTGCGGTACTGGTTGGAACCACAATTTTACTTTGTTGATTACGTCCATGCGGAACGCTAAATGATATGAAATCCGACTGTAGACTTGATTTACTTCGAGCGACACTCAATTGGATAAGAACTCCCTGTAAGTCTCCCTTGGTAAGCTTGTGCTGAGCCTGCCGAAGCAGGGGACGGCAACCCTTCGGCAAGCTCAGGGCATCGCAGCCGGGGGTCTAAGGGCGATTGAGGTCTATTCAAGCGGACTTCATATGATATCCAATCCGACACATAAAAACCACATTTTTCACATAGAAAAGGGAGAGGAAAAGAAGACGACAGGAAGTTTTGAGGTGGGGTAGCCTTGAACCGCTCGATGGTTTTCTCCCTTCAAGTGGGTTAGAATCCAGAAATGGCTTTTGTAGCTGGTTCGATTATGAAAATAATAGGCGATCGCGCCATCGTAATTGGTAGTGGTATGGCAGGTTTGCTCGCTGCCCGCGTTTTAGCCGATTTCTTCACCAATGTCACCATTGTAGAGAGGGATAAACTACCAGAAACACCGCAAACACGGCGGGGTGTTCCCCAGTCCATTCAACCGCATATTCTGTTGGCTCAAGGGTATCGCATTCTAGAAAACCTGTTTCCCAACATAGGTAAAGAACTCCAGGCAGCAGGAGCCATTCCCATTGATTGGAATCGAGAACTATATCATTTTCACATCGATAAAGGAGGATGGAACGCGACACTGGCATCGCCTTCCCCCTTGGTTTCTGTAACCTGCACTCGTCCGCTGTTAGAAATGACCCTTCGCCAACAGGTTGCTAAACGAGAGAATGTTGGTTTCCAGCAACAATGCCGCGTTGTTGGATTGCTGGGGAACGACGCTCGCAATCGAGTAAAGGGAGTTCGCCTGTATCGTTTGGATGGCAACAGAGCAGAAGATTGGCAGGGTGACCTGGTAGTGGATGCCAGCGGCCGCGGTTCCCAACTTCCCCACTGGCTGCAACAGTTGGGCTACCAGCCACCACCAGCCACCGTCGTCGATCCGCTGTTGGGATATGCAAGCTGTCGCTATCGCATTCCTGCCGACAAGCAACCCGAGGGGAAAGTAATCTTAATCGAACACGGGCCACCGAACCAAAAGCGGCTGGGGTATTTGGCTCGCGTAGAGGGGGAAGAATGGATTGCCACGTTGGGAGGATACGGACGGGATTACCCGCCCCTGGATGAAGCAGGATTTTTAGAGTTTGCCAAAAGTCTGCCCAGTCCTCTATTTTACGAAGCCATTCGCGAAGCACAACTGACAACCCCTATTTGCGCTCACCGTGCCACGGCCAATCGCCTGTATCGTTATGAGCAGGTGCGTTTGCCAGCGGGATTGGTGGCTGTAGGCGATGCGGTTTGCGCGCCATGTCCTTATTACGGTCAGGGCATAACCATGGGGGGAATGTCAAGTATGGTTCTGCAAAGGTGGCTGCAAGAACAGGCTAGCAAGAATGGCGAACAACGATTTTTCCCTGAAAATTTTTACAAGCAATTGGCGAAACAGTACGCATCTCCTTGGTCGATAGCAACGCAGCAGGATTCTCAATTTACCACCACGCAAGGTGCGATCGCGTTTGACTGGCTTTCTCGGCAGTTGAACCAATATATCAATTGGGTGGCGCGACAAGCCCATCACGACGCGCAATTTCATGCTTATTTAATGGGGGTTCATCAAATGGTTCGCTCTCCGGTTGCTCTATTTCATCCTTGGGTGCTTTTCCAAGCGATGAGGAATCGTATGAAAAAGTAGGGGCGATCGCGCGTTGA
>CAYZHY010000179.1:0-5664 GCA_964477525.1 uncultured Geitlerinema sp. | reverse complement strand
TATAGCCGAATATCTATTTTAACTTCAAATCTTTGTATTTTTTTCGACATTCTTGATGGAAATTTTGATAGCAAAGAACCGTGCCCACCCTTTTATCCTGATGAAAAAGTTAGGAGGAGCAGCACGGTTCCTGGTAGTAAGCGATCGCGTTTTTCTATTGAGATTCTTTGCGTGCCACCCAATACTTACTCATAAAGTAGCTATACGCAGATACATTCACAAAACCAGCTTTTTGCAATTTGGCTGGCAAATCGTCTTGAATGTAATCTTGATAGTATGGTTCGTAGAACAATATCTGGAAGTTTTCCAAAGATGGTTTCAAATCCGGGTCATCTTCAACTTGAATGGAATCGCAAATAACCACAACGCCTCCTGGCTGGAGAACGCGAAACATTTCATTCAAAACATTTTGGCGTACGGGGGCGGGTAACTCGTGAAATAGAAATACGCAAGCAATCCCATGGAAATAGCTATCTCGATAGGGGAGTTTTTCTGCATTTCCTTGCAGTAGTTGTGGCAATTCTCCAGCTTGTGAAGAAAGCAGTTGGTTGGCTTGGCGCAGATAAGCCGGCGACAGATCGACCCCAAACAAGGAAGCCTGGGGAAAAGTCGATCGCAACCCTTTCAAGGTGCGACCCGTACCGCAAGCCACATCTAGAATTCGCAAATCTCTAGGAGTTTCTAAATTAGCAGCCAGCGGCGCAATTTCTTGTTTGAGGGGGGCTAAAATCCGCCGCCGCATGGTATCCCCCAACCCATTAAACAGGATTTCTACCTGCAAATCGTACAACTCCGCCGAGCGATCGCTGAGATAGCCATCGATTTGGTAGTGAAAATTTTGCAAATAATAGTTGGGATATCCTCGGGTATCGATATCGGCAGAAAATTCTCGATAGCTGCTACGATTGGCTTTTTCCCATACTTGAGGGAGTTCCAAACAAAGCAAGGGATAGTCCCGCCACAAGGTATCCGTAGCACTGTCAAATAGCAAGTCGGTACTGTAAACCCCTTGTTCGGCATCCTGCCAATCCCGTTCTAGAATTTCATCGACCCGTTTCTGAAACTTTTGCAACGCTGCGGGGGAAAGAGATTGTGTTTTCTGCTCTACGCGCGGTGCTACCCATTCTCTAATTCGACCGCTCACCATCTTATGGGCGATCGCAAAGTAATTTTTTCCCTGTTGGAAGGTGTGGAAAGCCAGTTTGGTTAGCGAATCAGTCATATGGCCGAAACTGCAATGTTAAATATTATAACTTTATTAAAATAACTGTAACAAAACTTCTTCCAAAAAAAAAAGCCACCCAGAAGTTTGGGTGACTGTCTTAGCAATGTCTATGGCTACTTTCGTTGGTCCTGAAGAATTTGCGATCGCCTTTCCAAAACCATCCTAGGCATCGTAATACAAAGAAAACTCATAAGGATGGGGACGCAAACGCAAGGGGTTCACCTCGTTATCCAGCTTGTACTCAATCCAAGCGTTAATAAAGTCTTCCGTGAACACACCGCCAGAAGTCAAGAACTCGTGGTCCTCTTCTAATGCCTTCAACGCTTCTAACAAGGAACCAGGCGTAGAAGCAATCTTCGCCAGCTCTTCTGGAGAGAGATCGTAAATATCCACATCCAATCCCTCGCCAGGATCGATTTTATTTTTAATGCCATCAATCCCAGCACACAGCATCGCCGAAAAAGCCAGATAGGGATTGCAAGTGGCATCGGGACAACGGAACTCCAACCGCTTCGCCTTGGGATTGGTTCCCGTTACCGGAATCCGGATGGAAGCAGAACGGTTTCCTTGGGAATAGGCCAAGTTCACAGGGGCTTCAAATCCAGGTACCAGCCGCTTGTAAGAATTGGTGGTGGGATTGGAGAAAGCCAGCACTGCCGGTGCGTGTTTCAGCAAACCGCCGATGTAGTGCAGCGCCGTTTTGCTCAAGTTGGCATATCCATCGCCCCAAAACAGGGGTTCGTTATTTTTCCAAATCGACTGGTGAACGTGCATGCCGCTGCCATTGTCGTTAAAGACCGGCTTCGGCATAAACGTGGCAGTTTTGCCATACTGCTTGGCCACGTTTTTGACGACGTACTTGTAAATCATCACATTGTCAGCTGCCTTAATAATGGGAGCAAAACGGGTTCCCAACTCGCTCTGACCGGAGGTTGCCACCTCGTGGTGGTGTTTTTCCACGGGAACGCCGCAATTTGCCATAGTCAGCAGCATTTCCGTACGCAAATCGTGCAAGCTATCTGTTGGCGAAACTGGGAAATACCCCTCCTTATAGCGAGGTTTGTATCCCAAGTTGCCGCCTTCTTCTACACGACCGGAGTTCCAACGTCCTTCGATACTATCTACGTAGTAAAAACCGTGGCTTTCGGTTTGCTCGAAGCGAATATCATCAAAAACGAAGAATTCTGGTTCCGGGCCAAAGAAGGCCAAATCGCCAATACCAGTTTGTTTTAGATATTCGACGGCTTTTTGAGCAACTGTGCGCGGACAGCGACTGTACCATTCCCCAGTTCTCGGTTCTTTAATGCTACAAACCATACTGAGGGTAGGTTCTTGTAAAAAGGGATCGATCCAAGCCGTCGTGGGGTCGGGAACCATGCACATGTCCGATTCGTTAATGCTTTTCCAACCCCGAATACTGGAACCGTCGAACGGTACGCCGTCGGTAAAGCTCTCCTCCTCCAGTTGGCTGCTGTGGATGGTCAAATGCTGCCATATACCAGGCAAGTCAACAAATTTGAGGTCAATTACCTGAATGTTTTGTTCGTTGATTAAATTTAAGACTTCTTGTGCGGTTTCAGCCATAAAAAACTCCTTTTTTTCTATGTCAGCACTTCGACAGGTTCGGTGTTTCCCAAGACAGAATCGATGTTCCTGAAAGAAAACGCCTCTGTAGAAACAAGCTTTAGCAACAAGCTTCAGCTCCCCCAGCTAGCAAGTTTTCGCTAACAACAACTACCAAAATGCGTCATGCTATTTTCGAGTTGCGTATTCGGTTGGCCTGCAACGATCGAAGGACGACGATTTCATCGAGTCACGACTCATCCTAGGGAGAGCAGGTACAAAGAATTGTATTTTTTTATACAAAATTTATTTTTTGTCCGCTCTTTGGTTGCTACAGCTGTTGAAATTGAAATAGCGATCGCTGTGTGGGAGGGTGGGTGCTTGAGTGTTTGGAAAATTCCAAATGTACAATAAATTATTTTTTCCCAGCTCCCCAGGTCCCGATGCTCCCAGGTCCCGATGCCCCCATCTTCCAGCTACCGTGTTACAGAATATCTCGAAGCCCAGCAACACTCGTGCGTTGCGATGTAATTTGTAGTAAACTGTCGGAACCAATGGTTGCGGCGATACAGCCACATAGTTGTTCCTTTGGCTGGTCGCGATCGCTCTATTTTTTCCAGCAGAGAGAATCCACGCTGATGCCGTCTTGTAAAGTCGGTGTCTGAACTTTCTCCCTGCAAATGCTAAAAAGAAACTGTAAAAAATTGTCACTATATCACCTTGGGAGCGTATTTTTATGCGGGATGCAGTTACCACCCTCATTCAAAGTTATGACCTCGTAGGTCGCTACTTCGATAGCGATGCCATGTCCCGGCTGCAAGCTTACTACCAAAGCGGTACGGCACGCATCCAAGCTGCCTCTACCCTCACTGCCAATGCTTCCGAGCTGGTCAAACAAGCCGGTTCTCAGTTGTTTTCAGAACAGCCGGAACTCATTCGTCCCGGTGGCAACGCCTACACCACCCGTCGCTATGCTGCTTGTTTGCGCGATATGGACTACTATCTGCGGTACGCCACCTATGCTTTGGTTGCTGGCGACCCCAGTGTTTTAGACGAACGGGTGTTGCAAGGTCTGCGAGAAACCTACAATTCTCTGGGAGTCCCCATTGCCCCCACCGTCCGCGGCATTGAAATTTTGAAACAACTGAGCAAACAAAAAGTTGCTGAAGCTGGCATTCAAGACACCGGTTTTGTAGATATGCCGTTCGATCGCATGAACAGAGAACTTTCGGAAAAAGACATATAGCAATTTCCCATCAAAATAGGGGGAAACGGCCGGGCGTTCCCCCTACCAAAAACAAAAAAACCGCTTCCCACTTGCTGCTGGACAATGGAAGCGGTTTTTTTTTAATTAAATCGGTCGGTGTGGTCGGAAATTCTTAGTAGTCGAAGTCACCGCCAGCACCGGCACCAGCTTGCTTGTCTTTTTGTTCGGGCTTGTCTACCACGATGCACTCGGTGGTCAGCACCATGCCGGCAATGGAAGCGGCATTTTGCAGAGCAGAACGGGTGACTTTGGCCGGATCGACAACGCCGGCTTCAAACATGTCTTCAAATTGATTGGTAGCGGCATTGTAGCCAACGTTGAACTCTTTCTCTTTCAAACGCTCGACAATTACCGAACCGTTTTGACCGGCGTTTTCTGAAATGCGTTTCAGAGGGGCGTACAGAGCCCTGGCTAAAATGGTTGCGCCGATGAGTTCTTCCCCATCGAGGTTTTGTTTGGCCCAAGTTTCCGTATCTGGAGCCAAGTGCGCGAAGGTCGTACCACCACCAGGTACAATGCCTTCTTCCACGGCAGCTTTGGTAGCGTTGATGGCGTCTTCCAGGCGCAGCTTCCGGTCTTTCATTTCCGTTTCGGTGGCTGCCCCGACTTTAATCACGGCAACGCCGCCGGATAGTTTGGCCAAACGTTCTTGCAGTTTTTCTTTGTCGTAGCTGGAATCGCTTTCTTCGATCTGACGGCGAATTTGGTCGCAGCGAGTTTTGACAGCTTGGTTGTTGCCTTCCGCGACAATGGTGGTGTTGTCTTTGGTTAGGGTGGCCCGGCGGGCATTGCCCAGCATTTCAAGTTTGGTGTTTTCCAGCTTCAGACCGGCATCTTCGGTGATGACTTCCCCACCGGTGAGGGTGGCGATGTCTTGCAGCATGGCCTTGCGGCGATCGCCGAATCCAGGCGCTTTCACCGCAGCGACGTTGACCACACCCCGCAGGCGATTGACCACCAGGGTCGCCAATGCTTCTTTCTCGATATCTTCGGCGATAATGAGTAGGGGTTTGCCCTGACGCGCTACCTGTTCCAAAATGGGAACCAAATCTTGGATCAGGTTGATTTTCTTATCGGTAATCAACAGGTAGGGGTCGTCCAACACCGCTTCCATGCGTTCGGTGTCGGTGGCAAAATAAGGGGAAATATAGCCTTTATCGAAGCGCATCCCCTCGGTGACTTCCAACTCGGTGGTCATGGATTTCCCTTCTTCTAGGGAAATGACCCCTTCTTGCCCTACTTTTTCCATGGCTTGGGCAATCATGTTGCCGACTTCTTCGTCGTTGCCGGCAGAAATGGTACCCACTTGGGCAATGGCTTTGGAATCGCTAATTTGCCGGGCGTGTTCGGCAATTTTGGTTACTAAATGAGCGGCGGCTTTGTCGATGCCGCGTTTGAGGGAAATGGCGCTGGCACCAGCAGCAACGTTGCGCAGCCCTTCTTTCACCATGGCGTTGGCTAAGACAGTGGCTGTGGTGGTGCCGTCACCAGCGAAATCGTTGGTTTTGGAAGCGGCTTGGCGAATTAAAGAAACGCCGGTGTTTTCAATGTGGTCTTCCAGTTCGATTTCTTTGGCGATGGTGACGCCGTCGTTGACGATTTGGGGAGC
>CAYZHY010000178.1:0-5694 GCA_964477525.1 uncultured Geitlerinema sp. | reverse complement strand
ACATATAGCATTTTTATATGAGATGTGTACAAATCGCCTTTTATATAGAGGGGGAAAAGGGGGAAGAGGGGGATGAAGACTGCAAGTTTTGAATTGGGAGAATTTTTCGGGTCTTCGCAGTACGGATTTCGTATAAAATCTTTCAGCCATGCACTATTGACGTTTGATTTGGAAACACTATATAGCATTTTCAAGCGAGACCTGAAAAGAGATCGTATTTTTCCATATATCGACATTCCAGACAACAAAGATTTTTAAACGCCCAATTCCCCAACTTCGCTAGCTTTTTTCCATCCCTAACTTCCTATGGACCAAACAAACGGTCCGAGACAACGGTAGGATAGAAGAGCGGACAACAACGCGCTTTTGTCTATTATTGCTAAGGATATTTTAGATACTTCAAATCTATGCAAACTACGTCCAACTCCATTACCGAGATTGCCCAACAAACCCGCACCCACGCTCGCCAACTAGCGGTTTTGCCCACAGAAGCCAGAAACGATGCTCTAGAAGCGATCGCGCAAGCTTTGGAAGCGGCATCTGAGGAGATTTTGGCAGCCAACGCCGAAGACTGCCGGCAAGCAGAAGCAGAAGGACTATCCAAACCCCTCTACAATCGCTTAAAACTCGATGCTACCAAACTCCAAGGAGCGATCGCTGGCGTACGCAATGTCAAAACTCTAGAAGACCCAGTCGGAAACGTACAGATCCACCGAGAATTGGACACTGGCTTAATTCTCAAACGGATAACCTGCTCTTTAGGCGTATTGGGAGTGATTTTTGAATCGCGCCCCGATGCCGTTATTCAGATTACCAGTTTGGCGGTCAAATCCGGCAATGGCGTCATTCTCAAAGGCGGTCGAGAAGCCCTTCGTTCCTGCCAAGCCATCGTGCAAGCAATTGTGCGGGGATTGGAAAAAACTGCCATTGACCCGAATGTGGTCCAACTACTCACCAGTCGGGAACAAATCCAAGAGCTGCTGCAACTAGATGACTATGTAGACTTAATTATTCCCAGAGGATCCAATTCCTTCGTGCGTTTCGTTCAAGAAAACACCCAAATTCCGGTTTTGGGTCACGCCGATGGCATGTGCCACGTGTACCTCGACCGCGCCGCCGATTTGGAAAAAGCTACTAGCATTGTGGTGGATTCCAAAACCCAGTATCCCGCTGCTTGCAATGCGGTGGAAACGTTGTTGGTCCACGCAGATGTCGCCAACTCTTGCTTGCACCAAGTGGTACCGGCTTTGCAACACAATGGGGTGACTTTAAAAGCAGATGATGCCGTACGGGAAATCATGCCCCAGCTAGCGGCAGCAACCGAACAAGATTGGTCTACCGAATATAGCGATTTGGTTCTGTCTATTAAAATGGTAGATTCTATAGACCAAGCGATCGCCCATATCAACCAATACGGTTCCGGTCATACCGATGCCATTGTTACCGAAGATCCGCAAGCTGCCAAAACCTTTTTAGCTCAAGTGAACGCTGCCGGAGTGTTTCACAATTGTTCCACCCGTTTCTCCGACGGCTATCGGTACGGATTGGGTGCAGAAGTGGGCATCAGTACCCAGCAAATACCACCGCGAGGTCCGGTTGGTTTGGAAGGCTTGGTTACGTACAAATACCAATTAACAGGCGACGGTCACGTAGCTGCTACATATAGTGGTGCCGATGCCAAACCTTTCTCCCATCGGGAGATATCTTAATATTGCTCTGAAATAGCCTGCAATCGGAGTTTCTGGAACCATCCCATCCCAGAGGCGATCGCCAATCTCCCAACATTCACCGATCGCCGTTGCCAATGTAGGATAGGATACGATTGAGAAAGACCACCAGCTTGCTGCCAAAAGGGTGCGATCGGTTCGGATTTTCCAGGGAAAACTGTAGAAAAACAGGAACTACTGCCAAAATTTGGCTTTCTTGGCCAGTGTTTTGCAAAATTGTGTAGGAGGATGTAATGCCTGCCGAGCCATCCATCTCAGATACGGAACTTAACCAAGATTTGGACTTGGTCGATCGCCTCAGCCCTAGTGCGATGGACCAAATCATGATTTATTTGGCGTTTAGCGCCATGAGAACCGGCGGTCATCGCCACGGGGCCTTTTTAGATGCTGCGGCGACCGCTGCCAAATGCGCTATTTACATGACCTACATCGAGCAAGGTCAAAATTTGCGCATGACCGGGCACTTGCACCACATCGAACCCAAACGGGTCAAAGCAATTGTGGAAGAAGTGCGCGAAGCTCTTACCCAGGGGAAACTGCTGAAATGTTTGGGGTCGGCAGAACCCCGCTATTTGATTCAGTTTCCCTATGTGTGGTTGGAAAAATATCCCTGGAAACCTGGAGAATCGAGGGTTCCTGGCGATCGCTTGCCCCTGCCAGAAAAACGGTACCTAGAGCAAAAGCTACCGGCGGATATTCCCGACGCTCAATTTATTAATTCTTTCCAGTTCATGGAACTGATTGAATTTCTACATGCTCGTTCCCAGGAAGATTTGCCCGAACAACGTCGAATTCCCCTCAGCGAAGCTCTCGCCGAACATATCAAACGCCGGCTCATTCATTCCGGTACGGTAACCAAACTGGATTCTCCCTGGGGAACGCCGTTGTATGCCCTGACGCGGTCTTCTTACACGCCGGTGGATGACGAGGAACGTACCTACGTCACCATTGAGGATACGGCGCGTTTCTTCCGGATGATGAAAGGTTGGGAACAACACCATCCCAAGGTCATGCGGGTTTTGGAAGAGTTGGATATTCCGGAAGACCGTATGGAAGAAGCTTTCCAGGAACTAGACCAAATCGTTCGCGCTTGGGCAGATAAATACCACCAACAAGGGGGAACGCCCATGGCTTTGCAAATGGTGGTGGGAGAGCAAGACAAAGACCACATGGACCACTCCTAACGCCACCGAACAGTTACTGACGAGGGAAACACATGGCACTTACGGACATCACCAACCCGACGCCAGAATTGGAAGATAGAGCGCTTTTGCAGTTATTGCAGTTGGTGAGTCCAGCTTTGCCAGTGGGAGCGTACAGTTACTCGGAAGGATTGGAAACCTGGGTAGAGACCCAACAGATCGTGGATGGGATCGGTTTGCAAACTTGGTTGCAGCACCAACTGCAATACGGGTCCATTCGGATCGATGCGGCAGCGATGCTGCGGGGATATCGCGCGGTGGTAGCTCGCGATCGCGAGGGGCTACGTTTTTGGAACCATTGGTTGTCAGCAACCCGAGAAACGGAAGAGTTGCGATGGGCAGGCTGGCAAATGGGACGGTCGCTGGCGGATTTGTTGGCTGCGATCGCGCCTTCTACCCAACCTTGGCTGGATGCTTGCGAATCTCCCTGCAACTTTGCCCTGGCTTTTGGTATCGCTGCCGCCATTTGGAATATTGACGAACGTCGAGCGACTCTGGGCTACCTCCACGCTTGGAGCAGCAATTTGATTCATGTAGGTGTGCGTCTAATTCCCATTGGGCAGATCGCCGCCCAAAAAATCACTTACCAGTTGAGCGACCCCATAGAAAAAGCAGCCCGAGCGATCGCCGTACTCCCGGACGACGAACTCGAAAGCTGCAATTGGGGTTTATCGTTAGCCAGTATGCAACACGAAACGCTTTATTCGCGCCTGTGTCGCAGTTGAGTCAGAAAACTACGCAATCAACTACGTAATTTTTAAGGTTCGTACTGTTCCATAGGCAAATCCAAGCAAGAAATTGAACGACAAAGTCCCCTACCCATCCCACCCACCCAGGAAACGACTAGAACATAAACGTGGTGCGGATGGTTCCCAAGATCGCATCATCAGCGTCGTCTTCTCCATTGGGGGCTGTTAGCCAAACCACACCAGGTGTAATGGAAATGTTGTCGTTGAGCTGGTAGCGATAAAATCCTTCTACGTGCCAGGCAACATCATCAGCATTGGGTTCGGCGGCACTACCATTAAGACCCCCTACATAAGGTTCCGCACCAGCAATTAAACCGCCGAGATTGCCTTCGCCACCCAAATCTGGCAGGGCAAGTCCCAAACCGTAGTACCAAATTTCCGCATCGTCGGTTCCCTCGGTTTCGGAAGCATCGGTGTAACCACCAAAGGCATTGACCACAAATTGAGGGGAAAATCGCCAAGAACCTTCTACACCAAAGGAATTGGTAATAGTAGCCGTATTGGGACCAAAGGGTTGAATGCCATTTCGGGTACCGACCCCTAGATCGAAAATCCCCGTATCGCTACCCCGTTCGCTAAAGTAAGCATTGACGTAGGTTAAAGCCAGTTGAATGTCATCGCTCGGTTGAAAGGTAAGTTGTCCCAAAGCGGAATATTCCCCGTTAAACAAGCCTGTTCCCAGACCGGAATCAGAAGAATCGCCGCCAAAATATCCTGCCGAAATGGTCAAACTGTCGCTGAGTTTGTAGTTGGCACCAATACCACCGCCGGCTCCCAAGCCAATTTTGTAAATAGGACTGGATTCGCCAAAGCTGGTGAGAGCATTGTTAGCACCGGTAAAACCTTCCAATTCCGGACTGATGGTGGGAACAAAATCTTGCCACAAGGGGAACGCTGCTGGTAAGTATACTTGAATTTTATCGCCGATGGGGAAGTAATAAGCCATCCAACCCAACTCGACGCTGTTGTTGCTGTCAAAATTATATGTAAAAGCACCTTGGTTGGTTCCCCCGACAAACTCAGCATTGCCGGTGTCCAAACGCACGTTCAGCTGGTCTCTGCCGGTAAAACTGGCAACAAAGTTCAGACGAGCCCGATTTTGGAAGACGGTTTGGGTGTCCCTGTCGTCGTTGAAAGAGTCGCTGAGGGCAAATACAGCTTCGCCACTAAGTTTGGTGGTGGTGGAAAACTGATTGGCTTCTAGTTCGGCCGTACGCGCTTCCAAGCTATCCACCCGACCGCGCAAGGTCGCCAGTTCTGCTTGGAATTCTTCTTGCAGCCGCTGCAAAGTTGCCAGGTCTTCTTGTCTCACCAGGTCGGCAGTACTTTGCTCGATGAGCTGGGTCATCACTTCCATACAGGCATTTAAACCAGCGGCAAATTCGTAACGAGTTAGCGCTCGGTTGCCACGGAAAGTGCGATCGGGATAACCGGCAATACAGCCGTAGCGTTCTACCAGGGATTGTAAAGCCTGAAAGGCCCAATCGGTAGGTTGTACGTCTCGTAGCTGGGAAACAGAGGTAACTTGGGATAGTTCGTCCTCCGAAACATCAAATGCCGACGCTTGCTGTTGTTGCAACTCAGAAACGGGAATACGATTGGGTTGTTCCGCTTTTGCTGGGGAAGCATACAAACTAGGAACGACCAGAACGGCTGGTGCGATCGCGGCTAGGGTCTGGAATCTGTGGAACATTGTTCCTCTCCTCACACAATCAAAGATTCTCAGCAAAGGTTCAGAAACCTTTAAGTTTTGATTAAGGTACGATAAAAATCTAGGGAAAAAAGTAACTGTGGTTACAAAAACGACGAAAATATTCCCAATGTCAAAAAAATTAGATATCTGCCATGCCAATTGAGTTATTTTGAATGGATAAATATAGATGTTGCGATCGCCGTGGGGAAATTTTTTAGGTTTTCTTTGTTTTTGTATTCTTTTTTACAGATAGAGAATGGCTTATCCTACTATAGAAACCTTATGAAGGAGAAAAATCTATGGCGAACGTACTACGAATTGGT
>CAYZHY010000177.1:0-5728 GCA_964477525.1 uncultured Geitlerinema sp. | reverse complement strand
AAAAATTTGGAAAAATTTGAAATCCCTTGCTACAAGCCCCTTTTGGGCAACGCATTCTTGAGCGACAATGGGAGATAGTTGTATTCATTAGATAAGGTATACTCGTGAATTTTCAATCGGTTATTACAACACTCAACAACTTTTGGGGCGATCGCGGCTGTTTGATTGCCCAACCCTACGATACGGAGAAAGGGGCCGGAACGATGAACCACCATACATTTTTGCGAGCTATCGGTCCCGAACCTTGGTCAGTAGCCTATGTAGAACCCAGCCGTCGCCCTACTGACGGACGTTATGGCGAAAATCCCAATCGCTACCAGCACTACTACCAATACCAAGTTCTCATCAAACCTTCTCCCAGCGACATCCAACAAACCTACTTAGGCTCCTTAAGAGCCCTTGGAATTCGTCCAGAAGACCACGATATTCGTTTTGTCGAAGACAATTGGGAAGCCCCAACGTTAGGAGCTTGGGGTGTTGGCTGGGAAGTATGGCTTGATGGCATGGAAATTACTCAATTCACCTACTTCCAACAATGCGGTGGTATTGATTGTCGACCTGTCTCCATAGAAATCACCTATGGACTGGAACGCTTAACCATGTACTTACAGGAAACGGATGCATTTACCAAAATCCGCTGGACAGACGATTTGACCTATGGCGATGTCCACTTACAAGGAGAAATCGAGCAGTGTACCTATAACTTTGAAACTTCCAATCCAGAACTGCTCTTTAAACTGTTTGAACTATACGAACAGGAAGCCAACGATTCCATTAATCAAAAGTTGGTTATGCCTAGCTACGACTACATTCTCAAATGTTCCCACACTTTTAATTTGCTAGATGCTAGAGGAGTCATTTCTGTAGCAGAACGTACCCGCTATATTGGTAGAATTCGCTCTATGGCAAGACAAGTTGCCCATCTGTACTTACAACAACGGGAAGAATTGGGTTTTCCATTGCTTGCCAAAACCAAGTAACCAGGTGCTGGCATAGCTGAATAGCGATCGACCTTTCTACCATCTAGCCGTAAAGTGGGAAGGTTGGCAACTTGGCTTTTGTCTGGAACTTTGTGTAAAAAATTTCAATAGTACCACTGACTCCCAGGAAACGAGGTATGAATATCCCAGACCTGCTAGAAGCGATCGCAAATTTTTTCGTTCAACTAGGTATTCCCGATCCAATTGTGCGTTGGGGACATCCCGTCATGATGGCCATTGTCATTTTAGTCATGGGAGGTTTTGTAACGTGGTCGGGATGGCGTTCTCGATTGGCTACAGACGTACATATTGGCAAACAAAACCGTGCCAGCCATCGTTTGCTTGCACCGAGTATGACTTTATTTGTGACTTTAGGATTCGTAGGTGGTGTCCTATCGTTGGTGATGCAAGGTCGAGCCATTTGTCAAAGTACCCATTTTTGGACAGGATTAGCCATTGTCGGGTTGCTGTTTTTAAACGGTTTGATTTCTATGACCAAGTTTGGTGGCGAAAAAACTTTTTTACGCACAGCTCATGCCTACATCGGTAGTTTGGCTGTGGTCTTCATGTTGATTCATATGGCTTTTGGTATTCAACTAGGACTCTCTACTTAATTCCCAAGACTGAAAGTTCAACAGCTAGAAGTCAGGAATTTGTTTGTCAATTGATTCCTGACTTTTCTGTTGTACCAGATCGTAGTTTTCCGCTAACTGTTTCCAATACTTCCTCTTTTAGAAAACTATTTCACAATATCTATTTCAATTCGATCATGGCTTTCACTAGTGGTGTTCTCATTTGTTTGGCATATATTTTTGGTTTGGGTTTATTTTCTGCCGGCGTATCTTGGGCAGGATATGCCATTTTAGGTTTGGGAGTTGTCGCTGCTGCCGTCAAACCAAAAATGGGGATGCGAAGTCCCAAACGTGTTTGGTGGCTGCTAGCTGGAAGTATTGGGCTTTTCGCAACGTTTTACTTACAGGTTCGTACGCCACAACTCACTGAGGCAAATATCGGTCAATACGTACAACCGCAAAATGAATTGCAATCGGATTTGGTTACAGTACAAGGAGAAGTACTCGCTACTCCCCGTCTAACCCGTAGCGACAAATTGCGATTTGTTTTACAGAGTACGCAGTTGAGCAGTGTCACGAATGGCGATCGCGAACCTACTATAGAATCAGTTCGGGGCCAAGTTTACGTAACCGCTCCCTTACTACAAGGTACGGGCATACACCCAGGACAAACCGTACAAGTTACAGGCTTTCTCTACCAACCAAAACCAGCTAGCAATCCCGGAGGATTTGATTTTCAAAACTATCTTGCCAAACAAGGAATTTTTGCTGGACTAGCAGGACGTCACGTTCGATCGATCGATGAAACTCCAAAACCAGGTTTGTGGCAGTTACGGCAAAGAATCATCCATACGCAAGTAGAATCTTTAGGAGTCCCCAAAGGAACTTTGGTGAGTTCTATCGTGTTGGGTAGGCGAGCAGTCGATTTACCTTACGACATTCGGGATTCATTTATCCAAGCTGGCATGGCACACGTTTTAGCGGCTTCGGGGTTTCATGTTTCCTTAATTTTAGGCATGGTTTTGATTTTAACGCGAAGGTTAAATGTTAAAGCCAGATTTGCTATTGGTACTTTGGTTTTGCTGCTTTATATAGGATTAACTGGGGCTTCCGCGTCAGTTTTACGTGCTTCTCTAATGGGGATAGCGGCTTTATTCGCTTTGATGGTAAAACGCAAAATAAAACCCACAGGTGCTTTACTAGTAGCAGCTACATTCTTATTACTGATAAACCCTTTATGGATTGAAGATTTAGGATTTCAAATGAGTTTTTTGGCTACTTTAGGACTCATTGTTACCGTACCGGCTTTGTTAAAAAAATTGGATTGGTTGCCACCAGCGATCGCATCTTTATTTGCCATTCCCCTGGCAGCTTTTTTATGGATCTTTCCCATTCAACTATACGTATTTGGCACAGTCGCTAGCTATAGTATCCTTACCAATACTGTGACTTCCTTACCTGTTGGTGGAATTACCCTCGGTGGTGCCATTGACGCAGTTGCAGCTTTGTTCTACCCGCCGGCTGGTAACTTTCTAGCACAGTTGCTGCACTATCCCAGTCAATGGCTCATCCAAATTGTAGAATTTTTTAATAGTTTACCGGGAAATCGTGTTGCCGTGGGTACGATCGCTGTTTGGCAAGTTATTCTTCTTTATGGAATTTTTGGCTGGGTGTGGTTGGTACCATGGTGGCATCGCAGCCGCCGTTGGTTGTTGGCATTGTTCCTGATTTTGGCGATTGTGGCTTTGCCGGCATGGCAACGCAGTACTCAGTTATTTCAAGCAACGATTTTAGCCAACACTAGCGAACCCATTCTAGTGATTCAGAACCGAGAAAATACGGTTTTGATTAACAGCGGCGATCGCGATACGGCAGAATATACAGTGATTCCATTTTTACAGAAGCAGGGGATTGATACCCTGGATTATGCAATTGCCACAGGAGAACACTTTGACAAAAGTCGCGGTTGGTTGCCAATCCTGCAAGAATTTCAGATAAAAGATTTTTATGCACCACCATCGCTAGCCAACAGCACCAATCGCATCGATGGAAAAATTCAGCCTTTGCAAACCAACCAACGCTTAGATTTGGGCTCGATCGAGTTACAAACGCCTTCCCAAGCTTTTCCGGCTTGGCAGTGGCAAATTGGCAAACGCCGGTGGCTAATGCTGGCAGATGTAGAGCGACAAGATTGGCAAAAATTACAAGAAAAAAACCAAATCAAAAACCAATTACAAGATGTTGACGTTCTCTGGTGGTCTGGCAATCGTCTGTTACCAGAATTTTTGGATGCCGTACAGCCGGAAATTGCCATTGCCTCTACGAACTCAATTCATCCCGATACGAGAACACTTCTATACGAACGTGGCATTAAAACCTACTATACAGGTCGCGATGGTGCTTTGCGATGGACACCGCAGCAAGGATGGCAAAAACTTGTGGAATCAGTAGAATCGAATGAATTTCAGCTTTGAGCGATCTAGTTTCATCTTGATTTCCGGTATCCATCGCATTAGTAGCCAGACTATACGGACAAAAATCTAGCCTTCAGGTATATCAAACAGTACGGATGTCATATACCGCTCGGCCCAATCTTTGCCAAAAGCTTTTTCTAAGACACGCCGCGTTTTATCGTTTTGTTGCTGTTGGGTGCAGTAGTGGCGCTGTCCTGCTAGAATTTGCGATCGCAACTCTGGTGTGGCTGGCGTTTGACAGGCTTGGCTGGTGTGAATTTCTAAAAAACGACGCACGCGATCGCAAAATTGTTTTTCTTCTTCGGCGTTGCTAGGACGGATAAATATACAATAATCTGAAAAAATCGATCCCCACTCTGGCAGTTCCCGAGGTTGAGAAAAATTTATTTCTGGTAAAGCTTGCAGGGATTTTTGGTAAGTTTGGGGCAAACTGCGATCGCTGTTAACTGGCGATAAATCGGCAATAGCAGCACTAATTTGTCCCCTGCCTCCTACTAAATCGCAGCCAAACATGGGTAAATTATATTCGGGATGGGGAAACATGACGCAGTGCAAAATATCTAGATTGTTGCCTACTTTGGCAAGTTCTAAATGCAATTTGCGAAACTGTTGCGTTTGGTAGCAGCTGTTCTCAATAACTAGCTTTTCCCCTTCCAAACGTCCTTCTACATACCCAAAATCCTCTGGTAATTGGTAGGGTGATAGCTGCAAATATTCCTGCCACACCGATTCAATGGTGTTCGCCAACTCAAAAATGAGTGGATGTTGCTGTTCTCGCAAGGTAGATTGCGTTTTGGTAGACATTTCGTAGGGGTCGGAATCAAACATTGACTGTACTATATGTGGAACAACTATCTGTAGCGGTATCTTAGTAAAGTAGCGTAGCGAAAAATATTACATTCTGCGATCGCCGACCGTTATTTCCCTTTCCAAGAACATTTCCCACCTACAACACTTCCAGTTGTCCCATATTTCTATAAAATTTCTATAAAATCTACATTGTAGTTCCTTGGGGAAAATTTCCTACTATAATATCATGTCACAAACTGTTTGGATTGCTCGACACGCCAATCGCTGGGATTTTGTTTATCCAGAATGGTTCAATACTGCCGAACGGCCGTACGATCCGCCACTATCGGAAGATGGCTTCGAACAAGCCAAACAACTAGCCGACCGACTGGCAACTACATCTACTATTAGCCATATTTTTACATCACCGTTTTTACGTACAGTACAAACAGCTCATGAAGTTGCACAAAAACTGAATTTGCCTTTGAAGTTGGAATGGGGATTGGCAGAATGGCTCAATCCTAACTGGATGAGGCACTCACCAGAAACGTTACCGCTAGAAATTTTACGGCAAGAATTTCCCGAAATCGATCCCCATTACCAATCTCGAATTCTTCCTCAATATCCAGAATCAGAGCAACAAGTTTTTGCTCGCACACAAGAAACAGCCAAACGTTTGGTGGCAGAATTTTCGGAAGATATTTTATTAATTGGACACGGAGCTTCTGTTTTGGGAGCTTCTCAAGCTTTCGTTCCTGGTGCAGAAATTCGAGCCGCTCTTTGTTGCTTGGTAAAAATTGTTAAAAAAAGTGACAAATGGGAAATGGAATTGAATGGGGATACTTCCCATTTATCGAAAACGGAAACTGTTATTCGTTTTCACTAGATTCATGGGAATAAAACAGCGATATAT
>CAYZHY010000176.1:0-5762 GCA_964477525.1 uncultured Geitlerinema sp. | reverse complement strand
GCCTGGAAGACGCCATCAACGCTACCAAAGCTGCCGTGGAAGAAGGCATTGTACCCGGCGGGGGGACCACCCTGGCACACTTGGGTCCGGATATGGAAACCTGGGCTAACCAAAATCTCCATGGTGAAGAACTCACCGGTGCCAAGATTGTTGCTCGGGCTCTGTACGCCCCTCTGAAACGCATTGCGGAAAACGCCGGTCAAAACGGTTCGGTAGTTGCCGAACGGTTGAAAGAAAAAGATTTCAACATCGGCTACAATGCCGCTACCGACCAGTTTGAAGATATGTTTGAAGCTGGCATTGTCGATCCAGCGAAAGTAACTCGTTCGGCTTTGCAAAACGCCGCTTCCATTGCCGGCATGGTGCTAACCACCGAATGCATTGTGGTAGACAAGCCAGAACGGAAGCAAAATAAAGCTGGTGCTGGTGCTGGCGATTTTGATTACTAAGATTGCTGAGCCTGTATTCTTCTGTCTTTGTTGGATTGGATGATGCTCGCTCGGGCGTAGCGAATGGCACTAGATAGAATGTTGTGGTACCACCTCCTACCAGTAGAAGGTGGTTTTTTTATTGGCGATTTTTTGCTAAGCATCCGGGGAGAAGATTCCGCTATGGCTAGTTTTTCGAGATACTAGAGAAAGATAAAAGCACTATTTGCAACGAAGGAGACGAACGTGTTGCTACCCAAGGGCTACGAAGTAGAAGTGTACACGGGAACGCCAGAAGGTGAAATCGTTGGACTTGCGCACAAAATCGTGGCGGACCTGGATCGGTTCGTGCGAGAACCTGATAGCCGCAATGTAGAATATACGACGGCTCCCTTATGTAGTTACGAACGCTTGCTGTGCGATTTGGTTCGTCCTCGCCAACAGTTACGGGAATATTTGCGCAGTTTGGGGAACTATACCCTGATTCCTGGTAGCAGTTTATCGACTGGGGGCAGCGATCGCTTTTATCGTTCCGATCCCAATCACCCTTACCATACCTACATCGAACAAACCTACGGCACCAAAGTGGTAACGGCAAGCGTACATATCAATATTGGCATTGACGACCCGGAACTGTTGATGCGCGCAGGGCGTTTGGTGCGGATGGAAGCGCCGCTGTTTTTGGCTTTGAGTGCTTCTTCTCCGTTTTTGGATGGGGAAGCCACGGGAGCTCATTCTATCCGCTGGCAGGTTTTCCCCCAAACGCCGGATTGGGTACCTTTGTTTGCCAGTCACAAGCATTTTATTCGCTGGACGGAAGAACAGTTAGCATTGGGAACGATGCAAAATGTACGCCATTTGTGGTGTTCGGTACGTCCCAATGGCGATCGCCGTCCTTACAATTTGAATCGTTTGGAGTTGAGAATTTGCGATTTATTGGTGGATCCTTTGTCCCTATTGGGGATTACGGCGTTGTTGGAAGCACGGCTATTTCAACTGATGGAGGATCCCTCTTTGGACCCTTTGGTGGTTCATGCTGGGGAGTCGGAAGAACGCATGCAGGAAAAATTGGTGGCTTTGACCAGGGAAAACGAAGCGGCTGTTGCCAAAGATAGTTTGAATGCCCAACTGCGCCACTGGCAAGATGGTCGGATTTTGTCGGCTAGAGAGTGGGTAGAAGAGCTGTTGGCCGAAATTCGGCCGATTGCCAAAGCCAAAGGGTTTCACTGCTTTTTGTCTCCGGTCAGCAAAATTTTACAGGAAGGCAACGAGGCGGAACAGTGGTTGCGCCTGTACGAAGCTGGCAAAACACCGCAGCAGATCGTACAGCAAAAAATTCAGGAGATGGACCAACAAGAGCAAGACCTGGAAGATGCTTTATGCCAAATGATGGCTGCCTAGGAAAAACTAGGGTGCAGAAATCAGAATATTTAATCGATATTCTGATTTTTTAATCAATAAGAAAAAACTATCAATGACGGCAGTCACCCGATGCGGTAGTATGGCGATGGCTTGGTAGATAAAACCTGACGAATGCGGGTTTTGACTTGGATTGGTTGGTAATGATGTTTGACAAATTTTGAAATCGGATTTATGCCTGAAGTTGTTTTAGTAGAACCGCAAATTCCTCCGAATACAGGGAGCGTTGGTCGTACTTGTGCGGCTAGTAAGACGGTGTTGAATTTGGTGGGACCTTTGGGATTTGAGATTAGCGATCGCTATCTCAAACGGGCTGGTTTGGATTACTGGCCGTATCTAGAATGGCACTATTACGCTACCATTGATGAGTTTGCAAGGTATCGCCAGCAACAACCAGGACGTTGGATTGGTTTTAGTACCCGCGGCGCCACTCCTTACCACGAACTGGACTACCAATCGACAGATTGGCTATTGTTTGGTAGCGAAACAGTTGGTTTGTCTGAGGAAGTGTTGTCAGCGTGTGATGTTACTGCCTACATTCCCATTGCCCACCCTCAGGTACGCAGCTTTAATTTATCCGTGAGCGTAGCCATAGCCCTGTTTGAGGCTCAACGCCAGTTAGGCTTGCTTTAAGTTCGATTTGTTTTTTATTGGTCGTGACAATAAAAAATTTCTATACCCCAACGGAAACATGGGCGGCAACCATTGATAGTTTTTTCTCATGAGTGCCATATCCCTTGTCCAGGACCAAAAGCGGCTACCCAGGGGGAACCGACTCTGTTATTGGTTGTGTTTTTACCTACCCGAGTGGCTGTACTGAACCGCGTTTTTAGTGAATGTACGGTTGTTTCCGTAAAATAATTTTCCTAAAGTTGTGTGGAGTAGCCGGCTAATGGGTGATTAGTCTACCAGAAGCGAGGAAATGGAAAATTAGTCTGATTGAGAACAAATTTTGCAAAAATGCCCAGTATAAATCGCTGCCGACAGGGTTATTTTCAATTTTTCAACGTTCCTTTACAATTTTTTCCCAATAAAAACTTGTATAAATTGGCCAATCAGGGTACCCTTCCCTAAGTAAATATATTCAGTCAATGATGTAGATTTTTCCTTAAAGTGATTTACATCATTGACTTTTGGTAGTCTAATGGATCGGTGGACTCGATCGGAATATAATGCCCGTCGTTTGGAGGTCGTTTGTTTGAAAGGCGCATTTGTACCTCAGAGCAAGCCGGTTCCTTTTAAAGCAAGTAGCCGTTACACTATGATGGATAATTCAAGACAGGCGCTTCCGGAAAAAGATCGCAAGGTTCGTACCCGAACCTCTGCCGCCACCCTCGGATTGGCAATTGCGATGGGCACTTCTAGCTTCATCGTTTTACGTCAAGGGGATAGCGTTATGGCAGCCGAGCCCGTTGCTGACACGGCAGTGGGAGATGCTTCCCTAACCGAGGCACAGCGAACTTCCTCCGAAGCCACAACCAAAGCCACTACCAATACTTCCGAGGAAACACCTGAAGCTGTCACCCATGTGGTGCAAGAGGATGAAAACCTGTGGACCCTGGCGCGCATGTACGGAACCCCAGTGACAGCGATCGCGGAAGCGAACGATCTACAGTTAACTGTACTGCTCCATGTGGGACAGGAACTCAAAATCCCCCATCCCCAAAATCCCCATCCAGAAGCAGCGAAGGGGATAGCCAACTCGGATCGAGCAAACAAACAGCAAGTTTCCCAGAAAAATACTTCGCAAACACAGTTGGAGGCAGAAAAAGCGGAAGCCGCAGTCCCTGACTCCGAGAAGACCCAGGAAAATTTCTCGGATACTGCTGGTACCCTTTTGCAGCAATCGCAGACAAGGGAGAACCGTTCCCCGGAAGCCGATACTGCTTCCCAAGACTCGACATCAACTACGAGTCAGACACAAACGGATAGCGAGCGCGCATCGGCGAAGGAGCGATCGCCATCAATACCTAGCTCTACAAGCTCTCAAAACAAGGCAACAACAAACAACGACCTCCCAAGGTCGGAGGTAGTAGCTAGCGCCACCAACAAGAAGACGGAAAACGCCCCGGAAATTCCATCGAGCAGCAGTGAAAACATGGTGGCTTCCCAGCTGCCAGAAGTGCCTTCCCTGTCTGAATCTATCGACGGACCGCTAGGACCGGAAGGGACTTCCCAAAACAACGATCGAATAGCACAACTACCGAAAGGAGCCAGTGAAAGCCTCTCCGAACCTACTTTGGCGAACCAAACCATCAAACATCAGGTTCGTCCTGGCGATACTATTTATTCTTTGGCCCGTCAATACGATATTTCCCCTTCGGAAATTATTAAACACAATGGGATGAAAAATCCCAACTTGATTGAGGTAGGGCAAACCCTGTTGATTCCCCGTCAAGGCCAACCAACGGCAGAAAACGCACCTACCATTGCCTTCAATGTGGACATGACCGGCGATCGAAAGGCTCCCTTGGTAGGAGGTGACGTTTCTCAAGTTACCGGATCCAAGGCCACGGCTGTACTGCCAGACATACAGTTGTCTGATTCTTTAACCGATCGAGCTCCATTGATAGGAGCTGAAGAATCCACGCCGGTGGGGATCGATCGGGAAACAGGCTCTCTGGAAGTTCCTGGAAAACAGATGCTGGAAGAGATAGAAACAACGGGTTCTGTGGCCTATCATTTCTCGCAAGAGCAAACTTCTACCAATACCGAATCCAAATACCAACCTTATGTAGAAGGGTTGCAGGCTGAAATTTCCCGGCTGCGCGATCGCTCCCACCGCGAAACCGCACCTTTGACAGCACCCTCCGTAGCGGAAGTGGAAGCCAACACGAACCAAGAAACGCTCCCTTCTATTTTGTCAAACCATGAAGGGGCCAACCGTTCGCAAACCACAGAATCGGTCAATCCTGAATTTGCTGCGAGAAACCGCAGTTCTGAAGGTC
Organism: uncultured Geitlerinema sp.; assembly: GCA_964477525.1. Classification (GTDB taxonomy): domain Bacteria; phylum Cyanobacteriota; class Cyanobacteriia; order Cyanobacteriales; family PCC-9228; genus PCC-9228. Next base: position 967 of record CAYZHY010000176.1, on the reverse strand, counting down.
CTGAAGCGGTTCCATCCCAAGGCAACAGCAATAATTCTACACCGTCAACAGCTGACGGATCCACCGATCGCGATTCCGAAACTGTAGCTGTGGCTCCTTTGGGAGCAGAGAACTACGCTCCCATGATGCCATCGAGAATGGTTTCGCCGGAGTTGCCTCCTTTACCCGAACCCAACCGCATGATTCCGGAAGGAAAAGAATCAAGTTTTAACGGTTACATTTGGCCAGCAAAAGGGGTTGTGACCTCTGGCTACGGCTGGCGTTGGGGTCGGATGCATCGAGGCATAGACATTGCTGGTCCTATTGGTACGCCAATTGTAGCGTCGGCTTCTGGCGTGGTCACGAAAGCTGGTTGGAATTCTGGTGGCTATGGCCATCTCGTGAAAATTGAACATAGCGATGGTAGTCTAACGCTGTATGCTCACAACAGTCGAGTTTTGGTGGGGCAAGGACAGCGTGTCGAACAAGGCCAGCAAGTTGCAGAAATGGGTAATAGTGGTTACAGTACTGGTCCCCATCTCCATTTTGAAGTTCATCCACCTGGAAAAGGAGCTGTCAATCCTTTAGCTTACTTGCCATCGAAACGTAGCCGATAGACGAGCGCTTGTCTGTATTTTATGGATGTTTTTTTACGAGGGAGATGGTGCTGCAAAGCACTGTCTCCTAACTTCGGTCGCAACCAGCGAAAATCCGGTCGATTTTTTTCGGAAAATCTCTTGGCGATCGCGTTACGGTTCTGCTATCCTAGTAAAGGTGCTAAGGTAAAAGATGCCTTCTTTTAGTCGCTTGGCTCAGTAGCTCAGTGGTTAGAGCAGGGGACTCATAAGCCTCGTGTCGGGTGTTCAAATCACCCCTGAGCCATTTGAAAAACGAATGTTAGAAAGCACCAAGGGGGACGGTATATTTCCGTCTCCAGAGAGCAGGGATGGGGAAGATATCCCTGTTTTTTTATTGTTGGTGAAGCCAA
>CAYZHY010000175.1:0-5964 GCA_964477525.1 uncultured Geitlerinema sp. | reverse complement strand
TACAAATGGGAGCAAGGATGCACTATGCTGTTCCTGCTTTGTTAGCACGAGTTGGTATTTTGGAACAGTTTTACACTGATATTTGTGGCAATATTGGTATTTTTAAATATTTTAACTATATTTTCCCCGTTTCCTTTCTACCAAAGCCATTGCAACGACTACTCGGAAGAAAATTACCACCAGAAATCCCTAGTAGCAAATTAAAAACTTGTAGCGTAACTAGTCTTATTAATTTTATTCAAAAACAACCCTACAAAACGCAAAAACAAATTCAAAAACAAGTTTTACAAGATCATTTTTTACAAGCCAATGCTTTATATACAAATTTTATAAATTCGGATATTGAACTAGCGACGAAAGCTAAAGAAAAAGGTTTGAAAGTTATCCATGAAGTGATTATTAATCCAGATGTGGGACAAATTTTACATGAAGAAAGAAATCGTTTTCCCAATCTAGAAGCCCAAAATAACTTAGAGCAAGTACAAGCAGGAATCGAGAGAGATAAACAAAAATGGTCTTTATCCGATTTAATTCTTGTTCCTTCCCAATTTGTGTACGAAAGTGTTACTCGCTTGGGAGCCCCACCGGAACACGTTACAATTGTTCCTTATGGAATTGATAGCGATTGGTTTGATGAAGTACCAAACCGGCACAAAGGTCGAGTCTTGTTTGTTGGCTCGGTTGGTTTGCTAAAAGGAAATCATTATTTAGCACAAGCGGTTCGATTCCTACAAGAACGAAGTATTCCTTGCGACGCACGGGTCGTAGGTCCTTATAAAAATACCATGATAGAACATCCTGAGTTTCGCGGTCCCCAATATATCGGTCAAGTACCTCGCTCGGAAGTCAGAAAAGAATTTTTACAAGCTGATATTTTCGTGTTACCAACTTTATCTGATAGTTTTGCCTTGGTTCATCTGGAAGCAATGGCTTGTGGCGTACCTGTTATTACCACTACGAACTGTGGTTCTGTAGTGCGCGATGGTATCGATGGATTTATCGTTCCTATCAGAGATGCTGAAAGTTTAGCCGATCGCATGGAACAATTGCTAACAGACGATCGTCTCCGAGATCGAATGTCGCGCAATGCTAAAAAAAGAGCTAAAGAATTTACTTGGGATAAATATGGCGATCGCCTTCTCGAAGCTTTTCAAATGTTGTCTATTCCATAATCAAAATTTTTTCTTTCCAAATTTGAGTCTTATGTAGACCGTTAACTGCTTTTCAAACAAACTTTCTAAAACGCCAATGACAGAAGACACTCTATTTCTATTGCTAACTTTCTCAATTGGTCTGGTTACGCTCGGTGGCGTCTTATTTGCTTACCGCAGGAGTAGAGATTCTTTCCATCCTTTCATTTATTTGGGATTAATTTTATTCTTTCCTTACTGTTACATTCCTTGGGAACTTTACAGTTCCCATTTAGCCGATCTAAATTTCTTTCTATCAACCGAACAGAGAACGTTGGTTCAAGCTATCAATCTGTTAGGAATTGTTAGCTTACTAGCCGGTGTTTTATCCGGAGATGGGAAAATCGATCGCCAAAATCGCCAAAATCGCTACCAGCAAATTTGGAGGTTGCCCCTAAAAGCATGCAAGCGATTTGACCGAGCCGCCATCTTGTTTGGCGTGCTTGGCGTTGCAGCCTATCTCTACGGAATTGCAAATGTGGGTGGTTTTACGGCAGCTTACGGACATTCCTACGGCGGCGGAGCGTCCGGAAGCGGTTACGCTAGGGAAGCACTCCAGTGGACTTTACCAGCCCTGCTTTGGTTTATGACCACTCATGTCGAGCGAAAGTTAACTCGACCAGATTGGGTATGGATAGGTTTGTTTGCTTTTCCGCTACTCACTCAGGGGTTGCTAGGGGCACGTCGTGGTCCCACAGCAATGGTTGTGGTTGTGGTTTTCATGGGGTGGTATCTTATTCGGAGGCGACGTCCCACTTTAAAAAATTTAATCGCAGGTAGCGTAGCTCTAGGTATGCTACTGTTATTTTTATTAGCCAACAGAGGCGAAATTTACCTAGGCTCGGATTTCGATCTTAAATGGTCAGTTGGCGAAACTTACACTACCAATGTTAGTCCAGGTAATGAATTTATATATGGTTCGGGAGTTATATTAAATGCCCAACAAAATAACGATTATTATTGGGGAGGACGATATATTACAAGCTTATTTATTCGTCCCATACCTCGACAGTTGTGGCCAACTCAGTATGCAGATGCCGCAAGATGGTTTGGAATTCCCAATATAGCACAAACCAACGCAGGAACTGTAGGAGAAACTTGGACTTTAGAATGGAGTCCACCTAAGGGAGCAGCACCTGGTATGATTGCCGATTTGTGGGTGGAATTTTGGTGGTATTATCTAATCGCACTTTACTTGCTCGGTTGGTTTTACGGTATGGCATGGAAAAAAGCTGTCACTCGCGGTAAGTTGTGGATTCCTGTTTATACAATTGCTGCAGCCCTTTCTATTTATTTCATGCAAACCTTTGAAGCGTTCGCTTTTCGATTTATGTTTATGGGATTTGCAATTTGGGTCATTTGGCTGTACGGAAAACGCGCTCTTGCCAGCAAAAATACTTTAACCCAACAAACTTACTTTCCTCCATCAGACCATCAACCTCATCCATAATTTTTTCTTTAGGAAAATATTTGCAGCGATCGCTTTGTTAAGCATGCTCTTTATAAAATAAAGAATTATTTAGAAATGAGTAAACCCCTCCACAAACTTTGGAAATCTTGGCAAAAATATGCCACCGAAAATGTGGCAAAACCTCCTCTACGATCGATTAAATATCAGTGGCTCTATTGGTCTGCAAAGCAAAGAATTTTGCATCGTCAAAGACAAAAAAATAACCAGACGAACTTGGTAGCCTTTCTGATAGGATGCGGTCGTTCTGGGACCACCCTTTTAGGTCAAATTCTTTCCCAACATCCACAGATTTGTTATTTCTTTGAACCATACCATCTCTGGACAGCTATCGATCGTAAAACAGATGCTCTCAATTTATATCATATAGGAAGTGCCGCCATGTTCATGGATGCGTCGGATATCCATGAATATACATCTTCCCGATTCTATCAATTATTTCAAACTCAAACCCCCAACCAATATATCTTAGAAAAAACCCCCCTCAATGCTTTGCGAATTGGCTATTTAAACGCCATTGTTCCTAACGCCAAATTTATCCATCTTGTCCGCGATGGAGTCGATGTTTGCCGTTCTATAGAACGTTTGGCCAACACCAACTCTTATCAAATAACTGGCAAACCCCAACTCAACCAATGGTGGGGGGTTAACCATTCAAAATGGAAAGCACTTGCTCGTGACGGAGCAAATGCTGGATACTACACCGACGAAATTAACTTCCTACAAACGAATGTATCAAAAGGAGCCTATGAATGGTTGGTTACGCTGGGTGAAATTGACCGATGGAAACAATCGCTGGGCAATCGTTTTTGGGAAGTTTCTTATGAAGAACTTACTACATCTCCTGAGTCTGTCCTTTCACAACTATGCGATTTTTTAGAGATAACAGCTCCTTCACATTGGTTCCAGAACTCGATTTCTACAATTCAGGTATATCGTCGTAACCACAATACGCCACTTGCTCTACCCACAAAAATGTGTCAGGCTTTCAACCAATACCAGCAACAATACGGATTCGCAAAGCGAGCAATTTGTGACGACAACGACCAATAACAAAAAAAACATCAATGAAAACCAAAACTATTTGGAGTTTCGCTCGTGACCAAAGTCGCCATTTTATTTGTTAACTATGGTCCCTATCACCTTGCTCGGTTGAATTGCTTTCAAAAATATTGCCAGCAGTGGGGATGGGAAGCTATAGGAGTGGAAGTTACCCGTTCGGGCGTTAACTACAACTGGCAAACCAAGCTTGAAAATTCCGTCATTTCTATTTTAGGAGAACAAAACCTCGAACAAGTCAATTTTTATAACTTGTTTTTCTTAATTTGGAAGCAACTATCCCAATTGCAAATTGATGCGATCGCGATCGCAGGATATTCTCGATTGTCCCTACTTACGGCCCTATTGTGGAGCCAGTGGCACCGAAAGCCTGCCATTCTCCTTTCGGACTCCAAAGAAGATGACGACACTCGCAGTTGGTTCAAGGAGAAATTCAAATCCTGGTTGCTGCAACACTATCAAGCTGCTTTAGTAGCTGGAAAACCGCACCAAGCGTATTGTTTGAAATTGGGAATGCCTGCCGAATCCATTTTTTTTCGGTACGATGTCGTTGATAATAACTATTTTCATCCCAACCGAATCCGCCAGTTACCGCCACCCACCCAGCGACCTTATTTTTTAGCCATCAATCGCTTCCTACCTAAAAAAAACCTTCTATTTTTACTTTATTCCTATGCTACCTATCGCTACCAAGCAGATTTTAATGCCTGGGATTTAATTTTATGCGGCGATGGTCCCCTTCGTTCCCAAATAGAACAAAAAATTCAAGAGTTAAACTTACAAACCTCCGTTCGCTTAACTGGTTTTCTCCAGCAAGAAGAACTCTTACCTTATTTCGCCCATGCCAAATGTTTCGTTCATGCTAGCATCCAAGAGCAGTGGGGCTTGGTAGTCAACGAAGCCATGGCTGCTGGTTTACCTGTCCTCGTTTCCAATCGATGCGGCTGCTTTCCAGATTTGATTGTAGAAGGGAAAAATGGGTTTGGTTTCGACCCCACAGATAGCCAACAACTAGCACAACTCATGTTAAAAATTAGTTCTAGCAACTGCAATGCCATGGAAATGGGAAAGGCAGGACTCGAACACATACAAAACTTCTCTCTCGACAACTTTGCACGAGGCTTAATGCAAGCAGTGGAATACGCCAAATCCAGCAAGTCTTGATGGTGACATTGTGAATATTCTACTAGTCGCGCCATATTTAGCCTTAACCTATGGCGGCACATCGAAAAGCGTCCAAGAGTTAGCCACAACCATGGGCAAGACAGGCACCAACGTAGATCTGGTGACCACCAATGCCAACGGCAAGAGTAAATTAGACGTTCCAGTTAATCTTTGGCTTTCCCAAGATACATATCGAGTGCGATATTTTCCCTGCTGGAACCAGGAAGACTTCATTATCAGCCCTGCCTTACTCTTTTGGTTGGTTCGCAACCTTCATCGCTACGATATCGTTCATACCAACACCATTTTTGCGCCTTCCATCTCCTTAACGCACTGGTTATGCCGGCTGCAAAATATTCCATATATCGCTACACCTCATGGTATGCTCGAACCCTGGGCGCTTTCTTACAAAACCTCAAAAAAACGCCTCTACTACCATCTCATTGAAAAACCTTTACTGACTCAAGCAGAAGCAATTCAAACTCTTGCCCACTCCGAAGCTAAAAATTTAAACGCCCTTGGCTACCAACAAACCATTGTGATTCCCAATGGCATTCACCGCCAAGACTTTGAAACCCTCCCCAGTCCCGAGGATTTTTACCAGCAGTTTCCCGAAACCCGTCACAAAACATTGATTTTGTTTTTAGGACGTATCGATCCCAAAAAGGGACTGGATTTGCTAGCTCCTGCTTTTGCCCAAGTGCGCGATCGCTTTTGGGAAGCCCATTTGGTCGTAGCCGGACCTGACAGCATTGGTTTTTTACCTACTGTCCGGACTTACTTTCGCAAAGCAGGATGTTTGGAAGCCGTCACCTTTACAGGAATGCTCGGCGGTTCGTTGAAGTATGCTGCCTTTGCTGCCGCTAGCATTTATGTTGCCCCCTCTTATTCCGAAGGGTTTAGCATGTCCATTCTAGAGGGGATGGCTTCGGGGTTGCCTTGTATCTTTACCACAAGTTGCAATTTTTCAGAAGCAGCAGCCGCCAACGCTGCCCGTGTCGTTGATGTCAACACCAACGCGATCGCCGAAGCCTTGATGGAATGTTTTTCCCAACCCAGAGAAGCTCAAGCAATGGGCAATCG
>CAYZHY010000174.1:0-5998 GCA_964477525.1 uncultured Geitlerinema sp. | reverse complement strand
TCGCTTAGCAAAACTTTATTTCTGAACACTTGCCAAAAAAAGCCAATACGTTCTAGTATAAAACGGAAAAAATGCCCGCTTGGCAAAGCAAGCGAGCAAACGTGGTCTATTTCGTGGTTTGGCTGAGAAAGTAGCTGGAAACCAGTTGTTTACCAACTAGCAGATTTAGGCAGCTGCTGGGGTGGTAGATTCAACGGGATATCCGGCTGCTTTCCAAGCTGCCAAACCGCCAAGAAGTTCCGATACGTTTTCGTAACCGGCAGAACGCAGTTGAGCTGCTAACGCTTCAGTTTCTTCGTCGGTTTCGCCATAAATGTAAATATCGCGGTTGGTTTCCAAGTTGGCGTTAGCGCGGGGAATTAGCTCATCCGCCGGTATGGAAATCGCACCCATAATGTGGCTTTGGTTAAAAGATGCGCGCGAACGAGCGTCGATAATGGTTAAAGCGGGTTCTCCCCAGTCTAGGCGGTCTTTGAGTTCGTAAGCACGAGACTGAGATTTCACGACGACAGGTTTGGGAAAGAGATTCATAGAAAAACTCCGTAGCTTAGCTGGAACGGTTTTCTTTTCAAAATGTAACAAAAATATAAGATAATTGCAAATTTTTATTGAGAAAATATTTACAAAAAAGCCTTTTTGTGTTCCAGCTAGCAAATTGGAGCAAATCGACGATAAATAGACAATTTTTGCCAGCTATTTCCCATCGGCAAACTCAGAGGCAATGCGATCGCTGCGTGCTGCCATAATCAAGTCATTGCGATGTAAGTTACCGATGGCGTGGGTCCACCAAGTCACTGTGACTCGACCCCACTCTGTTAAAATCGCAGGATGGTGCCCAGCCTCTTCTGCCGCTTCGCCTACTTTTTGGGTAAACGCCAACGCCTGGCGAAAATTGCGAAACTTATAGGAACGTTGCAGGCGCGGTTCCCCTTCTATATAAATACGTTCCCAATCTGGTATTTGCTGCTTGAGTTCGGCAAATTCTTCTTCCGTTATCGGGGGAGAGTTTCCCCGACAGGGTACGCAGTTTTGCGTGTCTAAATCACCCATCATGTTTCCCTCAGCTCTTTGTAACTACAAACGAAACTAGCAGCATCTGGTTATTCGCTTTCCCAGTCCGGACAAGAAGGTTCTGGCGATCCGAACGGATGCATGGCACAAATTAAAAGCTGCCTGCCGTGTGCTTTTCCATAGTAGTGGCGGCAGCCTACACAAGGGGTAGGGCGTTCCAGTTCCCAACGGGGTGGCGCACGATCGGGGCGACGAATTTCGTACTGGGTTTGCATTTCGTTGACAATGCCGCCGACGGACTGAATTGCTTGGCGAATATCGGTAATTTGCTGGCGACTGGATAGCTGGATATGAATGGTTATATACTCTCCCCAACGGTCGGGTTGGCGCTGGTATTCCCAATGAAGCCCCAACCGATTGGTGATGGATTCCAGAGCAGAGATTAACCGTTCGCTTTGGGGGGCAAACCCCTGCAGGCGATAGCGTTGGTTGAAGGCAACTGCGATCGCGGCAAATCGTATGGGAATCACCAAAGCCGGTTGGGAATCTTGATATTGTTGGCGAATAATTTGTTGGGAGGGAAAGTTCATGTTCATAGTTAAAAATTCCACCTAAAAACCATCTGTTGCTGGGATGGCATCGGGACTGTCAAGTCAACGTTACCAAAAATACGATATGCTTACAGTTAAAAAGGTACTTTTCTTAATTATAAGGAGAAGTCTTAGTATGCGAAACTAGGTTTTGTTATTGTTATAATCTAAAATTTTTACGAACAAAACCGGTGCCATGCCAAGTTTAGCTGCACAGACAAAACCATGCATGTAATTCCTGCTATTGATATTCTAGAAGGACACTGCGTACGTCTTTACCAGGGCGATTACCAACAATCGGAAGTTTACGATCGCTCCCCAGTGGATGTAGCCCGCAAATGGGAAAAACAGGGAGCTACCCGCCTACACGTTGTCGATTTAGATGGTGCCAAGGTGGGAACTCCACAAAATAAAAACGCGATCGCGGCGATCGCCGAAGCGGTTTCCATTCCCGTACAAGTGGGGGGTGGCTTGCGTAGCTTTGACAGCGTTGCTGAAGTAATGCAACTGGGCGTACAACAAGCCATTCTCGGCACCACCGCAGTCGAACAACCAGAAACCATTCGTCATTTGTGCCAGGAGTTCCCCAATCGCATCGCCGTAGGCATTGACGCTAGGAACGGCCAAGTAGCCACCAAAGGCTGGTTGGAAACCTCTGAAATTTTAGCCACCGACCTAGCTCTGCAAATGGCCAAACTCGGGGTGGCTACTATTATCTATACAGATATTTATCGCGATGGCACCCTCACCGGTCCCAATATAGAATCTCTTCGGGCAATCGCCAACTGCGTAGACGTACCCATTATTGCTTCTGGCGGCATTCGGTCGGTAACCGACTTGCTGAACTTGCTGACCTTAGAACCCTATGGCGTGGCTGGTGCCATTATCGGTCGTGCCCTCTATACTGGCGACGTGGTCCTATCGGAAGCTTTGCAAGCAGTGGGACCGGGTCGCATTCAAGATGTGCCTCCCAACATCGATAATATGGATTTGGCCTAGCTGCGCTAGGTTAAGATTTTAGTTGGTTGGCGAGGGTTTTTACCAGTTTGACCAACCAGTGCCGGGGCTTGCTTTGGCGGAGAACCTGGGTAGCTGTTTCTATATCTGGGGGCAGACAAACTTCTTCCATGGAAGAATCGGGGGAACCGGCTAGTTCTTGCAAGGCATCGCTGGGGGCAATTTCGTTGGCTTGCTTGGCGTCTACCTGTTCTGCTGCTGCTTTTAATTCTTTGATAATCGGCGGGGCTAGCGCTACGTAGCTATTGTCGGGATAGGCGATCGCTCTTCTAGCCGTTCTCACCAGGGTTTGCCAGGTTTCCGTTTCTTCCCCCAACTCCAACAAGCGATCGCAGTGTGCTTGCAGTTGTTTGCGGGTTCCCGGCGTTTCTTCCTGGCGGAAAATATGCAGCATTTGCTTCAAAACATCTACGACAGGAACGACAAAAGCCTGCGTAGGAGCAGGTTCTGGTTCCGCTTCTGACGTTGCTGGTGCCTCGCTTTCGCTGGTCGCAGTACTGCTTGACCCTTTGTTGCTTTTGTCTAAGGCGGCTGCCGCTACATCGCTGCCGACAATATTTTCTAAATGCTTTTGCAATTCAGCAAATAGAGGTTCTGCCTCTTTGGCAGCGGATTCGGCTTCCTCTTCCTGCAAGCCCTCGGCACTTTCCAACCTATCCAACAAATCTTTGAGGGTATCAAATCCTTTAAAAAATAAAGATTCCGTATCCTCACTGATGTCGTCTGGGGGATCTTCTTTTAGGATTTTAAAGCAATCTTCCATACGATGGGCCACGGTTTGGATACCACCAAAACCGAGCATGGCAGCACCACCTTTTACTGAGTGAGCTGCACGGAAGAGTTCGTTAATACTTTCTGGGTCTTGTAGGGTATTTCGCAAATCCAACAAGCCTTTTTCAATCGTATCTACGTGTTCTTTGGCTTCTTCAAGAAAGAATCCCATAATTTGTTGCTTGCCAGGGTCCATGATTGTTGCCTCCCACAAACAGCGTCGTATTGTTCTTCGTGTTTCTCGATTGCCTAGCTACAAGCTAGAAGTGCCTGTTTCTCATAGTACCCAATTTTGCCCGATTTTTTTGCAATTGTCAGGTGCCTTCCCACTTCTAACAGCTAGCTATTCTGCCTTTTGATTTGGCGATCGCCGGTCGATCCCATCCCCAAGTTTCCATGGCACCACTCATCCGTTATCTTTTTGCAAAAAAATCCCCATCCACTGCATATACAAAACAATTCCCACCAAGGCCAGTTTTAGAAATTTCTCTTCCCGATCGGATTGATTTTCAAATCAGACCCGGGAAAGCTCTCGATTTGACCGATATTGCTTGTTGTCAACTGTTGAGCATGTATAGCCAAGCCCACGTTAGCAGGAGAGTTTCCGTTTATGGATAGCGCTGTCAAAGTATCGTCAACCTTTCTATCGGTATCTTCGTCGGCGATCGTTTGGATGCAAGTAACCGCCGATTTGTTGGTTGCGATCGCTTGCTATACCTTGGTCGTAGGGTTGGTGATACACCATTGGCAAGCCCGGTGGCTGTCAAAACGGGGATTTACTACCATTTTAGGGGTATTTTTTGGCCTTTGCGGTGTCGATCGGCTGCTTGACATTTGGCAACTTTGGCATAGTTACTACTGGTTGGTTGGTTTGGTGAAAATTGCCACCGCTGCTGTCGGCATTTATGTCGTGGTAGAAATCTTTCGCTGGTTGCTGTTGCCCCCCAACAAAAGCGGCGATAGGGTAGCGGAAACACCGCACGAAGCCATCTTGCAACAAGCCATTCGCGAACGGCAAAACGCCCAAAGCCAACTGTATGAGTATAAAGAAAAACTAGAAGAGTTGGTCCTTCAACGCACCAGCAAACTCCTAGAAGACAACCAGCAGCTTTCCTGGCAAGCCACCCACGACGAACTTACTGGTTTGCTCAATCGCCGTCGGTTTATTGATTGCTTGCAAAAAGTGCTAGAAGAACCGGAAAACCGATCGCAAGAATCGACCCTATGCTATTTGGATTTGGACCAATTTAAAAGCGTGAACGATACTTGCGGCCATGCTGCTGGGGACGAACTGCTGCGTCAAATCAGCGATTTGCTACGTTCCAACTGTCGCCAAAGCGATCGCTTGGCCCGTTTGGGGGGCGACGAATTTGCCTTGCTCTTGCATCAGTGTTCTCCAAAAGAAGCACAGCGGGTTACCAATACCCTTTTGCACGCCATACAGCAATTTCGTTTTGTTTGGCAATACCAAGTATTTACCATCGGCATAAGCATTGGTATGGTCCACCTCGACGGTCGCTTCCTGTCTGTTGACAAAATCCTGCAAGCTGCCGATGTAGCTTGTTACGCAGCCAAAAATCAAGGACGAAACTGCATTCACTTGTATCGGGGCAACGAAGTTTCCGAAAACTATTTGCAAGGAAATCGAGAATGGAAAAATAGCCTCAACCAAGCTATTTTCGCCCCTTCCTACCGCGATCGCTTGGTAAGCAACCTACCAAACTCACCTCTTACCAGCCAATGGAACCCAGAGTGCAAACACTTTCGTCTTTACTACCAACCCATTGTTCCTTTAACGAACAACAGCAACTGTCCCCAGTATTACGAATTGCTGTTGCGTTTTGTCGATGAAACGGGAAAAGTGATTTCTCCCATGGCATTTATTCCTGCTGCGGAAAGAAACAATCTCATGCCGGCCATTGACCGGTGGACCATTGAAAATTTATTTAGCATTTTGCAGGAATATGGTACCAATCAAACCAACAGCAACGTTTATACTATTAATCTTTCTAGTGCTACCCTAAACGATCGAGAATTCGTTCGTTTTCTAGAAGAAAAATTCGCTGAGTATAAAATATCACCCCATTTGATTTGTTTTGAAATTACCGAAACAGCAGCTATTAGCAATTTTGCGCAAACGTCATCCTTAATTCAGAATTTAAAAAAACGGGGAGTTCGTTTTGCTTTAGATGATTTTGGCAGTGGTATGTTTTTAGGGTATTTGCAAAAATTACCTGTAAATTGCCTAAAAATCGATGGCAAATTCATTCAAGACATGGATACCAATCCCATTAACGAAGCTATGGTGGAATCTATCCATCGCATTGGCAAATTGATGGGGATCCAAACAATTGCTGAATGCGTAGAAAACCAAGCCATTTTGGAAAAAATCCGAAATTTGCAGGTAGATTACGCCCAAGGATATGCAATTGCTCGCCCCATACCTTTGTTCGATCGCAGCCATATCGAGCAGCCATTTTGTCAGGAAAATGTTATTGAATTTCCCCATTGCATATAAAAAACTTCCTTTGAAATAAATTGTGTCAAAAATTGAGTTTTTTTTGACATTTTTGTTATTGTGAAAACAACATTTTTGCCCAGCCAGGTAA
>CAYZHY010000173.1:0-6097 GCA_964477525.1 uncultured Geitlerinema sp. | reverse complement strand
CAGCCAATCAATTCAAATTTGCGATCGCACCAAATCCTTCACGCTATCAAAACGAATGATTCAAAATTGCGTCTTTACAACTTTGATAAGACACTTTTCCTTGTTCTACAATCTCTTGAGGAACTTCTACCTCCGAACTTTGGGAACTTTTTTGAACGGTTCCCGTTTGAATGGCTAACGAGGCATCTCCGTGACCGGCTTTTCCGGTTTTTTGGAAAGTTTGGTAGTTTTTATCCAAGGGCACATCCAGCTGCAGCCAGTTGGATAATTTTTCTAAAACCGTATCTGTATGGTTGATAATGTCGTCGGAATCTAAAAAGAAAGAATCGCAGTTGATTTCCCGGGCATATTTCTCAATACACGCTAGCCGAGCGCAATAATACTTCAATCCCTCTTGGGGATTCTGATATTTGGTTTTTTCTCGAAAATATCCCATATAATTGGTAATGCTTTGAATGGTTCCCTGGGGTTCTCTTAATAAAAAAAGAACTTTAGGTTGGGCTATTTGAAAAAATTGTTGGGAAACTATACAATTATTATGAAGGATTTTATCTAACAAATATTTCTTATTAATATTGGTTCTTAATTCTCGGGATAGTTGGATGCGCAGGTTTATCAAATCCCTGCGATTGATATAGGATTGATGTAATTCCCGATAACCACAGATACCAGGATTGCTTCCTAATATATGAGAAAGTACCGAAGAGCGGCTTCTCATGTGGCTAAAAATAAATAAATATTTGCTTCTACCGGCTATGATTTCTGGATGTCGAACCACAAAATATATATCTTTCATGGTTTGTGATTTCAAATTCAACATAACCAATTTCCTGTATATAGGGTTTTCATATCAAATCAAACGTCAATGGTGTATTGCTGAAAGATTTTAGAATTCTATAGGGGGGAACGGCCGTTCGCTCCTACAAAATTGCATTGCAAACAAATCATATAGAAATCCTATATAGCATATTTATTTAAATGGTATCCGCTTCGTTAATTGACAGCGATCGCCCATGGTTTCCCTAAAGATCCTTCAATTTTTTTGAATATTTATAAGTAAATTTTATATTATGGGTAGCAACATCGGACAAACGACTTGAAAGATCGTAGGGGGGCGATCGCCCGATCGACCTACAAACGATCGCCTCTGGCCTAACATATTTCTAGCTAGATACCAAACCAGCATTAATGCGAGAGGTCATTGCCTCAACAATTTCCTCTAGGGGAATTTCTTCGGCGTTGTTCGTCTCCCGTTCTACCAATTCTACCTTGCCCGATTTTAACGAACGTCCCGTCACCAGGCGATAAGGAATGCCAATCAAATCGGCATCTTTAAACTTGACACCGGGGCTTTCCTCGCGGTCATCCAACAGGGTTTCGATACCGGCATCATTAAGTTGTTGGTATAGCTGTTCGGCGGCTTCCATCTGCTGGGCATCGGAAACTTTGGGAACGGTAATCAGAACGTGGTAGGGGGCGATCGCCACCGGCCAAATTATACCATCGTCATCGTGGCGCTGTTCGATGCAAGCTTGCGCCAATCGGGAAATGCCAATGCCATAACAACCCATCACCAAAGGCAAATTCTCCCCTTCTTTGGTCGTATAGGTAGCCCCCAAAGCTTCGGAATACTTGGTTCCCAATTGGAAAATATGTCCCACTTCAATGCCCCGGGCCATTTGCAAAACTTGCTGGCGGTCGTGAACTGCGCGATCGCCGGGTTTCGCCATTCTAACATCAATAACGTGGGCTGGCAGCGGAAACTGTTGCCCCCAGTTAGCACCTACTACGTGATAGCCTACTTCATTGGCACCGGTCACAAAATCTTTCATATTTACGGCCGTTTTATCCACCAACCGCAAAAACTTGGAAGATACTTCTTCCTTTTGCAGCAAGTTGAGAACGTTGCGTAGTGCCTCACTCGTTTCTGGTAGCAAACCCGGCTGCGACAAGCGAGTTTCGATGGCTTCTTGAATGTCAGCAGAAGAATAAATTTTCACGACACCTTTGCCGGCATAGTAAGGCAAACCGCGTACCAACTCACCCACTTGCCGGTCGGAAAGTCCCATTTCTTTTAAATCGCGGCGGGTTAATTTTTCTGTAGACTTAATGTAGTCATCGGATAAATCTGGGGCAATATATCCCAAAGGCAAAGGTTCGGTAGCCCATTCTTGTTGGTCTTGGGCATCGGGCACTTTGATATCCAATACCTTAGTAGCACCGTAATGGGGGGCTAGTTTGCCCAGTTCGTTTTGTAGTTTCACTTCATTGATATCTTGGTCGCCGCGAAGGCCAATTAGGGCAATAACTGTTTTGCCATTATCGTAGAGAACTTGATAGAGAACGTTTTTCAGGACGTTGCTGGGGGAACAATCCAACACTTGACAAACTTTTTCGATGGTTTCGGTGTTGGGCGTTTCTACTTTTTCGTAGGTACGGAAAGGCGATCGCTTGGCGGGGGAAACCTTAGAAACCGCTTTTTCGATATTGGCGGCATATTTGTCATCTTCTGTATAGAGAATTTCATCTTCTCCTGCTTCCGCCAGCACCATAAATTCGTGGGATTGAGAACCGCCAATGGCACCAGTATCGGCTTCTACCACGCGAAAATCGACCCCACAGCGGCGGAAAATATTGCTGTAGGCTCGATACATTTGCTGATAGGTCTGCTGCAAGCTTTCTTCGTCGGGATTAAAAGAATAAGCATCTTTCATAACAAATTCCCGACCCCGCAGCAAACCAAAACGCGGGCGAATTTCATCGCGGAACTTGGCTTGAATTTGGTATAAATTAACGGGAAGCTGACGGTAGGAACGCAGGGTATCTCGCGCGATCGCAGTAATTACTTCCTCGTGAGTTGGTCCCAACCCCATTTGCCGTTCGGCGCGATCGACCAAGGAAAACATAATCCCTTCGGTTTGGGTGTAGGTTTCCCAACGTCCGGACTCCTGCCACAACTCGGCAGGTTGCAGCTGCGGTAGCAAGCATTCTTGGGCACCAGCAGCGTCCATTTCTTCACGTACGATTTGAGAGACTTTGCGCAAAACCCGCCACATCAGCGGTAGATAGGTGAATACCCCGCTGGCGATGCGACGTATATAACCAGCTCGAAGCAAGAGTTGGTGGCTAGGAATTTCTGCTTCTGCAGGATTTTCGCGCAAGGTAACAAATAACATTTTTGAAAGTCGCATCGCTTTCCTCTCCAAAGCCCACGAGCGTAGTCTGCGATCGGTGTACCACATTAAGGGTGTGCGAGGATAGGGGATTTTGTCAAGAGTCGATCGTAGCGAGCTCGATCGCACCTTAGAAATAACCACCAAGTAAGTTTTTTAGCCCCCACTTCTATTTTAACTGGTTAACCCGTGTTCGAGGGCATAGCGAACCAACTCGGTGCGGCTGGTAGTGCCAGTTTTCGTAAACAAGCGACTGACATATTTTTCTACATTGCGCACGCTGGTATCTAAATGTTTGGCAATTTCCTTGTTCATCATACCTTTGGCTACCAAATCCAAAATACTCTGTTCCCGTGGCGTTAGTTCTACCTGGATGGGAGCGGCAGTTTGGGAAATTTCGTGGCGTTGGGTTAGCAACGATTTGATTTCGGCAATTTGACTGGCAAGTTCGGTGATGTTTAAATTTTCCCCAGATTCGGCTTTTTCTTCTTCCAAAGCTTGCCTGCGACTGAGCAAGTTGTTGACCACTGCCACCAATTCTTCTGGGTCGAAGGGTTTGGAGATGTAAGCATCGATGCCTGCTTGGTAGCCAGCAATGCGATCGCCAGTCATTCCCCTCGCCGTTAAAAATACCACGGGCAGGGTTTTGTAGCGAGGATCTTCGCGAATTTGTTGCAGAAATTGATAGCCGTCCACTTGCGGCATCATGATATCGGAAATGACCAAATCGGGGGGCGACTGTTCTAATTTTTCCCACCCTTGGTCGGCGTTGCTAGCTACGTTTACTTCCAAGCCGCTGTCTTCTAAATACGCTTGGACGGCTTCTAGCAACCCAGGTTCGTCATCGACAAGCAGTACTTTTGAGCCCATGCCTTGTTTCCTTTTTAAATCCTCTTTATTTCAATTTATCAACTTTGTTGTCCGAATATTCATTTTGTTACCCAAAACGGGCAGTTTCCAACGACAACCTGCATGTCTATAATCGATCGATAGTCATGTTTTGTGGGAAACTATGTTTGACGAAATCACCATCGATGCAGCGGAATACGCCGCCAGACGGGAACGGTTTATGGCCAAAATTGGCCGCGGTACGGCGATTTTTCGCAGTGCGCCTATGGCAGTGATGCACAAGGATGTGGAATATCCGTTTCGCCAGGAGAGTACGTTTTATTATTTTACTGGATTCAACGAACCCGATTCAGTGGCTGTTTTCGCCCCTCACCACGACCAACATCAGTTTATTTTATTCGTGCAGCCACGGGATCAAGAAAAAGAAACCTGGACTGGCTATCGCGCTGGAGTAGAAGGCGCGCAAGAACGCTACGGTGCCGATATTGCCTATCCCATTACTGAGTTAGAAGAGCAACTGCCCCAATATTTACAAGATGCCGATCGCATTTACTATCACTTGGGACCCGATCGCGAGTTTAACGATCGCATTTTAAATCTGTGGCAGCAGTTTTTGCAGCAATATCCCAAACGCGGCCAAGGTCCGATGGCGATGGAAGATCCATCTCCCATTGTTTTTGGCATGAGGTTGGTAAAAAGCGATGCAGAAATTGCCATGATGCGCCAAGCCGCGAACATTGCTGCCGAAGCACATATCCACGCCCAAAATATTGCCCAGCCTGGGATGTACGAGTACCAAGTGCAGGCGGATATGGAACAAATTTTCCGCCGCCACGGTGCTTTTGGTCCGGCTTATCCTTCCATTGTGGCTTCTGGGGAAAATGCTTGCATTCTCCACTACGTGGAAAACCAACGTCGAATGCAAGAAGGGGATTTGTTGTTAATTGATGCTGGTTGTTCTTACGGGTATTACAATTCCGACATTACCCGTACGTTTGCCATCAGCGGTGAGTTGACCCCAGAACAAAAAGCCATTTACGATATTGTTTTTGATGCGCAACAAGCGGCTTTCGAGCAAGTGCAACCGGGAAATGCTTACAATCTCCACCACGATGCTGCCGTACAAGTTATTGTTAGCGGCTTGGTGGATTTAGGATTGTTAGTGGGAGATGTGGACGAACTCATCGAACAGCAAAAATACAAACCCTTCTTTATGCATCGTACCGGTCATTGGTTGGGGTTAGATGTCCACGATGTGGGCGTATATAAATATGGCGATGACTCCTGGCAAACCTTGCAACCCAATCAAGTACTAACGGTGGAACCAGGAATTTATATTTCCCCTCATATCGAATTGGCGGAAGACCAACCTGAAGTTAGCGATCGCTTTCGTGGCATTGGCGTTCGTATTGAAGATGATGTTTTGGTTACCCCAGACGGTCATGAAATTCTAACGGAGGCTGTTCCCAAGTAGAAGGTTTGCAGTTTGATTTTAGGACCAATCCTGGGGAAGTTAAGGATGGGGAAGCTGGGGATAGCGGCTTCGTCGAACCAGATAAGCCAGGCCAGTTCTCGCCCAACCCTTACCGTATATAACCGTAAGCCTGGTTGGGCGATCGCACCGCTTTTACTTGGTTATTTTGTCCAAATGCGTCACTTTATATTGTTTGATAGAGTGAATGGACGCCTCATCTCCTGACTCTCCCATCGTGGTTACGGAACCGCTACATTCAATGGTGGCTTCGTAAGTCCCAGAAACAAAACCCTCCGCACTGGTAAAATCAATTCTTACGCGCGCCCAATCTTCTTCTCCAGATTCGTTTTCCTCATCGATAGCCAGTACTTGTCCTTGTTGGCGGCAATCAAGCCATTGCCAACCTTCTCGTATCCAAATCTCTCGTTCTGCAATTTGTTCGAAGGTATTGAGCCCTGCCCAACCGCGATAGTAAGGACGCAAGCCAGCTACGTCACCGTTGCGATGGACCAGCACATCGAGAATCTCTGGTTCTAGGTGTCCCCAAAAACGTCCTTCTGGCAGATCGATGAGGGTAGGTGCAAAACGATGCCCGCTAAAG
>CAYZHY010000172.1:4536-6112 GCA_964477525.1 uncultured Geitlerinema sp. | reverse complement strand
TCCGATTCTGGCGCTCCCATGGTAAAACTTCCCGCCCGAATGTAAACCATTTCCAACTCTATATTATTTCCTAGAGGTTCGCTATAAAACCATGCTTGCTGGCGACGGCGGTGAATTTGGATATCGTTTTCTTTAACCTCCACAGTTGCCGTTTCAAAATCAAAGGAACGAACCACAGTTATGGTAGCCGTTTGAAACTGCCGGGTATACAGTTGCGGTTCCTTGGCAGTCTCTTTTTCGCTCTCTTCTCCTGCTTCGGGGTCCAACCTTTCTGCCTCGCGGGCATACTCTCCTCCCAGACGTTTCAACACCTTAGCCGTTACCTTCGCAAACGACTTCATGCCAGCTGCCTTTTCCCGATCCTCGCTTTCCGGCGACAGCAACCAGGCTTTAAATTGCCGCCGCGAAGAATAGCCCAATCGCTTCGCAACATAGAACGACACGTCATTGATGACTTTCACAGCATCCACCGGCGGCAGCATATCCAGCAAATTTTCCCGAACACCGGGAACGAAGTCGTATTGAACCAACTCGGGGTCGGTTTCTGGGGGTTGCCCCGGCAATTTCTGCAACAGTCCGCTTAAAAAGACTTCCGCCACCGGCAGCGGCGATGTCGCTGGCAGCATGGAAGCGCGAATCAAACGCATCACTGGTAGCGTAATTACCGGAGAAGCCGCCAAAAGCGCCGCTAGCTGTCTGGCTTTTGGCGAAGAAAGCATTCGGAACTGTTGAATTTTTTGGGAAGCATCATTGGTAGCATCGGCGGTAGCTGTATCCAAGTCGCCGGGTTCGGATGCCGGTAAACCATCGCCATTGGCAGGCAACAGAAAACCACCGCAGACCTGCTGGCGATTCCCTGCCAAAACCTGACTCCACGCCTGCAACTCGCCAACATCGGAACTCACCACCGGTACGGCGACGCGATTTTCCATATCTTCCGGTTCGAACAGCGACAGCACTTCCGATGCCAGTTGTCCGTTCGCTGCCCCTGGTGTTTGGTTGCGCAAAGCCACGTACTCTCCCATTCCCAACGCCGTTCGCTCCCACATCCACTCCGGCAGCATTTGCCAAACCACTGTCGGCATGGTTTTTCCCCACTCCGACAACACCGACAGCATCAACCCGTTCCACCAGTAGTCGGCAACGCAATCGCTCGCAACAATTGCCAAACGGCGACCGTCGGGGGACAAAAATTCCCGAGGACTGCGCGGCAATCCCTGGGGATGGGGAAGCAGGCGTATGGTATCGGCATCGGCATCGATGTTGAAAACTTGCAAGTTGCGAAAAGCTCGGTATCGTTTTAATGTCAGTTGCAGGTCGTCCACCAGCCGCCGCCACAGGTTCATGGAGGCATTGCGATCGATTAGCAAAACCACATCAAACCAAGGTTCGCGATTCGGTTCCAGCACTGGCAGCCAAATATTGGTTTCGACAATGCGCTCTACGGTGGCAGCTTCGTTAATTTCTTCGGAAATACCAGAAGGAACCTGCTGCAACAAAGGTCGCAATGCGCGGATAATGGCTAGCGAGTTGTCTAGCAAAGGAGGATCGGCAATCCAAATGGGTAGCCCTTCGG
>CAYZHY010000172.1:0-4436 GCA_964477525.1 uncultured Geitlerinema sp. | reverse complement strand
CGCCTTGCATTTGCGTTGCCAACCACAAGGCTTCTGCGATCGCGGTAGCATCGAGATGTTCTGTTTCCTTGAGAGTGGCAATCAACCGATCCACATTCATGATTGCTCCTGGCTCAACCGTTTAAACAAAATATTTCGCAGTTGTTCCCATTCGGTATCGTCGTTGGGCTTGGCTTCCCGCGTTATAAAATAAATGGCATTGAGCAACTGGTCGGTAGCGCGATCGTCGCTTTTATTCTCGCTACCGAGAAAATCGTTGATAAGCTCATTCACTTGGGGTTGTATTTCTTGCCAGTTGTCGCTATCGTACTCCTGGAAATGGGATTTCACGATCGCTTTTAAAGATTCTTCAGTAGGATCGGGCATACGCAGCCGCAGGCAACGCCGCAAAAACGCTGGTGGAAAGTCCCGTTCCCCGTTGCTGGTCATCACCACAATGGGAAACTCGCAGCACTGAATGCGTCCGTTTTCCACCGTGGCTTGGAGATTGTCTTCTGTCTGTACCTCTACCCGAGGTTCTTTTCGCTGTCGCCGTTGCAACTCGGGAATAGAAAACTCGCCCTCTTCAAACAAATTCAGCAAATCGTTGGGCAAGTTGAGGTCGCTTTTGTCAATTTCGTCGATTAACAGAACCCGTGGATAGTGGGAAGGCAAAAAAGCAGTTCCCACAGGACCGAGTTGAATGTAATCTCCCAGGCGACCTTCTTCTTGCAGGTCTTCTACCGGTGGGGAGTTGGAAGGTTGGCGTTGCAGGCGTTCCAGCCTTTCGCGATCGAGTTGTGCGTCTTGCAAGCGGGCAATGGCATCGTAGCGATAGAGGGCATCTTTGAGGGTAGAACGCGCTGTGATGGGCCAAACCAACACCGGACCCAATTGCAGTTCGTAGGCAATGGCATAGGCAAGGGAGGTTTTGCCAGAACCGGGACTTCCAGTTACCAACAGCGGACGGCGCAAATAAAGTGCCGCATTCACCGCATCCACAATTTCCGAATAACCGTTGTCGTCGGTTTCAATGCGAAAGCTACGACCCCGTTCCGCAGTACGCTGGTCTTGCTGCAATTGTACCTGCAACTGCTGCCAGCGATCGCGATCGGAATCATCGTCCACCGCATCGTGTGGCAAAAATTTTCGCCAAGGCGGCGGTTCGGGGATAGATTCAAATTGTAAAGGATTGGGAGAGTTGCCACAGTTACCAAAAAATCGTTTCCAGTCTGACATAAAATGTATTTCCAATAATTTTTTCTATCGATAAGGTTATGAAGGACTGCGCAACGGTGAGGTTTTGGCATCGGACAGCGTTGGCATGCGTTCCGGACAATCGCACAGCATCCCCAATTCGCTTATGGGTGAGTTGGGGGAGGTATTACGTTTTCGCATAATCGCGCTCGCTAACTCTTGAAAATCCTGCAAATTCCCAGCAGCATCCAGAAGCGCGTTCAAAGCTTGCATGGTTGTCTCCCAATTAAATTGTTGGTAGGTCCAAAAAGCAAAAGGAACGCACGACTTAATCAGTTGTTTAAAGATTTTCTGGCGTTTTTCTACCCCTTCTGGCAATCCATTGCCAAACTTAATTCCCGGTTGTTGGCTATAATCGAAATAAAGCGTACAGTTTGAACAATCCAATTCATAAAAATTACCAACAATTTGATTGTTTTGTAAGCATTCTTCCCATTTTCTCCAAGCTTTTTTTAATTTCAGTTGCAAACCAGGCTTTCTCGCCCGTTCTAGCGATCGCACGATAAATGCTCGATGTTCGCTGAGGTTGCATCGATCTTCCAATTCATCGGTTACCGGCCATTCGTGAATCCGCCGATCCAAGTATTGCCAGGGTAAAAAGATTTCCAGGGTGACAGAACCAATCCCTTGATAATTTTGCAATAATGTTTTCTCTGCCTCTTTGATAATCTCCGATAAATAGTTGGGAACTTCATCGAATTGGCATTTAACTCCTTTATAAATATCGATTGGAATAATTTGACCGTTGGTTAGATGCAATTCTGGAGAAATTAGAAAGTGACTGGGTTTCGGGACAATAGCTACAAGCAAATATCCATGCTTATTTTCAATACCAAAATCTGGGGAAATATTGTACTGTTGCGCCACGCGATCGCGCCAAGCTTGTATATTTTCTAAATCTCCATCTCGTTCTTTTCCTTCGCAAGTGCTTTGAATTAATTGATACGTGCGATTGGCAAAAGCGATCGCGACTTCGGGATTATCATATTTTTCCAATACTTGTTGAATGGTATTGATTTGGTTGAGGGAAGGACAGTCAGGATAAATTTCCTCTAGAGGACGTTGAAAGCAGTATCGAAAAGCTCCTTTACAGGCTTTGGCCAACGGGTCGTCATCTAGAAAACAGCTAAATAACTGTTTCCAATCTTCTGAGGAAATTTTGGGTTGGGAACTTTCTTCATCAATAAAGCGATCGCCTGTCAATTCCGAAATATCTTTTTCAACAGTGGGATTGTTAGCATTTTCTTGACAAAAAGTTTCAAAAAGCTCGTCTAGATATCCTTGACCTTCCGCTTGTTGAATTAGTTCAAACACTGCCGTTTCCAGTGGTTCGGTGGGAATTTGCGCTAAGTTTATTTGCAAATCATGGTCTACAAGAAACATTTTGAGGTCAGAGAAATCTCGATAAACCGAAAGTAATGCCTCGCGAAATATTCTTTTTTTCTGTCCATTCCACGGCATACGAACTTACCAGAATTACAAACGTTTTGCTACTAGGGCAACAGCCAACGCAGCTACCCAACAAAACCACAACAGCTAACTTGCTTTTTAAAGGATACCACAACCAACCTGCCCATACCAGTTTCTTTCTTAAAATTTTAAATTGGTTGGTACGTTTGCCTGCCCAAAAAAAGATTCAAATCAGAAAAGATGGCCACCATAGAACATTGCCAGCCAGAAAATCGATTCCCCAATTTGACAAAATCAACACCATCGTTCTAAATTCAGGTTTCGGTGGACAACCCCATTCAACAAGCTCGGGGCACTGCCACATTCGGAAAATTGAAAACAGATACAACGCCAACGGATGTAGGCGTTTCAGCCTGGATAGTGGGTGGTGTTTGTCTGCATTTTCGCGATCGCGGCTCGAAAGTACCTAGAAAGCGATCGTAAAGATGGTAAAATAGGTTTTCTGCTGCTCGACTGGAACTTCCGGAAACAGCCTGCAAGCCAAACTTGGCTGAACTGCCGGGATTTTTGCCACAGTCGCAGTTGTACGATAAAGTTAAAACGAAACAAGGACCGAATCTGTTATGTCAGCACTCATTTGCGGTTCATTCGCATATGACAACATCATGGTCTTTCAGGACCGATTCAAGAATCACATTCTGCCCGACCAAGTACATATCCTGAATGTGTCTTTCTTGGTTCCCGAAATGCGACGCCAGTTCGGGGGCTGCGCCGGCAACATCGCTTACAACCTCAAACTGCTGGGAGGTTCGCCGTTGCCCATGGCCACCGTTGGTTCCGATTTTGGGGACTACGCTGAGTGGCTGGACAAACACAGCATCCCGCAAAATCATATCAAGAAAATCGACAGCGAGTTCACCGGTCAGGCATTCATCACCACCGACCTGGATGACAACCAAATCACCGCCTTTCACCCCGGTGCCATGCAGCACGCTCACGCAAACAAAGTTGCGGATGCCAACGGCGTTAAAGTAGGTATTGTCGCCCCTGACGGTCGCGATGCCATGCTGCAACACGCCGAACAATTTGCCGAAGCTGGCATTCCCTTTGTCTTCGACCCCGGTCAGGGCATGCCCATGTTCAACGGCGAAGAACTGGCCCATTTTGTGGATCTAGCCACATACGTTACCCTAAACGACTACGAATGGCAATTGCTGCGCGATCGCACCGGTCTTAGCGAAAACCAAGTCGCCGAACGGGTAGAGGCGCTGATTGTAACCCGTGGCGGTGAGGGTTCCGATGTTTACGCCGGCAACGAACATCACCAAATTCCCTCGGTGAAACCAGAAGCAGTCAACGACCCCACTGGCTGCGGCGATGCGTACCGAGCTGGATTGCTATACGGTTTCGAGCAGGAACTAGATTGGCCAACGACAGGGCGGATTGCTTCGCTGATGGGTTCGATCAAAATTGCCCATCACGGTACCCAGAACCACAGCTTTACGCCAGAAGAGTTCAAAGAACAGTTCCAGAAGGCGTTTGGTTATACTTACTAAGGTTTTTCACTAGCCTAGGTGGCGCGGCGCTAACATTCCAAACCACAAATTGCACAAGTCGCGCCATCATTTGAATTTTTTAGCGATTGGGAAGGCATAGGAATATCGCAGAAATGGAAAAATAGCGAAAAAATTCGACTCGCCTAACGGCGAGAGGGGAAAGGGAAAAGAAAGAAGGGTAAAGGGCACAAGGGAAAAAGGGAAAAGAGCTAGAGAGTCCTCGCCGCGGCGCAC
>CAYZHY010000171.1:0-6174 GCA_964477525.1 uncultured Geitlerinema sp. | reverse complement strand
ATGCATGCCGGCATCAGCAAAACGTTGAAAGGTTTGGTTCGCTGATTCGGTAAAATCAACGACATCGGGAACTACCACTGGTGAGGTACAATCTTCCAACAAATAAACTTTTTTCGCTAAGCTGGGGTCGCGCGATTGAATTTCTGCCAGCAAATCTTCTACCGTCCAAGCAACGCAGTGGCTTTTGGCTTCCCCGGCAATAACAATGGCATCGTAGTCTAACACTTGTTCTAGCAAAGCTGTATTTTTTTGCGCGATCGCTGTTCCATCATATCCCTGCAATACCTCCGGAGAAAACACCGAATAATTCTCGGTTCTGGGATTGTCACCTTTCAGTTCGAATTGGGTTTGACTGCGACGCGCCATATTGTGAAAAAACACCGCCTCTTCTACCGCCGGTACCAAAGCATGAGCAATACCGCCTAACATAGCATGATACGGCCATATAGTCAGCGGATATTTGCCAGCCGCTGTTAGTTGTTCCACGTAATACAAAGCATCTTTTTGCAAGGAATCCCAATCGCCACCCGCCACGTTATCGGCCACCGCTGGATTGACCTTCCAAACCCCGTTACGAACATCTTCCCAAGAAATAACCGTTAGCGGGTCGGGATGTTCTCCAGCATCGTTAACCCAAAAAATGGCATGAAAAATTTGCATGGCGGTGTGGGTATCCATCGTGGGCACAATGGTGGTAATATTGGCTAGATTGCGATAGATAAACGCGCACAATCGTTGGTTATCTTCAATTGCCGCCGTTCCACTTTTGCCGCCGACATACAAACCAAATCCTGGGATGCAGAACGTATTTTGTACGTCTACCAGTAGCAAGCAAATGCGGAACGAATCGTTTTTTGCTGCTGGAATTTGATATTTTTGAGACCAAGCTTCGGCATCTGCGGCGAGTTGTTGGTAGGGAACCCGCCAAATTTCGCCAACTTTATCCCGTTGGAAGTGGGAAGGAATGGGAAGTTCGGAAAACATGGCCATCAGAGAAACCCCCAACCAAATAAATTTTTACCGATATGTTTCCGAGATAGTAGAAACGAGTGGAAAATGGATATAGCAACACGATCGCTGTTTATCTCGATCGTAATGCATGCGATCGCGAAAAGTCAGACTGGCAACGGATTTTTTTCCATGTCCCCTAGTATCTCGGTCCAGTTTGCGATAAACTAAACAGCGATTGTTGGTGCTGGGGAAATGGACGCTCGAAACCATTCTCAGGGAGTCATTCCAGCTAAATTTTATTCGATCGTTTTATTATGAAAGCACTCATTCTTTCTGGTGGCAAAGGAACGCGCCTGCGTCCTTTAACTTACACCGGCGCGAAACAATTGGTTCCCGTAGCCAACAAACCCATTCTTTGGTACGGTATCGAGGAAATTGTCGATGCTGGTATTACCGATATCGGCATTATTATTAGTCCGGAAACGGGAGAAGAAGTCAAATCGCTCACGGGAAATGGCGATCGCTTCGGTGCCAATATAACTTATATTTTACAAGAAGAACCCGCCGGCTTAGCCCATGCCGTCAAAATTTCCCAAGATTTTCTCCAAGACGAACCGTTTATCATGTATTTGGGCGATAATATCATTGAAGGTGGTCTGGGGAATTTTCTCAATAACTTCAGCCAAAAGCATTTAGATGCCTTAATTTTTCTGCGTCAGGTATCCCATCCCAGTGCCTTTGGCGTTGCCGATGTGGATGCAGACGGTCGGGTCTTGCAACTGATAGAAAAACCCCAAGACCCCCCCTCCAATTTAGCATTGGTGGGCGTATATTATTTTTCCAAAACCATCCACGAAGCGATCGCTAGCATTCAACCATCCGCCAGGGGAGAATTGGAAATCACCGACGCCATTCAATATTTAATCGACAAAGGCAAGCGCGTCGAATCCAGAGAACTAACCGGCTGGTGGCTGGATACCGGTAAAAAAGACGACCTACTAGAAGCCAATCGCATCATTCTCGACACCAAACTCACCCCAGAAAACCAAGGTGACATCGACGATGGCAGTCAAATCATCGGTCGCGTCAAAATAGGCAGCGGTACCCGCGCTATCAATTCTTCCATTCGCGGACCGGCCATTATTGGGAAAAATTGCTATCTAGAAAACTGCTTCATCGGACCTTATACCAGCATTGCCGATGGCGTTACCTTAATCGAAGCCGATTTAGAACACAGCGTGGTTTTGCAACAAGCCACCATTGACGGCATTCACCAACGTATCGTCGATAGCGTCATTGGCAGAAAAGCACATTTGTGCGTCGCACCCAGACGACCCAAAGCTCTACGATTTATGATTGGAGACGACTCAAAAATCGAATTGGCGTGATTTACTTAATTACCGTTAACTACTATTCTACAGACCTGATCGAGAACTTGCTGCGATCGCTACCCGCCTGTTCGAAAATTCCCTACCAACTCATCGTCGTCAACAACTCTCCCCAAGACTACCAATTCGATACCCTTTCCCATCCCTGTTTGGTTCCCATTTACCTGCAAGACAACATTGGCTTTGGTGCCGCTTGCAATTTAGGATTGGAATGGGTGATACGCCACGACCCCTGTGCGTTGGTTTGGTTGGTCAATCCCGACACCCAACTACCTCCCGGTAGCCTTATCCAAGCCATGGGATTTTTCCAAGACCATCCCGAAGTATCGTTGTTGGGAACCACCATTTACGAACCCAACGGAGAAATTTGGTTTGGCGGCGGTACATTTTTCCCCTCTACTGGCGAAATTGCCACAGCAACCTATTACTCACCAAAACAACCGCTTCCCTACCATCGTTGCGACTGGGTTAGCGGCTGCAGTTTACTATTAAATTTAAAACGATTTCCCGAACCACCGCAATTCGACCCCGAGTATTTTTTATACTACGAAGATTTCGATCTTTGCCAGCGCTGTAGCCACCAAGGACATATTATTGGGATTACTCCACAAATTCATATTTACCATTTTCCGTCCCAAATCACCAACCGCCATCTTCGGCACAAATTTCACCACAGTACGGCCAGTTACTTGCTAGCGTTAGAAACACACGCTACGGCTTTTGCGTTTTGGTGGCGGTTGCTGCGAGTGTTTCTTCACGGTTTGTGGTTGGTGGCGTTTCAAAAAGAAGTAGGACTTGGTAAACTGTCCGGTATTGGGTCTTACATCAAGCGTCGTTGGGGTTAAGCAAGCATTGAGTCACCTACTGGTCAATTTATCGTTTTTAATTCCCAAACCTACGGGATTGGCGACCTATGCCAAAAATATATTTCCGCATCTGACGGATTTGAACCCCACGCTACTCGTTGCCGATACCATTCCCGGTTACCGCTGCCATCGGGTTCCTGCGAATATGAATCCCGATGCTGGTAAATGGGGTCATCTCAAACGGCTGCTGTGGACGCAATTTCGCTTGCCTTCAGTATACCAGCGATCGCGCGCCAGTTTGTTATTTTCGCCCATTCCAGAAGCGCCGCTGCGGTCAAGTTGTCGCCACGTGGTGACAGTTCACGATTTGATTCCGCTGCGATTTCCCCGGCGTTTTTCTCCCCTGATTCCCTATCACCGTTACTATATTCCCCAGATTTTGCGAGAAGCGGAACATATTATTTGCGATTCGGAAGCAACTGGCAAGGATATTGTCGATTTTCTGCAGATTCCGGCGAAAAAAATTACGCCAGTTCCCTTGGCTTACGATGCTAGCCACTTTCGGTTTTTGGATTTGCCGACGCAAAATTACTTTTTTTATATTGGTCGCCACGATGCTTATAAAAATTTATCCCGCCTGGTAGCAGCGTTTGCGAAGATAGCCAAGTTTGGCGATTGGGAGTTGTGGATTGCTGGTCCTAGTGATTCTCGCTATACGTTACAGCTACGGCAGCAGGCAGAGGCGTTGGGGGTTTCCCAGCAAGTGAGATTTGTGGGATATATTGATTACGACCAGTTGCCAAAGATTCTCAATCAAGCGATGGCGTTGGTGTTTCCCAGTTTGTGGGAGGGGTTTGGCTTGCCGATTTTGGAAGCGATGGCTTGCGGAACGCCGGTTGTGACTTCCAATATTTCTTCTATGCCGGAAGTTACGGGGGATGCGGCGCTTTTGGTGAATCCGTATCAGGTGGAGGAAATTGCGGAAGCCATGAAAGCGATCGCGAGTGATTCTCAATTGCGATCGCGTTTGCGCGTTGCTGCTTTGCAGCGTTCCAGCCAATTTAGCTGGGAAAATACTGGCAACCAAACTGCCAGTATTTTGCAACAATTTTGTTGATGTCGGTATTGACAAAATAAAAATTTTTGAATATAAAATGAGATAAATCCGGATTTCATATTATCTCATAAGTGTTGGTATTTATATTGATTCGCGAACTGACGCAGTTGAATGTACGGCAGCTTACGTTTAAATGTTAATAGGAAAAGCAAATGTTTGTTACAGATCGGCTAATTTACCTTCAACTTCATAAAACTGGATGTACCCATATTAGCAATTTACTTTCACAGATTTGTTCGGGACAGCAAATTGGCAAACATAATAATATTAATAAGCTTCCTGAGGAATTACAAGATATCAATAAATATATTGTTGGCTCAATTCGCAACCCTTGGGAGTGGTATGTTTCGCTTTGGGCATTTGGTTGCGATGGTAAAGGCGGTTTGTATCGAAACTTAGCAAAACCCAAGACGAGATTAGAAAAGCTGTATAGTAAAATGACCAGCGAACCGATTGCTTTCACTTATAAAAAATTACTAAATTTAAAAGACATCAAGAAATGGCAACGCCTTTACTCAGATTCGGACGATCCAACACTGTTTCGAGAATGGTTATATACGATCTTCGATCGTAGCACCAAAAATCATATTGGCGAACACTACGAAAAAAGTAGTGTTAGTAATGTGGCTGGGCTAATGACCTATCGCTATTTACGAATATTTTCAAAGAATTTACCAAGTTTATATTCTACAGAATTCACAAATGTTGAACGTATAAAACAGTTTGATTATCAAAATAATGTATTAGACGATATCGTCTACAATGAAAATCTAGAACAAGATTTACAGAGAGTTTTAGCGCGTGTAGGAGTTACAATTCCAAAAGAAAAAATGGAAAACTTATTCTCATCCACACAAAAAACAAATACTTCGTCGAGAAAACGAAATTTAAGTTTTTACTATGACAATGAAACCGTTGAATTAATTAAACAAAAAGAAAAATTTATTATAGACAAATATAATTACGAACCTCCTATGTAAACGATCCTTGTAGCTGCAAAACCTGAAAAGGAAACTTACTTTTTACCATGAGACAAAATATCTATTGGCTATTCAACAGCATACGCAGTAAATTTGAATCGGAAAAAGCAAAATATGAAAGAGAAAGAAGGAACGCCCAATATTTATTAATATCGCCTACGAATTGTGGTAGGACTTGGCTGAGATTCATGCTAGGAAAAAGTTTTCAATTACATTTTAATTTTCCAGAAGACATGAAGCTTTTTTATTTGTATGGATTTTCTGAGATGAGTCCTACAATTCCTTCTATAAAATCCAGCCACGAAAAATATAGAGGCTACTCCTATTATAGATATCGCCGAATAATTTTCTTAGTTAGAGATCCCAGAGATGCTGTTATTTCTAGATACTTTTGGTGGCACAAAAAGGCAAACTATCGGCCAATGAATTTGTTTAATTATATTAAACAAAAAGGATTGGACTATTATATATCATTTTATAATGAATGGATGCAACACCAAGATGAAATAATGGGATTTTTGGTGATACGCTACGAAGACTTAAGAAAAGATACATACACAGAACTCAAGAAAATTATAAATTTCCTGGGATTAAACATTCCAGATAAAACGATTGGTGATTCTATTGAATATGCTAGTTTTAAAAATATGAGGAAAATGGAAGCAAAAGGACAATCTAAGACTTTGAGTCCTGGAGATTACCAAAATACAGAATTTTATAAAACAAGAAAAGGTAAAGTTGGAGACTTCAAAGAAAATCTTTCTAGGGAACAAATTGCATCTATTGAAAAAGAAATCAATGAGCGTTTAACCCCATTTTTGGGATATAACTATTACAGCGATCCCCATTAAGGTTCGTTTAATACATCATAAATTGCCAATTGCTTGGCGATCGCGAGTGATTCTCAATTGCGATCGCGTTTGCGCGTTGCT
>CAYZHY010000170.1:0-6240 GCA_964477525.1 uncultured Geitlerinema sp. | reverse complement strand
TTGTGGTTGTTGCTACCATGGTTTCTAAAAGGTCAAACTAGGGGATGTCTTAAATATGGCTGTTTCCAAGAATATGCTCTTTTTGGAGGTAGAGTAGTTTATAGAAGTTTATTTAGGTTTTCTTAACTTCAAGGCTAAACCTAAACTACCAAGAGCTAACAAAGGCAAAGTAAAATACGTTAACAGTTTCAGCAGGAGCTAGCAATTAAAGTTGCTCCACTAAACGACTAATGCGCCTGTCAAGAGTTTGTAACGAATCATGGTCTTTTACCTTAAATTGATTGTTTGGCATAGGTTTGTTAACCTGACCGTACTTTTACATAGGGAAATCAACAATGTATAGGGGAAAACACGATATTTTACTGGAACTTTAATTTGAAAGGCGAAAAATTAATATAAAATGAAGCCATATTCTCAGGGAAACTACGAATACCTCTAGTTTGATTTGGTAGGTAAAGCGATGGTCCAAAAGACCAGTGCCTTTGGCACCATCGCTAAAGTTTCTAATTTTGAACCAATCCAGCTATGGCGTTGCCCACAATTTTAGCCTAGATGCCCTATTATTCCCGCCGCAAAGCCACAATCGGATCCAGTTTGGCAGCCTGCCGCGCCGGAAAAACGCCAAAAAACAGACCCACACCGCCAGAAACACTGGTAGCAATGACAATCGCAACCGGAGAAATGCTGGCAGTTAGTGGCGTAGCAACCGAAATGGTAAAAATACCAGCTACCCCTAGTAGGGTACCGATGAAACCACCGGTGATAGAAAGAATCACCGCTTCAATGGTAAACTGGAGTAATAAATCCCTTTGAGAAGCACCGATCGCTTTGCGCAAACCAATTTCAGAGGTGCGTTCCGATACCGATACCAGCATAATATTCATAATACCAATGCCGCCTACAAGTAGGGAAATACTCGCGATCGCGGCTAAAACCAATGTCAAAGCATTGGTAATATTGCCCACAATTTGTAGAATGTCGCGCTGGGTATCTATCGTAAAATCATTCTGGTCAAAAATTTGATGGCGCAGGCGTAACAAATTGGTCATTTGAAACTTAGCAGCGGGAATGCTTTCCCGATCCTTTGCCGAAACCGAAATCCAAGACAGACGCAAACCGTAGGGAGAGGTTTTGCCAGTGATTTGACTTTCCATGGTGGTCAGGGGAACAAACACGCGGTCATCTTGGTTGGTTCCCAAAAACGATCCCTTGGGTTCCATCACGCCGACTACTTGAAAAGAAACCCCTTTGATGCGCATGCGTTTGCCAACCGGATCTACATTGCCAAACAAGCGATCGCTGATATCTACACCCAACACGACCACGCGATCGCTGCGGCGAATGTCAAAATCGGTAATAAAACGACCCTTATCCACATCAAAACTACGCACTTCGGGAAACGCTGGCGTGGTTCCCACCACCAAGGTTTGTAAATTTTTGTTGCGATACGTAAGTACCTGTTGGTTTTGCAATTGCGGTGCTACCGATTTGACCGTGGGAACCTGTTCGGCAATGGCTTTGGCATCGGCCCATACCAAGGTTTTGGGAACATCAAATGTGGTATTCTGGGTATCGCGGTTGCCAGGAACGATAAATAAAACATTCGGTCCTAACTGTTCGAATTCCTCCTGTGCCAGGTCTTTCGCCGCCTGACCTAACCCCACCATAGCAATCACCGAGGCATTGCCAATAATCATCCCCAACATAGTCAAACTGCTGCGCAGGCGATGGCTGAGGAGAGTTTTCACCCCCATTTGAATGCTTTCTGCTAGGTTCATGATTGCTTCTCGTTTTCCTGTTGGAGAAATTCGTCGATGTCTTTTCCTTCCGGCAAATCTACAAATACCCGTTCTGTTGGTTTCACGCCTTCCAAAATCTGAATTTGGTCGTCAATGGTAGACCCTAAGGTTACCGGTCGAAATTCTGGTTCCTGTTCTTCCTTATCCAATACCAAAACCCCGGTTTTTCCTTGATAGGTCACCACCGCCACCGTAGGTACAACGATAGCATTGTTCAAGCGATCGCCGCGAAACGTCAAATTTACATTCATCCCCGACATTAACTTATCCAATCCCGTCTCCAACGCCACCCGCACTTGGAATAGAGTAACATTTTCTTCTTTAATGGCTTCTGGGGCAATCAAACGCACTCTGCCGCGAAAGCTTTTATCGGGATAAGCATCCGCCACCACCGATACCTGTTGGTTGGATTTGATGCGACTAATATCCACTTCCGGCACTTCCGCTAACACTTCCAAGCCTTCCGCGATCGCGACAATCGAGGTAGACGTAGCTGAAGCCGTGGAAGAAGCCGACGTGGTGGGCGTGACAAACGCTCCCTCATCCGCATACCGCTGGGTCACAATCCCGGAAAACGGCGCGCGCACCAACGTGTTTTGAAACCGTTCTTCAATTTCTCGCATGCGCCACTTACTTTCTTCTACTTCCGCCCTGGCGTGGGCAATATCTTCCGGTCGGGGTCCGCGCTGCAACTCCAATAAGTTTTGCTGTGCCTCGTATACATCAGCTTCCGCCCTTTCAATTTCTTCCGATCGGGGTCCATTGCGCAACTCTTGTAAGTTTTGCAGGGCTTCTGCCAAAGCCGAACGGGCTTGTTCCCACTCAGTTACCGCTTCGTCGTAGCGGTCTTGGCTAACAGCTCCTTCTTGGTATAACGTTTCAAAGCGATCGCGCCTTTGTTTGGCGAGTTCTGCTCTGGCTCCTGCTGATTCTACCTGTGCCTTGGCCTGTTCGATATCTTCTGTGCGGGTACCGGTTTTCAACTCGGCTAATTGGGCTTTAGCCTTCTGCAAGCGGGCTTTGGCGCGTTCGATTTCTTCCGATCGGCTACCCGCTTCCAACTCTGCCAACCTAGCTTTTGCTTGGATTAATTGGGCTTCGGCTTGTTTGCCTTGGGCTAAAATTTCCTCGTTCTCCATACGCGCAATGGGTTGCCCTTTTTGAACCCTATCTCCCTGTTCCACCATTAATTCCACCAAGCGGCCGGAGGTTTTGGGACTTAGGTTGACGCTACGTACTGGTACAATGGTACCGCTGGCAGTGACCCGAACGGTGAGATTTTTGGCTTGTACAGCAACGGTGAGATCGACCAAATTTTCCTCGGCGCTTGCATCTCGGGTGGCAACGTAGACCGTACTCCCAATACCAGCAATGCCTGCCGCGAGAATACCGACAATGCCAACAGTGGACCAAGCAAATTTTTTACCGAACAGGACGATAGGCATGGGTGCGTAAGTGCATGGGTGCGTGGCAGAGAAACTTTGGTTGAAAATATCAACTCCGCCACCTCTTTTATGATAGCGATTTTGCCAAAGTTGAACAGGGGAGAAAATAATTAATTGCCGGGGAAAAATTGGGGATGTAGCTGGGAAAGCAGGGTATTGGGTTTGGCTTGGCGGAGAATTTGTACGATAATGGTGTCGGTGCCAAAAGGGGCCCAGGTGCATCCTGTTGCTAGGTATTCTTGGGCAAATTCGCTGACGCGGTAGCTGCCGTATCCAGCAACGACGGCTTGTGCGATCGCGCCTCCCAAATAAGTGAAAACATTGCCCAATCCCCAAGTATTGCCAGGATTGCCCCATCCTGTTATAATAGCACTACCTACTTCTGCTAGCGTCACGCCGGCAACGCTAAATAAAATTTGTTGTCCTAGTTTGCCAGCTTGGTAGCCGGTCATGGGCAGTTGGTACTGACGCGCTAGAGAACGCACCAATGCCAAATCGGCTAAAGCAGTTGCAAATAAGTCGATAACAGCCAAAGGGTTCAGCGCGATGGCGGCAGCTTTGATACCGACCAGGCGATCGATACGTTGTTTGCTAGCTTCCTGCTGGGATGCGATGGTTTGACGCGCCAGTTTCCGTTCTAGCTGGCTGGTTTGCAACAAAGCATTTAATGCCAACAGCGATCGCCCTTCCTGATTGAGAACTTGCAGAATTTTTTCCTTTAAATCCTCTATCTGTGGCGGTGGTGTTTCCCAGTTTTCGCTGGCATTTCCCGTTTCCGTTTCTTGCCGTACTGCCACTGGCATGGGTTCTGCCGCCACCATGACAATATCTTCTAGCGATAGAAAAAAGTGGGAATTGGTAGAACTTTGGTTTTCTTCTGCGCGATCGTCAGCTTGGTGAAAACTTTTTAACTGTTCGTGAATTTTGGCAGCATCTT
Organism: uncultured Geitlerinema sp.; assembly: GCA_964477525.1. Classification (GTDB taxonomy): domain Bacteria; phylum Cyanobacteriota; class Cyanobacteriia; order Cyanobacteriales; family PCC-9228; genus PCC-9228. The sequence continues at coordinate 2,059 of CAYZHY010000170.1, read as the reverse complement.
TTTCGGGATGCAAGTCAGTTTTGTTAAAAACCAACAGGATGGGTTTTTTAGCAGCAGCTAATTCTGCCATGGCTTGATATTCGGCGCGGGTAATATCCCCAGCTACAATAAACAAGATTAAATCCGCTTGCGTGGCAAGTTCTTTGGCTTTTTGACTTCTTTGGTCGCCGCCAACCTCATCCAAACCAGGAGTATCAACAAACTCAACCTGAATTTTGCTTTCTTCTTGGGGAAACCAACGAATGCTGGTGGGAATGGTTGTCGCGCCGTGAATGGGACTGGTGGAGAGCAATTTTTGACCCACCAAAGCGTTAACCACCGTAGATTTGCCGCGACTGACAGCGCCAAAAGCAGCAATGCGAATAATCCCTTGTTCTAATTTCTCCAAAATACCTGCCAACTGTTCCAACTCTGGCGGTTCGGTTGCCATTTCCCCGCGTAGGGAAGCATATTTTTCGTAGATTTGCGCGATGGTGGTTTGCGCTAGTTCGATAGGGGAAGCAGACACGCGATCGTCAGACATGGCAAGATGGAGAAATCATCGATAAAACAAATAAATTAGCCTTCGATTTGCAGGCGAGAGGCAGCTTTTTTGGCAAAGGAAACCAAAAATTCGTTTTTCTGGGTTCGCTGGAAAGCAGCTTGCAGCTTTTGCTTCATGGATTGCCAGTCAATTTGGGAAGGTTTGGTGATGGCTGGCTGTTCTTGGAAATAGTCAATGAGACCCAAACCGGCAATTCGAGTAATATAGGCGGCGCTAACCCCTTCAATGGCGCTGCCGGCAACGTAGGTGGTAACGTTGGTTTTGAGGATGGTGGTGAGAGTTTTGGTGGAGAGTTCTACCAAGCCTAATTTTACGATAACAGCGCCTAAGGTTTTGGCAATTTCTTGCGCTTGCGACCAGGAAAATGGCTGCTGGTAAATTTTACTCAAATCCATCACCATTTGGGTATTAACGGCGATGGTGGCGAGAATATCTCCGGAAGGAATGGGGTTGGCGAAGGCAGCAGCGGCGGCAACCCACTGATAGCGTTCGATTTGGGGTAAAGCACGATCGCGACGTAGCTGGTTGAGGAGGCTTTGGATTTCTTGTTGGGTGGCGATCGCTTGCCGGTAGGTACTCGTGTAAAGTAGAGATGGAATAGCTTCGGAACTTAGAAGTGACTGCAAGCGTTGTTGCAGTTGTTCGAGTTGGGAAGTGGTGGTTTCGGTTTTGGTAACGACCGAACCGTCGGCTTGGGTGTAGCGAACTGGCATTTCTCGACCGGCAGCAGCGATCGCGACAATATCTTCAGCTGGTACAATACCAGCCAGGCGTTGTTGTAGTTTGGCGCGAATGGTATCTTGTGTAGTTTTCGGTTGTGGGTATTGCTGGTTCCAGACTACCAAAACCCGCTGCGGCGCGATCGCAATTTCGCGGATAGCTTGATATTCCGAATCGGTAATATCCCCACTGGTGAGAAACAACACCAAATCGGCATTTTGTAGCTGCTGTTTGGCTTCCCATTCCGCAGCTTCGCTGGCAAACCAAGGGGTCGTGTCTTGGTAGCGAACCGAAATTTCACTGTTCGTAGTTGCTTGCGACGACAAAACCTGCGCCAACGTTGTTTTCCCAGTTCCCTGACCGCCGGTAATGCCAACAGAGATATCCTGGCGTTGTAGCTGTTGGGGAAGGCTTTCCACCTTCTCTTGCAGTTTTGCCACGCGAGTTTGCAGTTGGGAATCGGTTTCGGCTGGCAATTCTGCTTGCAGTTGGCTTACCCTTTGCCGGCAACCATCAATGGCCTCTTCTGCTTTTGTCAAATCCACCGATTGTAGTGGAGATGGTGTCGCCTCTGAAGTTTTTGGGGAACGACGCCACCACCAAGCCACACCGCCAGCTGCCATCAAAGCCAGCAAGGTAGTTTCGCCAAAACCGTTTCCTAACGGGTTCCAACTGTTTGCCAGCCACAGCAAAAACGATAAACCAACGCCACCTATGAGAATGGGTTGTCGCCACGTAACTGCCATCATTCTTTATCTTCCAAGTCTCTATTTACTATGTTCCCACAAACTGAGC
>CAYZHY010000169.1:0-6415 GCA_964477525.1 uncultured Geitlerinema sp. | reverse complement strand
AGTCCAGCAAATGCATACAGTTTCTCGGCAACGAAAACAGTTGCTTGTTGGGTCGCTGGCAAGCTATCGACCACCATACCAGCACACAGCAGCATCATATAGAGAATCGAATATTTAAACAGCGATCGCGCTTGTTGTTTGTCCGTGGGTTGCTGTCGCAACGACCAGGCTTTCTTGAGAAAAATTCCCCCCAAAGCAACAGCAAAGCCGGCATAGACCCAGCCAGTGGCATGCAGCGGATAAACCAGCAACAGCGTTGCCGCAATGGTAATCCAGGTATACCACCAGATTTGCCGGGCTGTAGTTTCGCTACCCGAAATTACCGGTAGCATGGGAACGTTAACCGTATGGTATTCATCGCGAATGAGCAGTGCCAAGGCCCAAAAGTGAGGGGGGGTCCACAAAAACACAATGGCAAACAAGACCCAAGCCGGCCAGCTCAAATCTCCAGTGACAGCAGCCCAACCCACCAAGGGAGGAATGGCACCAGCAGCGCCACCAATGACAATATTTTGGGTGGTGTGGCGTTTTAACCAGTGGGTGTACACCAGCACGTAGAACAAGATTCCCGTCATGGCCAGGCTAGCAGCCAGCACGTTGGCAAAAACGCTCAAAAGCGTAAAGGAAGCGATCGCCAAGACAGCAGCAAAAATGATGGCATCTCTGGGGTGGACTTTACCGGAAGGAAGGGGACGCCAGCGGGTGCGTTCCATCTGGTAGTCAATGTCGCGGTCGTACAGGCAGTTAATGGTATTGGCTGATGCTGCTGCGAACCAACCACCCAGCAACGTCACTAGCAACAGCATGGGATTCAGTTGACCGGAGGCGGCCACCCACATGCTGCCGGCGGTGGTAATCAATAGCAACAAGATAATGCGTGGTTTGGTGAGTTGGTAGTAGCTTTTGCAAACTTGAAAGATATTTTGATGGTATCTTTCTGCGGAAATAGATGGGGTGAATTCTTGCATGGACATGAGTAGCTATGAAATACAGAGAAACAGGAAAAAAACGAAAGTTATTTGGCGGAAGCTACTGGCAGGGTCAAGCGATCGCGGAGACTGTAAACGGTCAAGGCAACCAAAACACCGAGCAATGCTGCTCCTACCGATTGATGGGCAACGGTGAGGATTTCTACTTGTAAATGCAAATGCAAGGTAGCAAAGCCTAGGGCAATTTGGGCAAGCAGCAGTCCGATTCCCCAACGGTTTAACCGTCGCAAGCGGGCAGGCAAATGAGGGGTTCGTACCGCGACAATTGCCAGAACCAGCACGGACATACTAGCGGGAAGCACCCCCATCAAATGGCTGTGCAGAACGCTGCATAGCTGGGAAATTTGCAAGCACTGATGGACCGCCCAACGCGATCCTACCAAAGCCCCCAACAAGCTTTGCAGGTATACCAAAAGGGCCGCGATCGCGCTTATCCAGGGTAATGTTCGAGGCGTGGTCGTTTCTGCATGTTTTTCGTAAGGAGATAGCACCAAAGCCATCACCAAAATGGTAGTAAAAAATAGCAAAGCCGTGCCCAAATGAGCGGTAACGATGTCGAACCGCAACATTTCCGTGACTGTCAGACCACCGAGCAGACCTTGGAGCAAAATAACCGCCAGCGCAGCGGTAGCTGTCGGTGGTACCCAATTGGGCAAGTTTTGGCGATGCCACCAACTGCGTCCTGCCAGCCACAAGGTACCTACGCCGATAATGGCAGCATCCAGGCGATGGAACCATTCTAGAAACACTTGCAGGTTCATGCGATCGACAGGTAACAGGGTGCCGTAGCACAAAGGCCAATCCGGACAAGCTAAACCCGCGTTGGTGACGCGGGTAGCACTGCCAATTGCCATTAAAATAAAGGTAGCGATCGCCAATTTAACAGCCAGCTTTTGGATTTTCTGTGGTACTGGCGCAGTTTTCCCTTGATTCTGGGCGACAGAATTGGTTTGATGGGTAGCAGCATCGGTCATAGGCGCAATCTTAATCAATCGTTTGAAAAGAAATTCCGAATCTTGCAACCAGTAAGGGCGAACGCTTTATCCGAATCTGGCAAAGCATTCACAAGTTTAATGCAAACGCTATATAGATGTTGCCCATGCCGGTGGTGGGCATGTTTCGGTCGCGTTTTTCTTGGCTTTGTTCTCTACATTTATTAACCTAGTTAAACCTAGCTGCTTTGGCTACGGTTGTCAAAAATATTTAATAAAAACTACAGAATTTAATAAAAACTACAGATTGTTCGTCGTTTTCGTTGCAGTTGCCAACGTTTTTTGGGAGTGGCGCATGATATCCCCTAAGCGTTTTCAAGGGCTTTCCCCTAGATCGATAGTATTCCCTTTTCAGGTGAGCTTCAGGCTAATTATGACATCAGAAAACAGGATTTCAAACAGTAAACTAAGATACCAGAAATCATTTTTTTCATGCAATTGCTAAACGGCAAAATTTCAAGCATGGCACCGTTCCAGCATGGCGAATTGTGAAAGCGGGGTTGTTTTTTTTCTCGGTTAATGGCATCCATCGCTGCTACAATCAACCCAATCGAAATGATAGATTGTTGTATTCTTATTGTTTAATATCTATATAGTTATTTATAGGTAAAGTCTCCAAAAACAACAATCGCTGCTCTTGTCAGAATCCAAAAATTATCTAAAGATGGAATAGCGAATTAAGTAGAGTCTAGCAATGCTGTATCGAAATTTTTGTGGGAAAATAAATAACAGCCAGCAATTAGGACAGGGCGGGTGAGAGCATCGTTTTGCCCGAAATCGTGCCCCCGCCTTTGGATATTTGGTCCCTGTCTTTGAACTCAATCATTCGTTGAGTTATTTCAAGTAAAACACTGTACCTGTGAAGTGAGGTAGAAAGTGAATATTCCCAACTCAATTACCACCCTAATTGCCGGTATTATTCTGACCTTAGTTAGTCTTTGGTACGGACAAAATCATGGCTTAATGCCCGTAGCGGCATCGCAAGAAGCGCCGTTGGTGGATAATTTGTTCAACGCCATGATGACCATTGCCACGGGGTTATTTCTCCTGGTGCAGGGAGTCATCATTATTGCCATCATCAGATTCCGCCGTCGTCGCGGCGATACCACCGACGGTCCTCCCATTGACGGCAACTTATCCTTAGAAATCGTATGGACTGCCATTCCCACCATCATGGTTTTGGCGATTAGCCTATATAGCTTTGAGATTTACAATGCTATGGGTGGTTTGGACTCAGAAGCTTCCGGTAGCGGTCGGGATACCCAAGAACTGGCGCAAAAACCCGGTTCCGCGATCGCTGCTCCCATGCCAGAAGAACGCGACGACCAAGACTTAGCCGCCGGCGTAGGTGCTTCTCCTGGCAGAGAAGGATCGGCAGCCGACGTAGTTGTCGATGTCAAAGGCATGCAATATGCCTGGATTTTTACCTATCCAGACTCAGGCATTGTATCCGGCGAACTGCACGTTCCCGCCGGCAAAGATATCAAACTCAACATCACCTCCAGCGACGTACTCCATGCCCTCTGGATTCCGCAATTCCGCATCAAACAAGATGCCATTCCCGGCAGTACCAACCAACTGCGATTCCATCCCCAAAAAAATGGCGACTATCCCATCATTTGCGCCGAACTGTGCGGTGCCTACCACGGCGTGATGAAAACCCGCATTATCGTCGAATCTCCTGAAGAGTTTCAACAGTGGCGTCAAGAACGCATCGCCAGCAGTCAAACCAGCGACAACCAACTATCCATGCTTCCATCATCTGAAAACAAGCCCTCGGATGCCGAGTATGCCACCCGTTACGTGGAAGAAAAAATGGGGATCGACCAACAAGTTCTCCAACAATTGCACTAGTTCCAATTTGGCGATATTGCCGCCCGATAGCCCATGACACAAGCAACCAATACAGCAACCACTACCATGGCTAACCAAGGGCATCATACCCCTTGGTGGAAATACTTCACCTTCAACACCGACCACAAAGTCATCGGCATTCAATACCTGGTGACCACCTTCATCTTCTATTTAATTGGCGGTGTGCTGGCAGGGGGAGTTCGCACCGAACTTGCCACCCCAGAAGTAGACTTTGTCAGCCGCGAAATTTACAACAGCCTCTTTACCTTGCACGGAACGATTATGATTTTCCTGTGGATCGTTCCCGCAGGCACCGGCGCTTTTGGCAACTACCTGATTCCCCTAATGATTGGGGCGCGGGATATGGCTTTTCCCAGACTCAACGCGATCGCATTTTGGATGATTCCCCCCGGCGGTGCCTTGTTGATTGGTAGCTTTTTCGTGGAACCGCCGCAAGCAGGTTGGACCTCCTATCCTCCCCTGAGCGAAATTGCCAGCAACTCCGGGCAATTAATGTGGATCCTCAGCATCTTAATTTTGGGAACCTCCTCCATTTTGGGGGCTGTGAACTTCCTCACCACCATTTTGAAAATGCGCATGCCGGGGATGAATTTGTACCGGATGCCGCTGTTTTGCTGGTCCATGATGGCGGCTTCGATTATGATTTTGATTTCTACCCCGGTACTGGCAGGGGCATTAATCCTGCTCATGTTTGACATCGTTGCCGGAACTGCCTTTTTCAATCCCACCGGTGGCGGCGACCCAGTGGTGTACCAGCACATGTTCTGGTTTTACTCCCATCCGGCGGTTTACATTATGATTTTGCCGGTATTTGGCATTATTTCCGATGTCTTGCCAGTTCATTCCCGCAAACCCATTTTTGGCTATACAGCCATTGCCTATTCCAGCCTCGCCATTAGCTTTTTGGGATTGGTGGTGTGGGCACACCACATGTTCACCAGCGGTACCCCCGGATGGCTGCGGATGTTCTTTATGATTGCCACCATGATTATTGCCGTTCCCACTGGTATTAAAATTTTTGGCTGGGTTGCCACCGTCTGGGGCGGCAAAATCCAACTCAACAGCGCCATGCTCTTTAGCTTGGGCTTCGTATCCATGTTCGTCATTGGCGGTCTTAGCGGCGTAATGGTGGCATCGGTCCCCTTTGACATTCACGTTCACGATACCTACTTCGTGGTTGCCCACATTCACTACGTCTTGTTTGGGGGCAGCGTCTTTGGCTTGTACGCGGGAATCTACCATTGGTTCCCCAAAATGACCGGTCGCAAGCTCAACGAACCCCTGGGCATTACCCACTTTGTCTTGAACTTTATCGGCTTTAACATGTGCTTTCTGCCCATGCACTGGCTGGGCTTGCAAGGCATGCCCCGACGGGTAGCCGAGTACGACCCACAATTTACCTTTGTCAACCAGATTTGCAGCGTCGGTTCGTTGCTACTGGCGATTTCCACAGTGCCGTTTTTGATTAATGCCATTTGGAGTTGGTTTGGCGGCCAACAAGTCGGTGCCAATCCTTGGAAAGCTTTGACCTTAGAATGGCAAACTGCTTCGCCACCGCCGGAAGAGAACTTTCTCGAAAATCCGGTATTGTGGTCCGGTCCTTACGATTACGGCATTGACAACGTTCACCGCGACAGCGACAAACCAGTAGAAGAATTGCTATCGGAAGTTCAGGCAAACGCCCGCTAGCCTCAAAACGAATCGTCCCCTGTTTCGACAAGCTCAGCACAAGCTTGATACGGGGGACTATAGGGGATTGCTTTGTTGACAGCAAACATTTGTGTACTCCCTGCACAAGAATGGCCAACTAGGACTAGAGAAGGTTTATGCAAGGTTCTGTTAGTTCCAGCGAAAAAGAAGTACAATATGCGGCAGAAGCCGCCGAAACCGGTCACGAAGAACATGGCGACCACCGAATTTTTGGTATTATCCTATTTCTGGTGGCAGAGTCGATGATTTTCTTGGGGTTGTTCGTGGCTTATTTGACATTCAAAGCGGTCAACCCCGAATGGCCCCCCGGCGGAACTCCGGAAGTCGAACTGCTACTGCCAGGCATCAATACGATTATCCTAATTGCCAGCAGTTTTGTTATTCATAAAGGCGACACCGCCATCAAACGCCAAAGCAACGTTTCCCAGCTGCAGTTGTGGTTTGGCATTACTGCCTTGATGGGGATTGTGTTTTTGGGCGGTCAGCTTTACGAATATTTCAGCAACGATTTCGGTCTGACCGATAATTTATTTACCAGTACGTTTTACGTTTTGACTGGATTTCACGGTTTGCACGTACTGTTTGGCTTGTTGTTGATTGGTGGGGTGTTGGTGCGATCGCTAAAATCCGGCCATTACAATAGCGAAAGCCATTTTGGGGTCGAAGCCGCTGAAATCTACTGGCATTTCGTAGACGTTATCTGGATTATTTTGTTTATCCTACTGTATTTGTTGTAGATGTTGAAAAGGCAAGCACACCGGGGAAGCAAGCCGGACCAGCCCTTGTGCTTGCCCCTACAATATTTCCATGCCCCCATACTCTAACTACCAGGATGCCCCTTAATGCGAT
>CAYZHY010000168.1:3384-6508 GCA_964477525.1 uncultured Geitlerinema sp. | reverse complement strand
CATCGGTGCGTCGCATAAAACAACCAATTGTATCTCCCAAGCTCCCAAGCTCCCAAGCTCCCACGCTCGGCCGCTCCCACGCTCCCACGCTCTCCATCTCCCTATCACCTTATTTCGGAGTAAATTATGGAAAACACAAACAACGATATCGCGATCGTAGGCATGACAGGTAGATTTCCCGGTGCCCGTTCGGTAGATGAATTCTGGCAAAATTTGCGCGATGGTGTGGAATCCATCGAATCTCTAAGCGAAGAACAACTGCAAGCGGCTGGGATCGATCGCGAAACCTACAGCCAACCGAACTACGTCAAAGCAGCTCCCATTCTCAAAAACGACATTGCCGAATTTGATGCTTCGTTTTTTGGGTTGAGTCCGCGGGAAGCGGAACTGCTCGATCCCCAGCAGCGATTTTTCTTAGAAGGCGCTTGGGAGGCCATGGAAAATGCCGGGTACAATCCGCAAAATTGCGGGTTGCGAGCGGGCATTTATGCTGGTGTGGGGCGCAATATGTACTTGTTATTTAACGTCTATCCCAACCGCGATACTATCGATACGGCGGGGGCGTTTGCCACCCTCATTAGCAACGATAAAGATTTCCTCGCTACCCGCGTTGCCTATTTTCTCAATTTCAAAGGGGCAAGTATCACCGTACAAACTGCTTGTTCTACGTCTTTGGTAGCTACGCATTTGGCTTGCCAGAGCCTATTGAGCGGCGAAAACGATTTGGTGTTGGCGGGTGGCGTTTCCCTGAAAGTGCCGCATATGGCTGGATACGTTTATCAAGAAGGTGGCATTTATTCGCCGGATGGGCACTGTCGCAGTTTCGATGCCAACGCCCAAGGAACGGTAGGTGGTAGCGGTATGGGCATTGTGGTTTTGAAACGTTTGGAAGATGCGATCGCGGATGGAGATACCATTCGAGCCGTTATTAAAGGATCTGCCACCAATAACGATGGTTCGCAGAAAGTGGGATATACGGCTCCCAGTGTTGCGGGGCAAGCGGATGTCATTGAAGAGGCGCTCTGCGTTGCGGATATCCCTCCAGAAACCATTCAATACGTGGAAACCCACGGTACGGCAACACCGCTGGGCGATCCCATTGAAATCCAAGCCCTCACTTCGGCATTCCGTGCCAGTACCCAAAAACGATCCTGGTGTGCTATTGGTTCGGTAAAAAGCAATGTAGGACATTTGGATACGGCAGCTGGTGTGGCAGGGCTAATAAAAACAGTTTTGGCGTTGGAAAACCAGCAGATTCCTCCTTCGTTGCATTTCCAACAACCCAATTCCCAAATCGATTTTGACAGCAGTCCTTTCTTTGTCAGCGATAAGTTACAACCGTGGCAGCGGCTTGTGCTGAGCTCTGCCGAAGCATTCGACTCTACTCACTGCCAGCAGGGCGACACGCCGCGACGTGCAGGGGTTAGTTCCTTTGGCATCGGCGGTACCAATGCCCACATCATTGTAGAAGAAGCACCCAACACCTCGCCTACTTCTGCTTCTAGACCGTGGCAACTATTGCTGCTTTCTACCAAAACCAAAACTTCTCTAGAAACAGCAACGACGAATTTAAAAACCTATCTGGAACAACAGAAACCAGACAACTTAGCCGATGTTGCCTATACACTACAAATCGGACGCCAGCATTTTCCCTATCGCCGCGCCATTGTCTGCAAAAACAATTGGGAGGCTGCTGTAGAAGCGCTATCATCGGGGGCATTTGTAACCACAGGATACTGCGAAACCAGCGATCGCCCAGTATGTTTTATGTTTCCCGGTCAAGGTTCCCAATATGCCAACATGGGAAGGCAATTGTACGAAAGCGAACCCATTTATCGCCAGTCAATCGATCGCAGTGCTGAGTTGTTTGCTCCCTATCTCGATCTGGATATTCGCGATATTTTGTATGCCGATGCTCCTACAGAGGACCATCAAGAACAGCTATCTCAAACCGCGATCGCGCAATGTGTTTTGTTTGCTGTTGAGTACGCTTTGGCGCAACTGTGGCTTTCGATGGGCATCCAACCGACCGCAGCCATCGGACACAGTATTGGCGAATACGTCGCGGCTTGTCTGGCAGGGGTTTTCGAGCTAGAAGATGCTCATGCGGTAGTTGCCCAACGGGGAAAACTCATGGAAACCGCACCTACGGGTAGCATGTTAAGCGTGGGGCTATCGGTAGCAGAGCTAGAACCCATGCTTCGGCAGAGCTCAGCACAAGTGCTCGATGAAGAGCTTTCAGTGGCAGCCACGAACGCTCCCTCTTTGTGCGTTGTTTCTGGGGAAGAAAATGCGATCGCGCGTTTGCAATCAACTCTCCAGGCGCAAGGGGTGGTTTGTCGTCGCCTCCACGTTCGTCACGCCTTTCATTCCCCCAGCATGGAGGCCGCCGCAGAACAATTTGCTGCCATTGTAGAACGGACTTCCCTCCATTCCCCACGTTTGCCTTTTATTTCCAATGTTACCGGCACTTGGATTACCGAAGCACAAGCTACCGACCCCCACTACTGGGCGCAACACATCTGCCAACCCGTACGTTTTGCCGATGGTGCTACCGAACTGATGCGCTGCTTCGACCAAGCTCAGCACAAGCAAGCGGTTCTGTTGGAAGTGGGACCGGGGAGAACCCTGCAAACGCTGGTCCGATGCTTTGACAGAGCTCAGCACAAGCTTGCAGCGAGCGAAACCGAACCGCAGCAGCTTCAGGATGATGCCGAACCTGTGGTTCTAACTTCTATGCGCCACCCGCAACAACCAATGCTTCGGCAGAGCTCAGCACAAGCCGACGATACCCAGCACTTGCTTGCCACCCTGGGGCAACTGTGGCGTTATGGGGTTACCATTGATTGGCAAGGGTTTTACCAGCACCAACAGCGTCGCCGCATTCCGCTACCCACCTATCCTTTTGAACGGCAACGTTATTGGATTGATGCACCCAGCAAATCTTCTCAAAACCGGCAGCCAGAATCTACAGTTAGTGAAGAATTGCAACAGAGAAAACCTTTTGACGAATGGTTCTATATACCGACATGGAAGCGCTCCGTACTGGATGCATTTCCCACAACCAAAACCAGCGCTTCGGCAGAGCTCAGCACAAGCGCTTCGGCAGAGCTCAGCACAAGCG
>CAYZHY010000168.1:0-3284 GCA_964477525.1 uncultured Geitlerinema sp. | reverse complement strand
GAAGCGCCCCTTCGCGAAACGTCCCTACTTGCCCAACAAATCCTTGCTGAAATCCAAGCATCGGACAAAAACTCGCCTGTGGCGTATCGCGGCGGCCATCGCTGGATTCGCTCGTTTGATGCCATTTCTTTACCAAAAACAAGTGAGGACATGCCCCAGCGCCTGAAGCAGGGGGGCGTTTACTTGATTGCTGGCGGTCTGGGTGGCATTGGGTTGTCAGTCGCTCGATATCTAGCCGATACGGTACAAGCAGCTAAACTCATTTTGGTAAGCCGCTCTGGTTTGCCAGCGCCAGAGGAATGGTCCGATTGGTTGGCATCGCAACCAGAAGATGACAAAACCAGCTCATCAATTAGAGCGGTCCAAGATTTACAACAGCGCGGTGCTGAGGTTTTGGTACTTGCTGCCGACACGAGCGATCGCGCTCAAATGGAATCTGCGATCGCAACTGGGGAAGCTCGTTTTGGTCCCATCAATGGTGTGGTTCATGCTGCTGGGGTTGCTGGCGGCGGCATCATGCAATTAAAAGACCCAGCGCAAGCCGATGCGGTTCTATCTGCCAAAGTTCGCGGTTCTCTAGTTTTGGATGAATTATTGCGCGATGGTGCCAAAGGCACCGGTCCTTTCTCCTACGGAGACGCTACGCGAACGGACCATCGCGAATTGGATTTTATGGTGCTTTGTTCTTCTCTAAGTTCCGTCATGGGTGGTGTAGGTCAAGCGGACTATAGCGCTGCCAATGCCTTTTTAGATGCTTTTGCTCGCGATCGCACGGCCAAAACCAATCAATACACTGTTTCCATTAATTGGGATGTGTGGCAAGAGGTTGGCATGGCGGTAGGTACGGAAGTGCCAGAGTTGCTGCAAAAACAGCGCCAAGAAAGCATTGATTTGGGGCTATCGCCGGCGGAAGGAATCGCAGCTTTCCATCGCATTCTCGATAGCAATTTGCCTCAAGTTTTGGTTTCTACCAGAGATTTAAATGCTGTCATCGAACAACGTCGTGCAGATGCCGATCTGGAAGACAAACTGGCGCAGTTAACATCGCAAACAGAAGAAACCTCTACCCCTTCAACCACCTATCCCCGTCCTAATTTAGAAACTACCTACGTAGCCCCGCGTAATCGTGTAGAGCGCACCATTGCTGCCACCTGGCAAGATTTTCTGGGTATTGACGATGTAGGTGTACACGATGACTTTTTTGAGTTGGGCGGTCACTCTTTATTGGCGGCGCGCATTATTTCCCAACTGCGCGATCGCTTTCAACAAGAAATTCCCATCGATACCTTGTTCAAAACGCCAACTATTGCCGGGATCGCCACTGTTGTTGATAGCCAAACTTCTGCTTCGACAAAAGTTAGCAAAAATTCACCAGAACCAGATTATACTCCGGAACCAACTTCTACCGACGAGGCTCAAGTCACCATTTCACCTACTCTCCGTACCGAAGCCCATAAAAAGATTACCAAACTGGACGAACTTTCCGATCGTGATGTGGATGCTCTCTTACAGCGTTGCCTATGCTTCGACAGGGCTCAGCACAAGTCTCAAGAAAACTTATCCCAGGAAGATATAGATATGTATCTGCAAAACAACTGATACCAAATCCATTGTCCGAAACTCTGAAATAAACCGTCATACCAGAGAATACAAAATCCGACATGGGGAAACCACAATTTTTCTGTAGGGAAAACTTCCTGTAATTGCTTTCTTGTAGGGGGAGGCACGGGGGCACTACCCAAGCATTTTTGTGGGTTTATGTACATCGGATTTCGTATGATACCAAATCCATTGTCCGAAACTCTGAAATGAACCGTCATACCAAATCAATTCACGTGAAACAGAGTCGCTATTTTATCCATTGATACCAAATCCGACATGGGCAAACCACAATTATTCTGTAGGGGCAACCCCCCGTGGTTGCCCCTTTCGTGGGAGGGCACTACCCCGACGTTTTTGTAGGTCTACACACATCGGATGTGTTATGAAACTCCCAGGTGTTTGATTTGTCAGGACTCGATCCACTTACGTAATAAGTTTGAATGGGTTTTACACAAGATGTCAAATTCTTTGGTGTTTCCATATTTTTTATAAAGGGCCTGTCGTACGGTTTCTAATTCAAAGAGAATTTGTCGTTCTTCTGCATCGCGAATCCAACTTTGTATCCACGTTACGCCAGCAAAACGGATTCCCGAGGTTACTGTACCTACGCGGTGAAATCTAGAAGAAGGATAAACCACCATAGAGCCAGCATTTAACTTAACATACTTTTCTCCCCACTCCGTATCGATAATCAACTCACCCCCCTCGTAGCTAGATGGATCGCTTAAAAATAAGGTGATTGATAAATCCGAACGGGTTTTATTCTCTTTTCCGATTAAAGCATTGTCGGTATGCATGCCGTAAGACATACCAGTTTCGTAGCGACTAAACAGAATAGGATGAATTTTTCGAGGTCGAACGGCACTTTGAAATAAATTGTTTCGCTGCAATGCTTGCAATACAATATTTCGAATTTCTGTGACAGTAGTTTCTTTCTCGGAAAGCTGCTGGTTATTTTTAACCTGTTTGGCATGCCATCCGGCAGTTAGTTTTCCATCTATAAACTTTGCTGATTCTAAACGAGCAACAATTGTTTTTACTTCATCCGGTGTCAAAATATCGTCAATGACAAGCATAATATATTAACCAATGGTTCGTCGTCTCGATCTAGAGTTGGCGATTCATTTAAGAAGAACCGATCGTTTTCGTCTTTTTTGTGACGAATTCTATCATTTCTTTAATTTTCTGCAAAAAAATAGTTGGGAGTGTTTTTGTAGGGGCGATCGCGCGTTGCGCCCCTACCGGGATAATTGGAAAAATTCAAGATGATTGTTGTTTTCCAGAAATGGTATTACCCATATTTTGGATTTGTGAAGAAAAAAGCGGTCAAGCAAGAAAATGGCTATTATCAAAGACCGCTTTTTTTCTTTTTAACTTCCTAAGTTCTGTTTAAACTAGGAGAAAAATCCAATATTGGGGGCAAAATCATCAACCAAATTAACCATAGCTGGTAAGGAATCAGCACTATCAATTTGGCCGCTGCCTACAACTTGTGCTTGAGGTTCGAGAACATTATTGCCCATGGTGGCATCGCTGAGAATCACGATATCGCCAGCTTCAGCATCCAAGCTGTTACCACTAGGCAATTGCGATAAGGCAAAAGCATTGGTATCCACGCTTGCCTGAAAGCTGACCGATCCCCCATTGTTCAGAAGGAAATCTACGTTGGAATCTTCAAATAC
>CAYZHY010000167.1:0-6627 GCA_964477525.1 uncultured Geitlerinema sp. | reverse complement strand
TCCCAATCCAAACAGCATAGTTTTGCCGTTTTTTCCCTTGATTTGGACGAATTTAAAGTCATTAACGAGAGTTTTGGGCACGACATCGGCGATCGCTTATTGGTAAACTTTAGCACTCGGTTGCTTACCTGTCTGGGGAAAAACGATCTTTTGGCACGTTTGGGGGGAGATGAATTCGCAATTCTCGCTAGCAGCGTCCAAAATCAGGAAGGTGCAGAACAACTTGCCAACTGCATTCACAAATCCCTAACATCTCCTTTTTATATCGATAGCTATCAAGTATTTAGTACCACCAGCATCGGTATCGTTTTTTCCGATGGCTATACCCAAGCCGAAGCTATGATTCGCGATGCCGACATTGCCATGCACCAAGCCAAAGAAACCAGCCATGCCAGCCATGCCATTTTCAATCGCAAAATGCGCGATCGCGTTCTCAACCGCATCGAATTGGAAAATAGTTTGCGACAAGCGTTAGACCGAGAAGAATTTCAACTGCACTACCAACCCATTATTTCTTTAGATAGCGGTAGAATAACCGGATTTGAAGCTTTGGTACGTTGGAAACATCCTCAAAGGGGAATGATTTCTCCTGCAGAATTTATTCCTTTAGCCGAACATACAGGCTTAATTATACCGTTGGGAATGTGGATTTTGGGAGAAGCTTGCTGGCAGCTACAACGGTGGCAACGTCGAATTCGCACTCAAGGGAACCAAACTTCGCCATCTTTTCCTTGTGTCGATCCGCAAACTTTTGCCATGAGCGTTAATTTATCTCCCAAACAATTTTCCCAGCCGCGACTGCTCGAAAAAATTGACTATATTCTCTACGAAACCGAATTGAATCCGTACAATTTAAAACTAGAAATTACTGAAAGCGCCCTTATTGAGAACACCGCCGCTGCTTTGCACTTGCTGTCAGCACTCAAACAACGAAATATACGTCTGAGTATCGATGATTTTGGTACGGGGTATTCCTCGTTTAGCTACTTGCACAATTTTCCCTTGGATACCTTGAAAATCGATCGCTCGTTTACCCAGCGTTTGGGCCAAACTGGCAACCAAGGGGAGATTGTGAAAGCCATTATCAACCTGGCGCACAATCTCAACATGGAGGTCATTGCCGAAGGTGTGGAAACCCATACTCAGCAGGAGCACCTACAAAAACTCGAATGCGAATACGGGCAAGGGTACTATTTTGCTCCACCGTTAAGCGCCCAACAAGTAGAAGAACTGCTGGATTCTTGCCCGGTTTGGTAGCCGCAGTTTTTATAGAATCCAGCTATTTTGGGAAAACGATGGTTCGCCTACCCAAATCGTTTTTCTATTTCTTTTCTTTCATCAAACGTGGTTTGGGAGTAGAACGTTCTGGGGTATCTTTTTCTGGTGTTTCCACCTCAGACGTGTTGGCACGATTGCTGTCGTAAGCCATTTGCAACGCTGCCGCCGCGATCGCATGAACGTCGTATTCTTCGTTTAGCTGTGACACCATGGGCAAGAAAGAAGCCAAACGTTCGCCAGTAATGGTATCTCGGAGTTGGTTTTCCAAGCGTTTTAGGCGACAGGCTTCAATTTGAGAGCGATTGGGGAGAGAACGAACTTTGAGATTTTGCCGTACGTGGCGTTCGATTTGTCGCAGTTTGCGTCGTTCAAAAGGTTGAATCAACGAAATGGCGGTGCCTTCGCGCCCAGCACGACCGGTACGACCGATGCGGTGAATGTAGCTATCCACGTTATCCGGCAGGTCGAAATTAATAACGTGGGTAAGACGTTCCACATCCAATCCCCGCGCCGCAATATCGGTGGCAACCACCCAACGCACCTGCTGGCTGCGGAAGCGTTTCAGCAAGCGTTCCCGTTGGGATTGGGTCAAATCGCCGTGAAATTCTTCCACGCTATGCCCCAAGCTTTGCAGGCTGCTGGTGAGTTCGGAAGCCCCTTTGCGGGTTCGTACAAAAATAATAGCGCTTTCCGGGTCTTCCATTTCCAGAATTGGCTGCAAGGCTTTGGCTTTGCTCCAACCACGGGGCACCATGTAAACCTGCTGCTGGATGCGTTGGGGAGCAGCTTTGGGTTGTTCGATGCGTACGGTGACCGGTGATTTCATGTATTTTTTCACCAGGTTCCAAATGGAGGCATCGATGGTAGCCGAGAAGAAAGCAGTTTGTCGGTCGGTAGCCGCTTGTTTGAGAATGGTTTCCACATCGTCGAGAAACCCCATGCTCAGCATTTCATCGGCTTCGTCGAGAACCAACCAATCGATTTTATCTAGTTTGAGGTTACCGCGATCGAGCAAGTCAATGACGCGCCCTGGGGTACCTACGACAATGTGGGTGCCCTTTTCTAGCAATTGAATTTGCCGGTCGATGGATTGACCGCCGTAAACATTAAGGATGCGAATGCGGCGATCGCCACTTAGTTCCTGAAAAGCTTGGTTTACCTGCTTCGCCAACTCCCGGGTGGGAGTGAGAATGAGGGCTTGTACCTCCCGGCGCTTCGTATCGATGCGTTCTAAGATGGGCAAGGAAAAGGCAGCGGTTTTGCCAGTTCCCGTTTGTGCTTGCCCAACTACATCGCGACCTTCTAGCAATGGTGGAATGGCTTGGGCTTGAATTTCTGTTGCTTCGACGAAGCCCAGCTCTTCTAGCTGTTTTAGGCGTTCTGATGAAAGGTTTAAATCGGCAAAAGTGCGTTCCATGGATTCTCCTACTAATAAAATTTGGTTCTGCCCTGGGCAATTGAATGTTTCTCAACCACCATTCCCCATGGATATCGATGTGGCTAGGGGCCAACCGTTTGCTCCTACTCGGTCGTTTTCGACAACGCGACCGTACAAATCGTAAACGTCAGCGTGAGTGATTTCAACGGGAACCATAGTTCCTAGGCTGACCGGCGAATTAACCGTGACCACCCCATCAACTTCTGGCGCAAAACGTGGGGAACGACCAACACGTTCGCCAGTTTTGGGATTTTCCTGTTCGACAACAACATTGACAATTTTCCCGACCTCTTGCTGGTTTTTGCGGTGAGATATTTCCTGCTGCGCCTGCATGAGGATATCTCGCCGTTCTTCAGCCACGGAGGCAGGAACTTGGTTGGGTAGGTGGTATGCCGGGGTTTCCGCTTCCGGGGAAAATGTGAAAGCGCCGACATGGTCGAACTCGTGACGTTTGACAAACGCCAGCAAATGCTGGAAGTGTTCTTCCGTTTCGCCTGGGTAGCCTACGATGAACGTGGTCCGCAAAACGGCTTGGGGGAGGGCGGTTTTGATACGTTCCACAATCTCGTCGTTGACCCGACCGATCCAAGGACGGTTCATGGCCCGCAAAATATCCGGATGGGAGTGCTGCAATGGCAAGTCCAAGTAGGGCAGCACGTTGGGCGTTTCGCGAATGGCGGCGATGACATCATTGGTCAATCCCGTTGGGTAGGCGTAGTGGATGCGGATCCACGGAACGTCCACTTCCCCTAAAGCGCGTAAGAGTTCCGCGAGTTTGGGTTTGCCGTAGAGATCGGTACCGTAGTTGGTGCTAATTTGCGAAATGAGGATGATTTCTTGTACGCCCTCGTCAGCAAGCTGTTGGGCTTCGCGAACGATGGATTCGATGGGTCGCGATCGCTGGTTTCCCCGCAAATGAGGGATAATACAGAACGAGCAACGGTAGTTACAGCCTTCGGCGATTCGCAGGTATGCGTACGTTTGCTCGGTGGTGCGATAGCGGGGAACGGTTTCGTCGGCAATATAGGTAGATTCTGTGGAAATTTCTTCTACGCGATCGCCTTGTTCGACCCGCTGCATGACATCGACAATTTTTTGATAGTCGCCGGTTCCCACCACAGCTACAGCTTCGGGAATTTCCTGAAGCAGTTCCTGTTGGAAGTGCTGGGCAAGGCAACCGGTGATGACAATCTTTTTGTTGGCTTCTGCCAGTTCCACCAGGGTGCGTACGGATTCTTCGCGCGCTTGCTGGATGAAACTACAGGTGTTGACAATGACGTAGTCTGCTAGTTCTTCTTCGCTATCGATTCCATAGCCGGCTTCGGCTAGCAGACCGAGCATGTGTTCGGTGTCAATGCGATTTTTTTCACAACCGAGGTGAACGATGGAAACAGTGGGTTTGGTTTTCATGCGATTGCGATCTACGTGCTACCTGCGAAGGCTGATACTTCAAGACTGGACATTACTCGATATCAACTGAAAAGTAATGCAGTCATAGCATACTTTCCGAAAGTACGGTTAGATCCTACAACGCTTTGAGGAATTTCTCCAAAGTTCCTACAAAATCTCCCGCATGCTGTGCCAGAAGTGAGCCGTATTGGGCACACTGATACGCTAGCATTTGGGAAGTTCATCGTATAATACAATGTTGTAATTTTGTCGTTGTAGGAATCTACTCTTCCATATTATAGTAACTTTTTAAGTTATATTACAGACTGGGATGGTTTCCTGGCAACTGTTGTTGGGTTCGTTGAGCTATAATAAGCCTGTCGGGAAAAGCCCTATTGCCTTTCCATACACCGGTTTTGGCGTTTTTACTTGGCGATCGCACTACGGAACGATTTCCCTATGGAAACCGGCGATGCGATTGTCCCACAACCACTGCAGCGATCGCACCACCTACGAAAAATGGAACAAGCGTTGGCGTTTTCCTAGAGGGAGAGATTCCCCAATGTTGGCTGGTCAGCTCGTACGTTTGCTGTTGTTTGTTTTGTTGAGGATTACTACTAGAGGAGGAGTCATGTCCGATTTAAATCGCGGAATCATGAAATTTCGGGGGGCCGATACCCCTGTAGCCGTAACCCTTTCAGCGGTTTTGGTGTTGGGCGCGATCGCTTTTTTGATTGTCTGGGCGCTCAACACTGCCTACGCGATTTCTTAAGATTTTGGTAACCAGCAACAATGCAAAACGAAAAAATGAAAGTAGCATGGCAGTTTGGCTGGTTGCCCTAAGCATACGCCATCCTCAAAGGATGGCGTTTCCATATTCTGACGCATTTGAGATATTTTTGCCAGGGAGAGCGTGGGGGCACCCTTCAACCAAGTCGGAGCCAGTGGGAACATGGAAGAAGAAATAATGTCACTCTCTCCCTCCTATTCCCTTTAGAAGCCATCTTAAGACAACAAAAAGCAAACCATGACTCTTCCCCTACTGCTAGCAGCAATTGAATCTCAGCCTTTACTCGGTGAAGTTTGGATTGATATCACTGTACTGGCTTCTATGCTAGTGCTATCGGGATTTTTCTCCGGTTCCGAAACCGCGATTACAGCGTTAGATAACTTAAAAATTCGCGCCTTGATGGAAGAAGAAGGCGATCCCGATGGCATGCTGCATTTGTTGCTAGCCAACCGCACTCGGTTTATTACCACTTTGTTGATTTGTAACAATCTGGTAAATAATTTTGCGGCCATTTTGACCAGCAATCTATTTGCGTTGTGGTTGGGCAATGCTGGTGTGGGGATTGCCACTGGGGTCATTACCTTGTTGCTGTTGATTTTTGGGGAAATCACACCCAAATCTCTGGCAATTAACAATGTCTTAGCGTATTTTCAGGTGGTCATCCGCCCGATTTATCTAATTTCCAAGTTTCTCTCGTTTTTCTGGATTACAAACTTTTTAGAAGCGATCGCGCAAAGAACTATTCGCATGTTTCAGGGCAGGGTGGAACAGCAGGGAGAGTCTCTCAAAGACCTGCGTTTGATGATCGAAGTTCTCAGCGGTAAAGGGCAGTTGGATTTACAAAAACACCAGTTGCTCAACAAAGCTTTGATGCTCGATCGCTTGCGGGCCAAGGATGTGGTGAAACCGCGCATTGAAATTCGTACCTTGTCCCAGGAAACCTCTTTACAAGAAGTGGTGGATTTTTGTTTGGCAACGGGATACTCTCGCATTCCTATCCAAGAAGAAACCAAAGATAGCATTGTTGGTGTCGTTCATATCAAACGAGCTTTGCAGCAAATGCGAACCACCCAATCCCCAGAAGGTGGGAATCTCAATGTAACGGAAATCATGGATCCGCCCACCTACGTACCGGAAACCAAACGCCTAGCTGATTTGCTGAAAGAAATGCTCCAGCAACGGTTACACATGGCAATTGTGGTAGATGAATACGGCGGAACTGTCGGTTTATTGACGTTGGAGGATATTCTAGAAGAACTGGTGGGGGAAATTTACGATGAAAGCGATTTTCCCAGCCGCCAAAGCCTACGCCAAAATCGTTTCCGCAATGCCAATCGCCAGTCGGGTCGGGGAACGACATCTTCTTGAATTCTGGACAATGAGGGATTTTTAAATTTTTTCCCAAATTTTTTCCAAAAAATGGGCAAAAGGGGTTTGTATTTCCGAAGGACTGTGTTAATATAATAAATTGTGGATGAGAGAAATAGGGGTCGATGCCCGAGTCCGGTTAATGGGGGCGGACTGTAAATCCGCTGGCTTATGCCTTCGCTGGTTCGAATCCAGCTCGACCCATTCTCCATCCGCCCGTGTAGCTCAGTGGTAGAGCACACCCTTGGTAAGGGTGAGGTCACGAGTTCAAGTCTCGTCACGGGCTTTTTTTTTGGTTTGTAATTGTCAGCATTGATGCCGCTGGCTGAGGACGAGGGCGTTTTTTCTCAAAGTTCTTGCTATA
>CAYZHY010000166.1:0-7164 GCA_964477525.1 uncultured Geitlerinema sp. | reverse complement strand
TATTTCAAACTTGATTGAGCGACAGAATGTAGGAAAAGCAAATAGGGGGCCACTCTGCCATATCCATTGTCGCTTTCGGCCTTTTCCCCCTCCTCTATGTAGAATGTGGTTTTTACATGTCGGATTTGGTATGAATTCCCATAGAGATCGATCTAGATCCCTGTTGGGGAGATTGGCGACTTTAAGAAGAATCTTGTTTTAGAAAGATGGTATCGATCTTGCGAGCAACCATTTTCGCGATCGCATTGAACAAAAATTGGTTTGTATTTCATCTTGATATTACAAATTTTATGGAAAAGTAGCCCTAGACGCAAATCTTACGATAAGATTGAAAACTTGGTGTGAGTTGTGAAAAGCGAATGAACTATACAATCTATAAATCTTTAGTAACCACTCCCCTATTGTTAGGATTGGCTTGTAATTCGGTAAAAGCTGCCCCCGAAAACGGACCTACCAAAGTTTCGGAATTATTAGCAACATCAGAATCTTTGAACCAAGTTACTTCCGTTTCCCAACTGCGGGACGTTCAGCCCACCGACTGGGCTTTTCAAGCTTTGCAATCGCTGGTCGAACGCTACGGATGTATTGCTGGCTATCCCGACCGTACTTTCCGTGGCAATCGGGCTTTGACTCGTTACGAATTTGCGGCGGGTCTCAACGCCTGCATGGAAGTCATGACGCAACTAATCGAACAAAGTACATCAAACTTAGTACGTCAAGAAGATTTAGCGACGCTACAGCGATTGCAAGAGGAATTCCAAGCAGAATTAGCGACCCTACGTGGTCGAGTAGACAGCTTAGAAGCACGCACAGCGGAACTGGAGGCTAACCAATTTTCCACAACTACTAGACTTACCGGCTTTGCTTACTTTTTCCTGGCAGATACCTTTGGCGGCGAAAATTTACCCCAAGGTGGCGATACCCAAACCACCTTTTCTGGGACCGGCTATTTGAGTTTTGAAACGAGCTTTTCCGGACGAGATTTGCTGCGTACCCGCCTGGTTGGTGGGAACATTCCCAATTTCGACCGCAGCGAAACCGGAACCAATATGACCCAAATGTTTTCGCGGTTTAATACAGGTAACGATATTATTTTGGATGAATTTTTCTATCGGTTTCCAGTCAACAATCAAGTTACCGCTTGGGCTACTATTACTGGTACGGATATTGACGATATTTTCTCTCAAAGCGCTAGTACTTCCCTCAATAACAGCGCTTTGTCTGATTTTGGTCAAAATAACCCACTTATTTACGAAGAAACCACTGGGGCTGGCTTTGGTCTGAATTTCCAACTTAGCGACAATTTGCGCTTTGATGCCCTATATTTGACCAGTCCGGCCGATGCTGCGGATTCGGGATTGGGACAAGGAGTGTTCAATGGCGACTATGCAACTGGTTTGCAGGTTAGCTACTCAGCTAGCGATCGCTTTGATGTTTCTTTAGCATATCTCAACAGTTTTGCCAACGACGGCAGTGCCAACTTAGGAGGAACCGAAGGCAGTCTCAACGCCGACCAACCCTTTGGCGACAGCGATACCCTCGGACACCACGTAGGCTTGCAAGCCGCTTTTCGCGCCAATTCTACCTTTGAAATCGGAGCTTGGGGAGGATGGGTCTTTGCCAACCAAGTGGATAGCGACGATGAAGCTACAATCTTTACCACTGCCTTGCAACTGGCTTTTCCTGATTTGGGAGGAGAAGGGAACTTAGGCGGTTTGATCGTTGGCATTCCACCAAAAGCGATTGAAAACGACGATAATTCCCGAGAAGATGAGGACACTTCTATTTTTGTAGAGGTTTCCTACAAATACCAAATTACCGATAATATCTCCTTAACGCCCGGTGTCGTTTGGGTCATCAACCCAGAACACGAAAGCGGCAACGACGATGTTGTTCTAGGTGCTTTGCAAACCGTGTTCTTCTTCTAGCTTCTGGCTGGACAATTGGCATAAAATTAATTATTCCCCGTGCTCAAGCGACGGGGATTTTCTGTAGAATGTTTTAGCATTTTCAAGATCGGAGCAATGTGTGGGAGAATGGGAACCAATTGCAATACTTCGATATTCCCCATGTCTCCCACCTCTGTCCATTTCCCCATATCTCTATTTCGCGATCGCACTTTGCTATTGTTCGACCGTCGATGGTTGAAAATGCTGTTCCAATAGCTGGGGAATTTCATCGGGTTGAATGCTTTTATAGCGCGTTTTGTCTGGCATCACCAACAGATTGGGACCAGCTTTACACTTTTTCATACAACCAGTTGTTTCGATCGTAATTTGGTCCTGCCAACCGCGTTCGGTGACAGCATTAGAAATCGCTTGATGCACGCAATCAGCACCACGCTTGCGACAGCTAGATTTGCGACACAGCAATATTTGCCCTTGTGGTTGGCTGGCAACCGATTCGCTAGCAGACTCTTGTGGCTGTTCTTGCCAGCTAGGTTGTTCTACTGGACTGGTTGCTGCCATATTGTTACCTGTGTCGCTGGCTACGTTTTTACCCGCTTCGCTAACGGGAACAATATGGTATACCTGACGTTTGCGCTCGTTCTTTTTCAGGTGCAGGACTTCTTCTCCCTGCACTTGTACCCAAACCCCAGGTTGTAACTCTTGCTGAAGCAAGTAGCGACTGGATTTGGGAAGTTGGAGTTTCAAGTCGTATTCTGCTGTCGCTGTTGCCAGCCGAAATTTCTTTTTGGGTTTGCCTTTTTTCCAGACAAATCCCAGAAATTGCCCCTCTAACTGAAATTTAGATACTTGTTTTTTGTTTTTTGCCATGGTCAGTTCCTATAAAATTATTTGTCAGAAACAGAATCAAGTTGCCAGCAACGTTCCAGCCAACTAGCAAGTTCCCAGCGGTTATGGGTAAGTTGTCGGAGAACGCTATCTAGTTGAATCATGGCGTGAAAACTAGATAGCCGTACCCGTAGAGGTCGGTAACTGGCGCACCAGCAGGGAATGGAAAGTTCCTGCAATCGTCTATACGCTTGCCATCGTTGGGCCCAATCGATGTGTTCGATTTCGACAGTGTCTTCGGCGGTTTTAGGTGCTTCCATGTAACGGCCTCGTCGCTTCAATATTTTTGCTAAAGATTTGCAGTTAAATCGGGAAAAAAGAAAACGGCTTGCCGTTCGGTTTTGCCAACTATGGTTTTCCGATATAGAGCCGTTATGGCAGTCGATTAGGACTGTATCCCACTTAGGGATGTCGCCTGTTACTATTGATAATAGATGAAAAAAGTTTTCAGTTACAACCCTCTATAGATAAAATTTTTTTAAAATTTTGCCGGCAGGTTGGGGGAATCTATGGGGAAACTACTGGTAGCGTTGTCTGGGGGAAACTTGTAAAATTCCATAAAGAAGCTTAAAAAATGCAGGTTTGGACTGCAACGAATACGAGGAGAACTCAAAATTATGACGACTACCAAGCAAACTCCCCTACAAGCTTTCGACCAGGTAAAAGAAAATCCGGTACTGCTAGATACTTCAGTTACCCAACCAGTTTGCGAAGGCTTGAACGTAATGCTAGCCAGTTTTCAAGCCCTGTACCTGCAATATCAAAAGCACCATTTTGTGGTAGAAGGGGCTGAATTCTATCCCATCCATCAGTTCTTTCAAGAAAGCTATGGTGAAGCTGCGGAACACGTTCACGAAATTGGCGAACGCTTAAATGGTTTGGGCGGCGTTCCTGCTGCTAGTTTGTCCAAACTACAGGAATTGTGCTGCTTTGAAACCGAGGCTGATGGGGCCTACGATGCTCGTACCATGCTAGAACACGATTTAAAAGCCGAACAAGCTGTTATTACCCAGCTACGCCGTCAAGCAGAACAAGCAGAAAGCCTCGGCGATCGCGGTACCCGTTACCTATACGAACAAATCTTGCTAAAAACCGAAGAACGTGCCTACCACATCGAACACTTCTTAGCCAGCGATACCCTAGTGGTTAGTAGCTAATATTGTTTCTTTAATTTTCTGCAAAAGACGATCGAGTAGGGGCGTTTGCGAAGCGCCCTTACCGGGGTAATTAAAAAAATTCAATAAGATTGTTGTTTTTCAGAAATGGTATAACGCCATACTAACTGCTCGAATAACGATTTCATGTATGTTTCCCACCTTGGTTTTTGCCCTGGTGGGTTTTTTACTTGACCGTAACCAAGAAAACTGGTACAATCGATGGCTAATTATTGATATAAATTTTCAATAGTTAAAAATACAAGATGGCATGAGAAGGATCCCGTCCTTGCCACCAGCTTTCCCTCCAAATCTGGAACGATTGTTACATCTTTTTTGCACTATCCCTTGAAAGCTCCTTCCTAAATAGGAATTAATTGCATTAAAATTGTTTTACAATTGAAAATACTGAAAAAAAATCGAACGAAAACAGCAATCTCCTTGTGTTTGCACCGGGTGTATCGAGAAATTCAGCGTTCGACTTACTATTACCAAGTACAGACACATGAATCGACGACAAGCGAAAAAACATACGATCTCTGGTTGGATAGCCGCCATCAAACAGCAACCCTATTTTCCTTTATGGTTGTGTTTGCTATTAGGGGTGGGATTTTCCTTGGCTGCGAGTATCGTTGTAGCGCGATGGGAACAAACCAATAGAGAAAAAAATTATACTCAAAAAGCTAATAGTCTAAATTTTTTCTTACAGCGACAGCTAGGCACTTCCTTGCAAATAACGCGATCGCTAGGGGAATTTTACAATATCAATAACAATGTGACTCGTAACCAATTTCGTCGTTTTTCAAAAAATATTTTACAATTAAACCGTAACAATAACTTTGGCATAGTTGGTTTGGGATGGTCCCCAAAAATTCCTGCTTCCCAAAAAAGTAAATACGAATCCACCCAGCAATTCCAAATTTGGTTTAATAATTTTTCATCTTTATCTAATAAAAAGTATTTTCCTACAACTTATATAGAACCTTACTCCCAACTAAAATCTTTTTTAGGATACGACCACTACAACCAGAAACAGCGTCGCACTGCCATTCAAAAAGCTAGAGATTCAGGGATGGCTGCTGCTACCAAAAATATTAATTTAAGAGAAATAAAAGGTTCTGGTTTTTTTATATATTTTCCTCTTTATCAAGAAAACCAGCCTACCCATACCATTGCCCAACGCCGCCAAGCATTTACAGGTATTTATTTCATTCTTGTTCAAATTCGGCAACCAATCCAAAAAATACTCAAAAATTCTGACCTTGACCATTTGAATATTTATCTCTATACCATGTCCATGGATCGCTTGAACTCAGAGCTGGTAAAAGGATTGGATTCTCCCCAAAAGAAATTCACGATCGCTTACGATAGCAAAAGAGAAAAATACATTTATAAGGCCGAGCAAACCAAACTCCATCAACCTCCCACCACGGCCAATCAGAGCCATCTTTGTCCCTACAGTAAGAATTGGAAAGCCTGCATTCAAAAGCTGTACGTAGCAGGTCAGGAATGGTCGTTGTTGGTATTGCCAGACCAACAGCTAACTGGATTTTCTGGACGTGCTGGTGCCACCCTGGCTATTGGTTTGCTTGCTACCAGCACGCTATCTTCTTACTTATTTATGTCTATACGAAAAACGATTGAAACCAAAAATATGTATGCCGAATTGCAATCTGCCCATCAAGCAGCCATCGAATCGCGATCGCAACTTCAAGAACGTACCCAAGAACTGGAATCAACGTTGTCGGAATTACAGCGTACCCAAGCACAGTTAGTACAAACGGAAAAAATGTCCAGTTTGGGGCAATTGGTGGCTGGCGTTGCTCACGAAATCAACAATCCTGTTAATTTTATTTACGGCAATATTGACTATGTTAGATTGTATGCACAAGATTTAACCGATTTATTGCAATTGTACGATCGACACTATTGGAATCCCCCTGAAGAAATTCGTAATTTGCGTTCGGAAATTGACCTAGATTTTGTTTTGTCAGACTTATATAAAACGCTGGATTCCATGAAAGTTGGTGCAGAACGAATTCAAAATATTGTTACCGCCATGCGTACGTTTTCGCGATTTGATGAAGCTGACGTAAAACCAGTAGATATCCATCAGGGAATTGATAGTACGGTGATGTTACTGCAATCTCGTTTGAAAGCAACCGATCGAACCCCGTCTATCGAAATAGTACGCGAATATGGGGAGTTGCCCTCGGTAGAGTGTCATTCTGGAGAAATCAATCAGGTATTCATGCATATTATCAACAATGCGATCGATGCTTTGCAAGCAAGCCAAACCGATACACCGAGGATTTATATTCAAACAAAATTGATGAACGATCGCACGATTGCCATTTGTATAGCTGATAATGGCAAAGGAATCTCTGCTGAAGAACAGTCACGGTTGTTCGATCCTTTCTATACCACCAAGCCAGTTGGTCAAGGTACGGGTTTGGGATTGTTTGTTAGCTATCGTATTATTACCGAGTTTCATCGAGGCCAATTATATTGCTTTTCCCAACCAGAACAAGGAACGGAGTTTTGGATAGAATTGCCAATTTTCTTTTCAAATAGCAAACAAAGCGAATAGTTTTCGTTGCTATGGTTTGGGCGATCGCTTTTGGTATGCTAAATATAAAGCTTCTAAAAATATCTCTGCTGTTTCTCCTTGGGGAATGTTCTCCAATCCCAAGGTTTCGAGAATGGGTTCGGTGAGAGAACGAGCGACTTTTCGCCTAGCTTGTGGTGTTAGTGTCGCACGTCGCTGCAAATACGAACGTACCGCAGCAAAATCATCGGGAAGTAGTTGGGAAATATCGGTTTGTTGTTGCAAATTTTGGGCAATTCCTTTAGCGCGATCGCCGATCTGGATTTCAGCGTCTTTTTGGGATTCTTCCTGTACAACCACTGTTCCAGCCAGCCAGTCTCCCAAACGTTTTTCTTTCTTTGAAAATACAATAGCAAAAGCACCAATAAACAAAAATTCATCTACTGGACGCAAAAGCGATCGCAATGTAGTTTGCACCAAACCCACCGGTTTGCCATCATCGCAAATAACACGAACTTTCGCATAGCGTTTTCCCGGTGTTTGTCCTTGCCATATCGTTTCAAAGAATACAAAATAACCAACGTAAACGCAGAAAAATCCGAGTAGAAAAAATGCCGAAAGCCATAGTTCTATATTGCTCGTATTTCCTGCAATACCTGCGATCGCA
>CAYZHY010000165.1:0-7250 GCA_964477525.1 uncultured Geitlerinema sp. | reverse complement strand
GATGGCAGCTTGTATAGGAGCATGGGGGCATCGGTGCATGGGGGCATCGGTGCATCGGAGAAAACAATTCATTGCACTTTATCTATGTACTTTTCTATTTCCCAAGCTCCCACGCTCCCACGCTCCCACGCTCCCAGTGCATTTGTACGCTGTCAGTAACCAATCTCTAAATTCAAACAAACATCTATGCCTCGTCGCGAAGATCTCCATAAAATTGTCTTACTAGGTTCCGGTCCTATCATTATCGGACAAGCTTGCGAATTCGACTATTCGGGAACGCAAGCCTGTAAAGCTTTGCGCGAAGAAGGGTACCAGGTCGTATTGGTCAATTCCAACCCGGCTACGATTATGACCGATCCGGGAACGGCCGATCGCACCTATATCGAACCCCTGACCCCAGATTTGGTAGAGAAGATTATCGCCAAAGAACGTCCGGATGCTCTCCTACCAACCATGGGCGGTCAAACAGCTCTCAATTTGGCGGTCAAACTATCGGAAAATGGGGTTTTAGAGAAATACAACGTAGACCTGATTGGGGCAGATTTATCTGCCATTCAAATGGCAGAAGACCGCCTGCTGTTTAAAGAGGCTATGGGGCGCATTGGTATTGGCGTTTGTCCTTCTGGAATTGCCAGCAATTTAGAAGAAGCCAAACAAGTAGCCAACCGCATCGGTGCGTATCCTTTAATTATTCGTCCTGCCTATACCCTAGGCGGTGGTGGCGGCGGTATTGCTTACAACGCCGAAGAATTTGAAGAGCTAAGCCATCTGGGGTTGGATGCTTCTCCCATTTCCCAAATTTTAATCGAGCGATCGCTTTTGGGATGGAAAGAATACGAATTAGAAGTCATGCGGGATACCGCAGATAACGTAGTAATAATCTGCTCCATTGAAAACATCGACCCCATGGGCGTTCACACCGGCGATTCCATTACCGTAGCCCCCGCCCAAACCCTCACCGACAAAGAATACCAACGCCTGCGGGATTATTCCATTCAAATTATCCGCGAAATCGGGGTCGAAACCGGCGGTTCCAACATTCAATTTGCCGTCAATCCCATTACCGGCGAAGTCATCGTCATTGAAATGAACCCTCGGGTTTCCCGTTCCTCGGCGTTGGCATCGAAAGCAACAGGATTTCCCATTGCCAAATTTGCAGCGAAGTTAGCGGTGGGATACAGTTTGGACGAAATTTCCAACGACATTACCAAGAAAACCCCCGCTTCCTTCGAACCCACCATTGACTACGTAGTCACCAAAGCCCCTCGGTTTGCCTTTGAAAAATTCCCCGGAACCGAACCAGTGCTAACCACGCAAATGCGGTCGGTGGGAGAAGCCATGGCCATCGGACGAACCTTCGGGGAATCCTTGCAAAAAGCCTTGCGATCGCTGGAAAACGGTCGTCACGGCTGGGGATGCGATCGCCGGGAAAAATTACCCAGCCTCACCCAGGTACGTGCCATGCTACGAACCCCCAACCCAGAACGCATCTTTACCATACGCCAGGCCTTGTTGTTGGGGATGACAGTAGACGAAATTTACGAACTCACCGGCATCGACCCCTGGTTTTTGGACAAAATGCAGGTATTGCTAGAAACAGAGAAAATTCTCAAGCGTACCTACCTGCACGAACTCACCCGGGAAATGTTGGTGGAAGTCAAGCGTCAGGGATTCAGCGACTGTCAAATTGCCTTTGCCACCAACACATCCGAAGACGAAGTGCGGGCATTGCGCCACAAGCTAGAAGTCAAACCAGTTTACAAACTAGTGGATACCTGTGCGGCCGAGTTTGAAGCCATGACCCCTTATTACTATTCCACCTATGAAGACGAATCGGAGGTCATTGTTTCCGACAAACCCAAAGTGATGATTTTAGGGGGTGGTCCCAACCGCATCGGTCAGGGAATTGAATTTGACTACTGCTGCTGCCACGCCAGTTTCTCGTTGCGGGAAATGGGGTACGAGACCATAATGGTGAACTCCAACCCGGAAACAGTTTCCACCGATTACGATACGAGCGATCGCTTGTACTTCGAACCCCTGACCAAAGAAGACGTTCTCAACATCATCGATATCGAACAACCCCAAGGCATTATCATCCAATTTGGCGGCCAAACGCCCTTGAAACTAGCAGTGCCCTTACAAGAGTATTTATACGAGACTCCCAAACGCACAGCAGCAACTGCTACAGCAGACTCCGGCCAAAGCAGCGGTGCAGGAGGCATCTCGGGCGCCAATTTACCGATGCTTCGACAAGCTCAGCACGGCGCCCTTCGGCAGGGCTCAGGGCAAGCCAAGATTTGGGGAACCTCCCCCGATTCCATCGATATTGCCGAAGACCGGGAACGTTTCGAGCAAATCCTGTGGGAAGTGGGCATCGAACAGCCTCCCAACGGCATTGCCCGCAGCTACGAAGAAGCGTTGGCGGTTGCCAAACAAATTGGCTATCCCTGTGTGGTCCGTCCTTCCTACGTTTTGGGCGGCAGGGCTATGGAAATTGTCTACTCAGATGAAGAATTAGAACGGTACATGACCCTGGCGGTTCAGGTGGAACCGGAACATCCGATTTTAATCGATAAGTTTCTGGAAAATGCTGTAGAAGTCGATGTGGATGCGGTGGCAGATGCTACCGGCAACGTTGTTATTGGCGGTATTATGGAACACATCGAACAGGCTGGCGTCCACTCGGGAGATTCCGCTTGTTCGATTCCCTATGTTTCCCTCTCAGATAAGGCTTTAAAAACCATTCGCGAAGGCACGGAAAAACTCGCCCAGCGGTTGAACGTGGTGGGGTTAATGAACGTGCAGTATGCGGTGGTGAAAGCCTCAGATCGAGCTATTGAAGGAACTTCTGTTTCCAAGCCCTTCGATCGCTTCGACAGGGCTCAGCGCAAGAACGTAGCGCCGGATGAACCCAAGGTTTATATTTTGGAAGCCAATCCCCGTGCTTCCCGTACGGTGCCGTTTGTGTCGAAGGCCATTGGGATGCCGCTAGCCAGGGTGGCTTCGCAAGTGATGGCTGGAAAGACGCTGGCGGAGTTGGGATATACCCAAGAGGTCGTTCCCGAACATGTGGCTGTGAAAGAGGCGGTGCTTCCGTTTGAGAAATTTACCGGTACCGACCCGATTTTGGGTCCGGAAATGCGGTCTACCGGAGAAGTCATGGGTATTGACATGGATTTTGGCAGGGCGTTTGCCAAGGCTGCCATTGGTGCGGGTCAGCAGTTGCCATTGGCTGGTACCGTGTTTGTTTCCATGCGCGATCGCGATAAGGATTTGGTCATACCAGTGGTCAAAGAACTGGTAGAGTTGGGTTTCAAAATTGTTGCAACTGCTGGCACCCGGAAGTTTTTATGGGAAGCTCCCGAATTACAATCTCTCAGCCACCAGTTGGATATCGACTTGGTGTTTAAACTCTATGAAGGTCGTCCCAATGTTTTGGATTGGATTAAAAACCAGTGGTTGCAGTTGATTATCAATACGCCTTCTGGAGAGGATGCTCAAGCCGAAGGACGTTTGATTCGTCGTGCTGCTCTGGAGTATAAAATTCCCTTAATTACCACCATTGCCGGAGCAAGAGCCACTGCTGCCGCTATCCACGCTGTTAAAGCTCGGGCCTTGGATGTCAAGGCACTACAAGATTATTTCTAACCCTTCGGCAGGCTCAGGGCAAGCCCTTCGGCAGGTTTAGGGCAAGACCTATACAACTCCATAGATACATTCTGCCCTCAACCCCCAATATTTTGGGGGGTTGTTTTATTTTTACCAGTATTGGGGCACCCTTCGGCAGGCTCAGGGCAAGTGGGGTCGTGGGAGCTTGGCGGCCCTGTTGTAGAAAAAAAATCCGCACTTTCAAAACCCTATTTAATCAGTGTGGGAATTTCCCTTTCGTTTTCCCGATCGAGCTTTGATGGAGCTTTTCAAAACTAATACTATTTCTGAAAAACAATGATTTTTCGGAATTTCCCGATTTCCCTGGTAGGGGCGCTTCGCTAAGCGCCCCTACAAAAATACCCCTATTATCTCTTGCAAACTATTAAGGAAATGGTATAAAAAGGTTCAATTTTGTGGTTTTTGGTTTTTGATTGAGCATGAAATCGTCATTCATTCCATATTCCCCATGCAGACGGAATCCGACGCTTCGGCAGGGCTCAGCGCAAGTTCTGTAGCCAAGGGCATTGCTCCTACATTTCGTGGTCTATGTGAGACGGATTTTGTACGACTCATCTCCCACGAACACGCGCCCCCATGAACCTACACTCCCATGAACCTACACTCCCACACCCGGGCGATCCCTCTTTTCAAAAAAGGGGGGGTAGTTAAACAACATTTTTATTGTTAAAGTAGTAGGCGAGGAATCTAAAGAATGTTACAATTCTTAACAGATGTACAAATAAGTCGATCGTTAAGCCAGGTAACAAATCGTGATTTTTGTAACTCTTTTTCTAATCGCAACCCTTTTGCTGTTTGCTAGCTACACCGATCGAAAGCGCTTGCAAGAACAGAACATTCCGATTCCAATTCGCGTTGACGAACTTGTGCTGAGCGGTGTCGAAGCATAGGACAGCCGTTCCTTCAGCAAGCTTAGGGCAAGCCCTTCGGCGTTGCTCAGGGCAAGTGTGGAGGTCAGGGTTCATGTTATTTGAACGACCGATCGCAACTGCTAGAAAAGAACGTTCTCAAGCGAACCTACGTTTCGAGACGTTTTTATTTCTCTATAAAAGTTCTAGCACATAATCTGTCGTACATACTCAACACTTAGATTCCACAATCTAGCTGCTACTCAATTGGTAGCATTCCCCTTCGTTTAAATTTTCCTAAAGGGGAAAAGGGCAGGTTATGGAATCACAAATTTTTCCCAATCGTTATTTAGTCGCCTCATTCATAGGAAATTTGGATATGAAGACCATTGGAAGCTCGACAGATACCGTTCGTGCCTACCTGCGAGAAATTGGTCGCGTTCCTCTGTTAACCCACGAGGAAGAAATTTACTATGGAAAACAAGTGCAAAAATTCAACCAATTGCAGGAAGTCAAGAAAGAGCTAACAGAATCTCAAGGAAAAGAACCCACTATGTCAGAGTGGGCGGCAGCCGCCGATCTATCTGTCGAACAGTTGCAAAAGCAATTGCAGCGTGGAGAACACGCCAAACGAAAAATGGTAGAGGCGAACCTACGCCTCGTCGTGTCTGTGGCGAAGAAATATATCAAACGCAATGTAGATTTGATGGATTTAATCCAGGAAGGAACCATTGGCATGCAGCGGGGCGTAGAAAAATTTGACCCTACAAAGGGATATCGCTTTTCTACCTACGCCTATTGGTGGATTCGTCAGGCAATTACCCGCGCTATTGCTGAAAAAGGGCGTACCATTCGCCTGCCAATTCACATTACAGAAAAATTGAACAAGATTAAAAAAGCCCAGCGCAACCTCTCGCAAAACTTGGGTCGGGCAGCGACTGTATCCGAACTAGCAGAGGAGTTGGATTTAAACCCCAAACAAATTCGCGAATATTTGGAACGCGCCCGCCAGCCTTTGTCTTTGGAACAGCGGGTGGGAGACAATCAAGATACGGAATTGGGAGAATTGCTGGAAGATACTGGACCTTCCCCGGAAGATTTTGCCACCCAGTCTTCGTTGAAATCAGATTTGACGGAGTTGATGCAGGATTTGACGCCTCAGCAAAAAGAGGTTTTGGCGTTGCGGTTTGGGTTGGAAGATGGGAAGGCATTAACTCTATCGAAAATTGGCGATCGCTTGAATATTTCCCGGGAACGAGTACGTCAAATCGAACGGGAAGCCCTAACGAAACTGCGCAAGCGAAAAGCGCAAATGGGTGAATACCTAGCTATCTGAAAAGATATCGAGAGATTCGTAGCAACAACCTCCGAAGGTGCGTTATCTGCATATAAGATAGCGCACCTTATTTTTTGTTGGTCCCTTCAATCGTTCAGTTGTTCGTAGCGTTGGTAAAGCCGCTGGATTTTGTCTAGAAAGCGATCGCGCAGTTGTTTGGGAGACACAATAATACAATCCTCCCAGTAGCGAGATACCTCTCGTATTAACCAAAAGGGATTCGATACCTTTCTGGTAACTTGGCGTACCTCTCCCACCGTACAATCTTCCAGATCGTTCGCCCTTGGTTCGTAGGCTTTGACCATGCCCCCGTAAAATTGTAATTGCACTTTAATAAAATCCAAACCCTCGCGATGCCACACACCACTGGTTGGTAGAACGGTTTCAATCCTATCCAAGCGCAAACAACGGTTATGGAGAAGTTCTGGGAACTCCGTATCGCGAACATCCTCCGTTTCGTCGCACCAAATTTGTAAATAAAATCTCTTTTCCCAAAAAACAATTTCTCCATAGCGTACTGTAAATGCCAAATCCTGCCCCTGGGCGTTCCGATAAAGCACGTAAAAAGGTTGCTGTTTTTGAATGTATTCCTCAATGCGATCGCGCCAGGCTTCTCCCGGTTGGCGAACCTGCTGGAGAATGGATTGCCGCATGGGAGGTTCTAAATTACCGCATGCCAATAACAAGCTGGAAAGGGTTTGCGCTTCTGCCAGATACCCAGCATCTCGTAGCAGGAAAATGGATTGTTGCAGTGCTGCCACTTGGGTGGCATTCAACTCGAATGGTTTTCCCACTTCCAACTCGTTTTGCGCGATCGCAGCAATGAGACCAGAAGGACTGGGACTTTTGCCCCAAAAAATTTGGAACTGACGGGCAAGGTCTTCTAATTTTTCTTTGGTTCCTGGGGGAACTGAAAGTGTAATTGTATCTTTTTTACGTGCCATCCCAATTTTGTACTTGCATTTATAAAGATATATGCTATTCTATGTATAGTTTAGCGAAAAACCGCACTTCGATCGAGGATTGTACCGTCACAAACCATGTCTTTCCCAAAAGAGGTCCCATGAAACAACGACAGCGGTTATTTCACCGCCCACCCAAAACCATCAGCGATCGCTACTTTAGCGACGTTCGCCCCCTTCTATACGAACGACATGCCAACCACCAACAATACGGCATCCGACAAGGACGTACCCTCGCCGAACACCTGGACCTTGTGCTGAGCTCTGCCGAAGCATCCGCCGCTCAATTTGTACTTACAGTTTCTCAAATTGCCGGCGTTCCCGAATCCAAACGAGGCATTATCCTGGCAGCTACTGTGGTTCACGACCTCAACAAGCTAGACCCTTCCGGTAGAAGCGTCAAAAAACTGGCAAGAGACCTTGTGCTGAGCG